>JBOHAY010000387.1:0-2769 GCA_050697935.1 Gaiellaceae bacterium | reverse complement strand
GGCGTATCGGATCGCGGTCGTCGTCTTCTCTCTGATGTTCGTCGGGATCGGCGTCGCGCTCCTCGCGCGGACTGCGGCGGAGGGCGGGGGCGTGGTCGGGTATCTCCTCGGCGGCCTCTTCCTCGCGCTCGGCGCGGGGCGGCTGGCTCTCGAGCGGCGGAGGGCAGCATGAGGCTCCGCAGTCGCAAGCCGACCGTCGAGCGTGTCCTCCCGGATAGGACGGACTACCGGCGCATCCTCGTCCCGATGAAGCTCGGCGACATCGGCGAGGAGATGGTCGCGACCGCGATCGCACTCGCAAAGGAACGTGGCGCGGAGATCGACGCAATCACGGTCGTTCGCGTCCCGCGGCAGTTCGAGCTCGAAGGGCCGCTGCCGCCCGACGTCGCCGCGCGCGTCGACGCCTCGCTCCAGGAGGCGCGGCTTCTCGGCGAGGATCACGATGTCGAAGTGCGCGCGGATGTCGTACGTGCCCGGTCGATCGGTCATGCGATCGTCGACGAGGCGGCGTCGCGGGACGTAGACGTGATCGTTCTCGGCTCGTCGCCGCGCTGGAGGCGGCAGTCGCGCTTCTTCTCGCCGACCGTCGACTTCGTACTACGCAAGGCTCCGTGCAAGGTGCTCGTGGTCGCATTCCCCGAAGGCGTCTTCGAGGAGTAGGCTGACGCGCCGTGAGGGGAGTGGTGATCGGGTGTGGTCGCGTCGGATCGGCGGTGGCGAAAGCGCTCGCTGCAGACGGCTGGGACGTCACGGTCGTCGACGAGAACGAGGATGCGCTCGTGCGCCTCGGAGTGGGTTGGCGTGGCGGGTTCGTGGTCGGCCACGGGATGGACACCAGAATTCTCGAGAGCGCAGGCGTTGCAGAGGCCGACGCTGCAGTCGTCTCGACCGACGGTGACAACACGAACGTCGTCATCGGCCAGGTGCTCCAGAAGCGCTACGAGATCGGCACCGTCGTCGCTCGCGTCCTCGACCCTGCGCGGGCGAAGTTCTACGCCGATCGCGGGCTGCCTACGGTGTGCCCCACTCAGACGGCGATTTCTGCCCTGCTCGAGACCGCGCGCACGGCCTCCCCGAAAGCGGGTGCAGCGACCTGATGTACGTCCTCGTCGCCGGTGGCGGAAAAGTCGGCTCGAACGTCACGCGCTCGCTCCTCGAGATGGGCCACGAGGTGACGCTCATCGAGCAGCGCCCCGACCGGTTCGCGCAGCTCGAGGAGGAGTTCGGACCGGTCGTCATGCGCGGCGACGCCACCGAGATCAGCGTGCTCGAGCGGGCCGGCATCGCGCGCCCTCCCGAGCTCGTGCTCGCAGCGACGGGGGACGACGAGGACAACCTCGTCATCTCCCAGCTCGCCAAGGAGAAGCACGGCGTCCGCAAGGCGATTGCGCGGGTGAACAACCCGCGCAACCAGCAGCACTTCGACCTGCTCGGGATCTCGCAGACGGTCTGCGCGACGACGAGCATGCTCGGGCTCGTCGAGCACGAGATGCCGGAGCACGGCCTTGTGCGTCTGCTCGAGCTGCAGAAGGAGGGGCTCGTCGTCGCCGAGGTGCAGGTGGAGGGCGGCTCCCCGGCGGCCGGTAAGCGTGCAGGCGGGCTCGGGATTCCGGCCGGCTCGCGATTGATCTCCGTCTTCCGTCAGGGGCGGACAGAGCTCGTCGAGCCGAGCACGGTGATGCGTCCCGGCGACCAGGTGCTCGCGATCGTCCCGCAGGGGTCCGTGCCCGAGCTCCGGCGGGCGCTGCTTGGCGCACCGACATAGAGCCTCGTTACCGTCAGAGGCGCCAGTAATGGCGCGTTGCGAGCACGACGACGGGGACGATCTCGAGTCGGCCGACCCACATCAGCCCGATCATCGTGAGCTTGGAGGCGTCGCCGAGCTCAGCGAACGAGCCCATCGGCCCGGCGGGTCCGAAAGCTGGGCCGACGTTGCCGAGCGCGGTCGCAGATGTGGCGAGCGAGTCGAGCGTTCCCAATCCCGCGCCTGTTATCGCCGAGTCGATCGCGATAATCGACGCGCCGACCGCCCATGCTCCGACGTAGAGGAGGACGAACGCTGCGATCGCTCGAACGGTTCGCTCGTCTACGGGAGCTCCGTTGAGCCGAATGGGCAGGACGACCTCGGGGCTCAGCGTCTGGTCGATCTCACGGCGTAGCACCTTCCCGAGCAGGAGGTGACGCACGACCTTGATCGAGCCACCTGTCGATCCGGCTGACCCTCCGACGAACATGAGTGCAAAGAGCGCGAGCAGAAGCACCGCCGGCCAGAGCGCGAAGTCAGCGCTCGCCATGCCCGTCGTCGACATGATCGACACGGTCTGGAAGAACCCGGTTCGAATGGCCTCCTCGCCTTCGGCGATCCCGTATCCCCAGAGCATTGCGGTGACCGCCCCGGATGCGATGAGAGCGAGCGCTATGTACAGCCGGAACTCCTCGTCGCGTGCGAACACTTGTGGTCGGCGTCGCACGATTCCGCGATACATGAGCGCGAAGTTGGCGCCGGCGACGAGCATGAAGAGTGCGAGGATCCACTGAGCTTCCGCGGAGAAACCTGCTGCCGAATCGGTTTGGGTCGAGAAGCCACCCGTCGGCATTGTCGAGAACGCGTGGGCAAGGGCCTGGTACGGAGTCATAGCGTCGTCGATCCCGACCCAGCCGAGCGTCGCGAGCATGAGCGTCTGGAGCAGCGTGAGGCCGACGTACAGGACCCAGAGCTTCCGCGCGGTGGAACGGATGCGCTCTGACAGCTGTGCGATCTCTGGCCCG
>JBOHAY010000386.1:0-3495 GCA_050697935.1 Gaiellaceae bacterium | reverse complement strand
TTCTTACCCCCCGTTCACATGCTCGTGGCTATAAGAGCGGGGTGGCGCCCCCGAGAATCAGGACGCTCGCCATCGTTGTCTCGGGCGTGCTGCTCATAGCGGCTTCCTTTGCATCGGCCCTTGGGTCATCTGCCCCACCAGGGCGTTCGACGTCCACGTACGCGAGCTCGATCGACGCCGCCCCCGGGACGGCGCTGCGCGCCGAGGGTCTTGCACGCGCGGCAATCACCTGGCGCGGCGGTCTCATCACGACGTCGACGGGAGAGACCGTGAACGTCCAGGTGTCCGACGCTCTTCCGCTCGAGACCTCGACGCCCGAAGGTTGGGCGGAGTTCCTCACCGGCCTGACGCACGGTCCCGAGATCGCCGTCCTCACGACCTACATCGCCACGCTCGCCGAGGTCCAGGAGACGTGCGGCGCGCGCGCTCTCGGCTGCTACTCCCGCAATCAGATGATTGCTCCCGGCGATTCGACCATGCCCGACGTGAGCCCCGAGGAGATCGTTCGCCACGAGTATGGACATCACGTCGCGATGCATCGCTTGAATGCACCGTGGGACGCGATCGACTGGGGCCCCAAGCACTGGGCCAGTGCGATGAACGTCTGCGATCGCGTCGCGCGGAAGGAAGCGCACCCCGGAAACGAGGAGAACTACTACGCCTACAACCCGGGTGAAGCATGGGCCGAGACGTACCGCCTCATGGACGAGCGCAAAGCCGGCATCACAACTGCGACGTGGCCGATCATCGCCGACACCTTCTTCCCGAACGAACCGGCGCTGCAGGCTGCCGAGCGAGACGTCCTGCAGCCGTGGAAAGCCGGGAAGTCGACTCTCGTCACGCGGTTGTTTGGCAAGAAGACGAAGAAGGTCTGGCTGATTCCGGTCTCGACGCCGCTCGACGGCGAGCTTCGAATCAGTGCCACCGTTCCGAGCGGCGGCAATCACGAGGTCGCGCTCGTCGGCTCGGACCGCCGCACGGTGATCCGGCGAGCTCAATGGGTCGGTCAGCGCGTAAAGCGACTGACGGGCTCCGTCTGCGGTCAACGCTCGCTCTTCGTTCGCGTGACGCAGAGTGGAGCCCTCGGGCGAGTTCGGGTAGCGGCGGCCACGCCGTGACCCTCCGGGTCACGGCGGCTGCCCTACTCGGGTTCCTCGCTATCGGAGGCGCTGCCGCGCAGGGAGCGCGCGAGTCGGGCCCCGGGCGGCTGACGCTGAGGAGCTCGTCTCCGTCGAGCGTGCGCGAGCTCGCGCTTCCCGGGAGCTCCTCGCGCGCCGCGGCGACGTGGTGCGGAAGCGCGTCCGAGTCGGACCGAAGCCCGAACGTCGTCGCCGGGCACCCCGTGCACTGGGTCTACGCGATCCCGTCGGACGGGCAGGATCGGCTCTCGAGCATCGCGAGCGCGATGCAGACCGACGCCGAGCAGATCGATGCCTGGTGGCGCACGCAGGATCCGACTCGCGTCCCGCGAAACGACCTCACCCAGTTCTCGTGCGGGCTCCAGCTCGACATCGCCACCGTTCGCATGCCGCTGTCCGGGTCTCAGCTCGCGCCGCTCAGCGGGAGATTCGGAGCGGTGTTCACTGCGATCGGCGCTGCCGGGCTCCGCTCCTCGTTCACGAAGTACCTCGTCTACTACGACGGGCCCGTCGCCGACGACAACGTCTGCGGGCAGGGCGCAAGCGACTCTTCGGGCTTCGGGCTCGCAATCGTCTACCTCCAGTCCTGCGCCGGCGTCTCGACAGCGGCTGTGGGTGCTCACGAGGTGCTTCACACGCTCGGCGCCGTTCCGCGGGGCGCGCCGAACGAGTGTCCCGACGAAGACGGCGCGCATACGTGCGACGACCCGAACGACCTCATGTACCCGTCGATCGACACCACACCGCTCGCGACCAAGGCGCTCGATCCGGGCCGGAACGACTATTACGGCCACAGCGGCGCCTGGCCGGATATGCAGGACGCGCCCTGGCTCGTGCGACTCGACGGTCAAACGCCGCTCACACTGTCCGTGTCCGGCCCGGGATCCGTAGCCGGCGACGTCCCGGGTCTGCAGTGTGAGCAGAGTTGCACGACGACGTGGAACGAGGGCACGAGGCTTGCGTTGACCGCGACGCCGAGCCCGGGCGCGAAGCTCGTTCGCTGGGGCTCGGCGTGTCTCGGCTCCGCGGGTTGCACGGTGACAGTGTCGTCCGGCGCGACCGTGTCTGCGCTCTTCGCACCCGCCACATTCCGGCTGACCGTCGGAGTCTCGGGCCGCGGAGTCGTGCGAAGCTCGCAGACGGGGATCACGTGTCGGCCCCGATGCTCGGCGACGTTCCCCTCGTATTCTCCGGTCAAGCTCACGGCGACCGCAGCGAAGGGCTGGAGGTTCCGCTCGTGGAGCGGGGCTTGCAGAGGCTCGAAGCGCTCTTGCAGCGTGCCAATGACCGAGGCGGCGAGAGCGCGCGCGGTCTTCGTTCGAGCCTGATCGTTCTCTCTGGAGGGCCGAGGTCGATCAGGTAGCGTCCGTGACGTGTTGGGGAAACACGACGTCGTGGTCGTCGGGGCGGGATTGGCCGGTATGCGCGCCGCAATAGAGGCCTTCGACGCCGGCGCGGACGTCGCGATGATCTCGAAGATCCACCCGGTTCGCAGCCACTCCGGCGCGGCCGAGGGCGGCATCAACGCGGCGCTCGGAAACGCCTCCGAGGACGACCCGGAGAAGCACGCCTTCGACACCGTCAAGGGGTCGGACTACCTCGGCGACCAGGACGCGATCGAGATTCTCTGCCAGGAGGCGCCTGACGACGTCTACCAGCTCGAGCACTGGGGAGCGGTGTTTTCGCGCACGCCGGACGGCCGAATCGCCCAGCGGCCGTTTGGCGCGGCCGGTGAGCCGCGGACGGCCTACGCGGCCGACATCACCGGCCATGTCCTCATCCACGTGCTCTACGAGCAGGTGATGAAGCGCGACATTCCGACCTACGAGGAGTACTTCGCGTGGAAGCTCGTCGTCGACGACGGGCGCTGCCAGGGCGTCATTGCCTGGGATCTCCTCGGCGGAGGCCTCAAGTCGATCGGCGCGAAGACGGTGATCCTCGCGACCGGGGGCGCCGGGCGGCTGTATGCCGGGACGACAAACGCGTACGCATGCACCGGCGACGGGATGGCAATGGCGCTTCGCGCCGGCGTAGGGCTCAAGGACATGGAGATGATGCAGTTCCACCCGACGACGATCGCTCCGACCGGAGTGCTGATCACGGAGGGTTGCCGGGGGGAAGGCGCGTATCTGCTCAACGGCCAGGCCGAGCGCTTTCTCGTGCGCTACGCCCCGAACGCGATGGAGCTCGCCTCACGCGATGTCATCTCACGCGCTGAGCAGACGGAGATCGACGAGGGGCGGGGCGTGGACGGCAACGTCTTCCTCGACCTGCGTCACCTCGGCGCCGAGAGGATCCTCGAGCGCCTGCACGGGACGCGCGAGCTCTCGATGACGTTCATGGGCGTGGATCCGAT
>JBOHAY010000385.1:0-8167 GCA_050697935.1 Gaiellaceae bacterium | reverse complement strand
GCGAACTCCACGGGCTCGCCGGCAAACGCGCGCGACGTCACCTCGAAGGGCTTGCCGGCCGTCCCCTCGAGCACGAACAGGCCCTTCTTGGTTCCGACCAGAAGCTCAGTCATCGCTCATCCTCCCGAGATCGCGGGGAGCACGTGGAGCCGGTCGCCGGCTGCGACCGGCGTGTCCTCCCGTCCGTACTCCGTGTTGACGAAGACGTTGATGTGCTCGCGGATCAGCCCGTGCTCGTCGAGGATCCAGCCCTTCACGTCGGGATGTTCTCGCTCGAGCGCCTGGAGCACCTCTCCGACGGTGGCGCCCTCGAGCTCGAGCTCGCGGCGACCGCCGGCGAGTTCGGAAAGCGGCGCCCGGAGCCTCACGACTGGCACAGGTCGATCCTAGATCGCATCACTGCTTAGACGACGAACGAGGTCGGAAGTAATCGACGGCGGGACGAACTTACGGCTGCCGCGCGAAGAGTCGGCGAAAGAAGCTGAGCTGGTTCCACTCCTCGCGTTCGCGGCGCCGAGCCTCTACGTGGGCGAGGATGTCTGCCATGTAATCGCGCGCACCATGCGGTTCGTCCAAGAGACGGAGGTACCAGTCGCGATCTCTAGGCGTCGGGTTCTCCTCCATCGTCGCCTCCTTTCATGAGGTCGACCACAGTCTCGAGTCTGGCGCTGATGTCCGTGAGCATCATGCCGATTCCGTGGAGTACCTCGAGAACCTCCTCGACTTGTCGCTGCTTGCCACGCCGCCGCCTGATCACGCATGAACTGTTGCCGCAATCAGCGCTGCGCGCCAGATGGCCGTTGGAGGCGTGTCCGTGGCTCCTGCTCGAGCTCGAGCATGCCGTGCGGCGAGCCGTACTCGGCGAGCTTGTCGAGGAACGGCTGCGGCGGGAACGCCTCGGGGCCGAGGACGCCGCTGCCCTTCCAGTCGCCCGACGCGAGCAGCTCGAGCGCGATGACAGGGTTGATCGCCGTCTGCCAGACGACGGCCTGCGACCCGTATTCGCTCATCGACCATTCGTTGTCGACGACGTGATAGAGGTAGGTCTTGCGCGGGCTGCCGTCTTTCCCGCGACCGGTCACGAGCGTGCCTGCGCAGGTCTTCCCGGTCATGCGGTCGCCGAGTGTCGCCGGGTTCGGCAGCGAGGCGGCGACGACGTCGCGCGGCGCCACCTCGATGCCCTTCACGCTGATCGTCTCCTTGGAGTCGAGCCCGAGTGAGTGCAGCGTCTTCAGCACCTCGATGAACTCGTCGCCGAGCCCGTACTTGAAGGTGACTCGCTTGCAGTCGACCCATCGGGGAACAAGCAGCACCTCCTCGTGCTCGACGTTGACGCACTCGACCGGACCGATTCCCTCCGGAAAGTCGAACACCTCGGGCTCCGAGAACGGCGCCGTCGTGTACCAGCCGCGATCCCTCTCCCAGATCACCGGCGGGTTCAAGCACTCCTCGATCGTCGTCCAGATCGAGAAGGTGGGAGCAAAGTCGTAGCCCTCGACAGTGAGGTTTGCACCGTCGCGGATGCCGACCTCGTCGATCTCGGAGAAGAGCTCGTCAGCGGCGTGTCGTGCGAAGACGTCAGCCGCTCCGGGTTCGATCCCGATACCCACGAGGGCGAGCAAGCCGCGCTCCTCCCATGAGCCGGCTCGATCGAACTGGTAGTCGCCGAGCTTGACTCCGACCTCCTCGTACGGATTCGCCGGATGCGGCTCGGAGAGTGTCATGGCCATGTCGAGGTAGGTGACGCCGGCGTCGAAGCACGCGTCGAAGATCGGGGCGTTGAAGAGTGGGTCGACCGCGTTCAGGACAGCGTCGGCGGTCGTCTCCCGGATCAGCGAGACGACCGCGTCCTTTCTCGACGCGTCGATCCCGTGTCCGCTGAAGCGATCGTCGTCGAGCCCGGCGACGAGCTCGCGCGCGCGAGCGGCGTCGTAGTCGGCGAGCGCGCAGTGCTCGAAGTAGCCGCGGCGCTGCGCGATGGAGGCGAAAGCGGAGCCGACTCCGCCGGTTCCGACGACGAGAATCCTCACGGCGAGCGGGTTGTACCTGAACGGTTGCTTGTCGCGCCCCGCGCGGCGGAGTTACGCTGCGCTCGATTTCACCGAACGGAGGTCGCGCGTGAGCGTGTCGGTAACCCATCAAAATCACTTCATCGGTGGCGAGTTCGTGGACTCGACGTCGGGCGAGACGATGGAGGTGCTGAACCCGGCGACCGGCGAGGTGATCGCCGAAGTCGCACGCGGGACGGCCGAGGACGTCGAGCGTGCGGTCGACGCCGCCAAGAGGGCATGGAGCGAGTGGCAGGACAAGACTCCGAAAGACCGCATGGAGCTCTTGCTGAAGCTCGCCGACATCATCGACGAGAACGCGGAGGAGTTGGCGCGGCTCGAGTCGCTCAACGTGGGCAAGCCCTGGTGGGTGGCGGTCGACGAGCCGGGCGTCATGTCCGACAACCTCCGGTTCTTCGCCGGCGCTGCCCGAAACCTCGAGGGGAAGGCCGCCGCCGAGTATGCGGAGGGCTACACGTCGATGATCCGCCGGGAGCCGCTCGGGATCGTGGCGGGCATTTGTCCGTGGAACTACCCGCTCTTCATGGCGATGTGGAAGATCGGCCCAGCGCTCGCGGCAGGGAACGTCCAGATCATCAAGCCGGCCGAGCAGACGCCGCTGACGATGCTCCGCTTCGCAGAGCTCGCGCAGGAGGTCATCCCTCCCGGTGTCCTGCAAGTCGTGACCGGTGACGGGATCCCGGTGGGTGACGGGCTCGTTCGGCATCCCGACATCCGCCTGGTCTCTCTCACGGGCGACACGGCCACCGGCAAGCTCATCGCGGCGAACGCGGCTCAGACCGTGAAGCGGGTTCACCTCGAGCTCGGCGGCAAGGCGCCCATGGTCGTGCTCGACGACGCCGACCCTTCCACGGTGGCCGAGGCGATCAAGCTCGGCGGCTACTTCAACTCGGGCCAGGATTGCACGGCGTCCTCGCGCATCCTCGTCTCAGAGCGGATCTACGACGACGTGGTCTCCGAGACGGTCAAGGCAGTCGAGTCGCTCTCGGTCGGAGACCCGGGAACCGACGACGACATCGGAATGGGCCCGGTCATCTCTGCCGAGCAGCAAGAGCGTGTGCTCGGCTTCCTCGAGCGCGCAAGCGATGCCAAAGCCACGATCCTCACGGGAGGAGAGGCTCTCGGCGATCGCGGCTTCTTCGTGAAGCCGACGATCGTCACCGACGTCGGTCAGGACGCCGAGATCGTGCAAAACGAGGTCTTCGGGCCTGTCGTCACGATGCAGTCGTACGCCTCGGACGACGCCGCGATCGAGATGGCGAACGGGGTGCGCTACGGCCTCGCGGCATCGGTCTTCTCGGAGAACGTCGGCCGCGCGATGAAGGTCGCGGCCAAGCTCGACTTCGGCACGGTCTGGGTCAACGAGCACCTCTTCCCACTCGCCTCCGAGATGCCGCACGGCGGCTTCAAGGAGTCGGGCTACGGGAAGGACATGTCCATCTACTCGATGGAGGAGTACACGCGGATCAAGCACGTCTGCGTCAAGCTCGCATGATCTCGGCTGCCACCGTTGCTCCCGATGTTCGGCTCGAGGGCGTGGTCAAGCGATTCGACGACTCGGTCGCCGTCGACGGGATCTCCGTCGAGGTTCCACGAGGGTCGTTCTTCGCCCTGCTCGGGCCGTCGGGCTGTGGAAAGACCACCACGCTGCGCATGATCGGCGGGTTCGAGGAGCCGACCGAGGGGCGGATCCTGCTGGGTGACCAGGACGTCGTCGGGCTGCCGCCCTACAAGCGCGACGTCAACACGGTCTTCCAGAGCTATGCGCTCTTCCCGCATATGTCCGTCGAGGACAATGTCGCCTTCGGGCTGGAGCGAAAGGGCGTGCCCAGAGCCGAGCTGAAGGGCCGTGTCGCCGAGATGCTCGAGCTCGTCGGCCTTTCGGGGTTCGGCAAGCGGAAGCCGAAGCAGCTCTCGGGCGGCCAGCAACAGCGAGTCGCCCTCGGGCGAGCGCTCGTCAACCATCCGCGTGTGCTCCTGCTCGACGAGCCGCTCGTCGCGCTAGACCTGAAGCTGCGCAAGCACATGCTGCTCGAGCTCAAGCGCATTCAGCAGGAGATCGGGATCACGTTCGTCCACGTCACACACGATCAGGAGGAAGCGATGACGATGGCCGACACGATCGCTGTGATGAACGGTGGGCGGATCGAGCAGCTCGGCCCGCCGCAGGAGCTCTACGAGCGTCCGTCCACTGCATTTGTCGCGGGCTTTCTCGGCGTGTCGAACCTGTTGCGTGGCTCGGTCGAGGGCACGGATGCCGTACGGCTCGACAGTGGTGAGCTCGTTCGCGCACAGATCGACGGGCACTCCGGGCGGGTCGCGGCCGGCGTTCGGCCGGAGAAGATCACCCTCGGAGCAGGGGGAGGATCGAACGAGCTCGCCGGAACCATTTCCGAGACCGCGTACATCGGCGTCGCAACGCAGGTCGTCGTGCGCACGGCTGCGGGCACCGTGCAGGTGTTCGCGCAGAACATCGACTCCGGTGGGCGAGTCCCGGCGCCGGGGACCAACGTCATCTTGAGCTGGGCACCCGAGTCGACATTCGTCGTCGCCGGTGATCCACCGATGGAAGAGGAGGAAGCGGCATGAACCCGAGGTTGACCCGACAGGAGCTGCTGCGGCGCGGAGCCGCCGGAGGCGCGCTTCTCGCGTTCCCGTCGCTACTGGCGGCGTGTGGCGGCGGCGGAAGCAGCAGTGGCGGCGGCGAGCTGAAGGACGTCCTCAACTTCGCGAACTGGCCGCTTTACATCGACGAGGAATCGCCCACCACGCTCGAGGACTTTACGAAGCAGACAGGCATCAAGATCAACTACTTCGACGAGATCAACGACAACGCCGAGTACTTCGCGAAGGTGCAGGGCCCGCTCGCGCAAGGCGATGGGATCGATCGGGACATCTTCGTCTTCACCGACAACTCGCGGTTTCCGGGGCTGCTCGTGAACGAGGGATGGGTGGAGAAGCTCGACAAGGAGCTCATCCCGAACATCTCGAACCTCGTCGACGCTCAGGCGAGCCCGCCGTTCGATCCGAGCCGGGAGTACTCGCTTCCCTGGCAGTCCGGCATGACCGGTATCGCGTGGAACGAGGACGTCACGGGCCCGGTGACATCCGTGCAGCAACTGCTCGAGGACCCGAAGCTGAAGGGCAAGGTGACGATGCTGACGGAGATGGCGGACTCGGTCGGGCTCGTCATGCTCCAGGCAGGCGACGACCCGACAGCGGTCACGGACGAAACGTTCAACAAGGCCATCGCAACGGTTCAGGCGGCCGTCGACTCGGACCAGATCCGCCGCTTCACCGGCAACGACTACGCGTCGCAGCTGACGAAGGGTGATCTCGCCGCCGCG
This sequence comes from Gaiellaceae bacterium, assembly GCA_050697935.1. Lineage (GTDB taxonomy): Bacteria > Actinomycetota > Thermoleophilia > Gaiellales > Gaiellaceae > GMQP-bins7. The sequence continues at coordinate 2,751 of JBOHAY010000385.1, read as the reverse complement.
GTGGCCTGGTCCGGCGACGTGGTCCAGCTCCTAGCCGACAACCCGAAGCTGAGGTGGGCAATCCCCGAGTCGGGCGGAATGATCTGGACGGACAACATGCTGATCCCGACCGGCGGCAGCGTTCCGACCGCGTCGACGTACATGAACTTCGTCTACGACCCAGTCATCGCGGCCCGGATCGCCGCGTACGTCAACTACGTCACCCCGGTGCAAGGCGCACAGGAGGAGCTCGCGAAGACGGATCCCGATACCGCCAACAACACGTTGATCTTTCCGGACGATGCGACGCTGTCCCAGGTCAACCAGTTCGACTCGACGGCACTCGACAACGAGGAGTACATCACGCTCTGGCAGGGAGTTCTCGGCCAGTAGTGGCGCGCGGAGCTTGGTTGAGCCACCTTCAGGTCGAGTCGAAGCAGCGATCGCGGCCGCGAAGCGGACGCCTTCAGGGGTTTTCGCGATCCGGGTCCGCCGAATGGCGGATCCGGATCTGCGTAAGAGATGGGTAGCTTTTTCCACCGTCACCCGGGGCTGACCCCGTACCTGCTGCTCGCCCCGGGGCTTCTCTGGCTGGCGATCTTCTTCCTGGTACCGCTCGGCTTTCTCGGGTACCAATCGCTTCAGTCGGGGATCTTCCCGAACTTCGAGTTCAGCTGGGAGTTCTCGAACTTCACGGATGCGTTCTCGGAGTATCGGACGCAGCTCGGGCGTTCGTTCCTGTACGCGGGAATCGCCACCACAGTGAGTCTCCTGCTCGCGTATCCGCTCGTCTACTGGATCGCGTTTCGATCCGGCCCGTGGAGGAACTTCTTCCTGCTCCTCATCGTCGCGCCGTTCTTCGTCACGTACCTGATTCGCACGCTCGCCTGGCTCAACATCCTCGCCGACGAGGGCCCCGTCGTCGGGATCCTCCAGACGCTCCACATCCTCGGGCAAGACGAGCGGCTGCTTGCGACCACCTTCGCCGTAGTTGCGGGCATCACCTACAACTTCTTCCCGTTCATGGCGCTGCCGCTCTATGTGTCGCTCGAGCAAGTCGAGCCCCGGCTACTCGAGGCGGCGAAGGATCTCTACGCCTCGCCGACGCAGGCATTCCTCAGGGTGACGCTGCCACTCTCCGCCCCCGGGATAGTGGCGGGCACGCTCTTGACGTTCATTCCTGCTGCCGGCGACTTCATCAACGCGGAGTACCTCGGGACACCGAACCAGGCCATGATCGGCAATGTCATCCAGGCCAAGTTCCTCGAGTCGCTCGACTACCCGACTGCCGCGTCGCTCTCGTTCATCCTGATGGCGACGATCCTCGTCGCGCTGCTCGTCTACGCGAAGATCGTCGGCTCGGAGAAGCTCACAGGCTGATGCGATCGAGCGATCGCATCAGCCTAATGGGGACAGGATGAGCGTCCAGTCGAGCCCATTAAGCGGTTCGGCGCGAAGGCGCCGAAGCGCCTGGCGCTTCGTCAAGCGCCACTCGCTCACCGTGTACGCGCTCCTGGTGTGCGCGTATCTCATGCTCCCGATCGCGGTGGTGATCCTCTTCTCGTTCAACGATCCCGCCGGCCGGTTCAATTACGTGTGGGAGGGCTTTACCCTCGACAACTGGCTGAACTGGGACTCCGTACTCGGTCTACGAGACGCGCTCATCACCTCCCTCCAGGTCGGCTTCCTCGCAACGATCGTTGCGACCGTCCTCGGAACGCTTATGGCGTTGGGCATCGTGCGGTACCACTTCCGCGGTCGGGGAGCGTCGAACCTGCTCGTCTTCCTGCCGATGGCCACCCCGGAGATCGTCCTCGGTGCCTCGCTCCTCACGCTCTTCCTGAACACGACGGCGGTTTTTCAGCTCGGCTTCCTGACGATCTTCATCGCCCATGTCATGTTCATCGTCAGCTTCATCGTGGTGACCGTGAAGGCGCGCTTGATCGGCTTCGACCGGCACCTCGAGGAGGCCGCGATGGACCTCGGGGCGAACGAGGCGACCACGTTCCGGAAGATCACGCTGCCACTGATCGCACCGGCGATGCTGGCCGGAGCACTCCTCGGCTTCGCCCTCTCGATCGACGACTTCGTCATCACGTACTTCAATGCGGGAGGGACGCAGACGTTCCCGGTCTTCGTGTGGGGTATCGCGCGCGTCTCCGTCCCACCGCAGGTGAACGTCGTCGCGAGCGCCATCTTCCTCATCGCCATCGCCCTCGCCCTCGGTAACGTGATCTGGCAATACCGGAGCGCCAAACGAACGCAAGGAGCCACATGACCTCAACGACCCTCGCCCCACTCGACCTCCAGAAAGCCGCCAAGGAGCACCTCTGGATGCACTTCACGCGCATGGGCGGGTACGAGACCGCGGACGTCCCGATCATCGTGCGTGGAGACGGTTGCTACCTCGAGGACGCGAACGGGAAGCGGTACCTGGACGCGCTCGCCGGCCTCTTCTCGGTGAACATCGGCTACTCGTTCGGCGAGGAGATCGGCCAGGCGGCGCTCGACCAGATGCGCGAGCTCCCCTTCTACACGAACTGGTCGTACGCGCATCCGCGCGCGATCGAGCTTGCTGCAGAGGTCGCGTCGCTCGCTCCCGGCGACCTGAATCGAGTCTTCTTCTGCTCTGGCGGGTCGGAGGCTGTCGAGTCCGCGTGGAAGCTCGCGCGGCAGTTCCACATCGCCCGCGGCCTCCCGCCGGGGACACGGTACAAGGCGATCGCCAGGAACATCGGTTACCACGGGACGACGTTCGGGGCGCTCTCGATC
>JBOHAY010000384.1:0-15935 GCA_050697935.1 Gaiellaceae bacterium | reverse complement strand
GCCGCCTTCAGGGTCGTACGCGCGACCGGGATCCGCACGAGCGGATCTCGGTCTTGCGCAAGAATTAGAAGAGCTGGTTCTCGCCGCCGAAGATCGCCGACACGGATTCGTCGGCGAAGACGTTCATGATCGTCTCGGCGAGAAGCCCCGAAACCGTCAGTACTGTCATGTTCGCGGGCCGACGCACGGGGTCGACCGGAACGGTGTCGGTCACGACGATGCCCGCGAGGTCAGCCTGCGCGAATCGCTCGAGCGCCTCGTCGGCGAAGAGCCCGTGCGTCGCGAACACCCAGACTGCCTCCGCACCCGCATCCCTGAGAGCCGTCGCGCCTTGGAGCAGGGTGTGTCCAGTCGAGATGTTGTCGTCGCCGACGATCGCGATCTTGCCCGCGACGCGGCCCGTGATCTCGGTCACCGAGGCGACGTCACGCGACGGTCGCGTCTTGTTCATGATGGCGAAGTCTGCGTCGATCATCTCCGCAAAACGAACCGCGTGCTTTGCGCGACCCGCGTCCGGAGCCACCGACACGACTCGCTCTCCGGTGAGCCCGAGATCGCGGAAGTGCTGTGCGAAGAGCGGCAGCGCCGTCATGTGGTCGACCGGAATCGTGAAGAAACCCTGGATCTGGCCCGCGTGCAGGTCCATCGTGAGCAAGCGATCGGCACCGGCCGACTGGACCATGTCCGCGAGCAATCTGCTCGAGATCGGCTCTCGAGGTTTCGCTTTCCGGTCCTGTCGCGAATAGGGGAACCACGGGACGACCGCGGTGATCCGCTTCGCCGAGGCGAGCCGTGCAGCCTGGATCATGAAGAGGAGCTCCATGATGTTCTGGTCGACGGGACGGCAGCCGGTCTGGACGACAAACACATCCGCCCCTCGAATCGACTCGCAGTAACGGCAGTACGTCTCCCCGTTGGCGAACGTGGTCAGCTCGATCTCGCCGAGCTCGACGCCGAGCCGCTCGGCGATCTTTCCTGCGAGCTCAGGGTGTGACCGACCCGCAAACACCATCAGCCGCTTCTGCGGCGTCAGGGGGATCGCATGCCCGGTCGTCATCGCGCCACGCGGGATGTCCACGTCGAGCCCGGGCAGCGTCTGCTCAATCGTCCCGGTTTCCACCACGCCCTTCCTTGTTGACCTGCTTCGCCCGTGCAATCGCCAACGCCCCGGGGGGCACATCCTCTGTGATCACGGAGCCGGCTGCAATCCATGCGTCGTCGCCGATCGAGACAGGAGCGACGAAAGCATTGTCGACACCCGTCCTGACGTTGCGACCAATCACCGTGCGCTCCTTCACTCGGGTGTGCTCCTGGTTCGCAGTGATGTTTCCGGCTGCAACGTTGGTATCGGCACCGACGTCGGCGTCGCCGAGATATGTGAGATGAGGCACCTTGGTCCGCTCGCCGATGACTGAGTTCTTGATCTCCACGAACGTGCCCGCCTTGGCCTCCGCCTCGAGCACCGTGCCGGGTCGAAGGTAACAGAACGGGCCTACGTGGGCTTTCTCTCCGATGACAGCGTCGACGACCACTGCGTGGGGACCGACCTCGGCGCCCGCGGCCACTCGAGAAGCCCCGCGAATGACCGTGAACGGGTGGATGACCGCATCCGGCTCGAGGACTGTCTCGGCGTCGATCCAGGTCGTGCGGGGATCGACGATCGTGACGCCCGCCAGCATGTGCTCTCTGTTGATCCTGTCGCGGAGCGCTGCCGCAGCCTCGGCGAGCTCTGCGCGCGTGTTCACACCCTCGGTCTCCACAGGATCTCCTCCCTTGTGCACCGCAACCCGACCTCCGTCCGAGACTAGGAGCGCAACCGAATCAGTCAGATAGAGCTCGCCCTGCTCGTTGTGCGGCGAGAGCCGATCGAGCACCGGCCACAACCTATCCGCTCGGAACACGTAGATGGACGAGTTGACTTCGCGAACGGCGCGCTGCTCGGCCGACGCATCTCGGTGCTCGACGATCGCCGCGAGCCCACCGTCGGTGTCGCGAATCACGCGTCCGTACTGCTTCAGGTCGGCGGGCTCGAAGGAGAGCACAGTCGCCCATGCGCCCTCGCGCTCGTGGGTCTCGACGAGCCCACCGAGGAGTCCGGACGTCAGGAGCGGCGTGTCACCGGAGAGCACGAGCACGTTCTCCACTCGCCCCTCGAGTGCACTTCGCGCGCTCCGCACCGCGTCCCCCGTCCCCAATGGAACCTCCTGAAGGGCGACCTCGAGCCCTTCGAACGCGTCAGCCGAGGCCGGCGCGGCGACGACGACGATCAGGTCGGCGCCCACACCTCTCGCGGCAAGGAGCACCCAGTCGACCATGCGCCGGCCGAGGAGCGGGTGAAGGTGCTTCGGGCTGTCGGATCGCATGCGCGTCCCTAGACCCGCGGCCATAACCACTGCACCAAGCTTCGGCTCTGCTGTGCTCATGCTCGACGTTTTTCGAAGGCCCGGCTCCGCCGGCCGACGGTCGAAGTCTCGCATGCGTCAGCGGCTGAGCTCACGCTTCGGTTGGCGCAGCGCGTGTGATCTCGAGCAGGTACGCCACCATCACGTCCTCGTCGGCTACCTGGATGTGGTACGCGTCGGAAAGCTGCTCGACCCGCTCGATCTGCGTGCGGTTCTCCTCGAAAATGGGCTCGAACGGGAAGAAGCTGTAGTCGACGACCCGAGCCGTGAATCCCTGATCGGCGAGGAGCGCCTCGGTCTGTGCCTGGCCGATGATCGACAGCTGCATGAGGTACGCACGCCCCTCGGGCGCGAGCATGCTCGGCAGCAGGCGGATGAAGTGGTCGATGAGGTTGCGGCCCCAGTAGTCGAGCGGGCGGTGCCCGGTCGGCTCCGCGTAGGGATCGACGGGCATCTGGTACAAGCTCGCGACGACGAGGTCGAAGCGCTCGCGCGGCTCCCAGTGGTAGAAGTTGACCGCCTCGCCGGTGACCCGCTCGGCGACGCCGTTTCGAAAGGCGTTGGCGAGTGTGTTCGCGACTGCATTGCGATCGATGTCGATGGCGTGCACGCGGCTCGCGTGGTTCAGTGCGAGCTGGACAGCGAGGATGCCGCAGCCGCAACCGACGTCGATGCAGGTGAGATCCCTGCCCACCTCGCTCGTGAAGAGCGACTTCCAGACGAGGTAGCTCCCGGTCGTCGGGACGAAGACCCCCTCCTCGACCGCCAGATCCGGAAACGGCAACGGGTAGAGGGCGCGCCCGCGCACGTCTCGCCACGCCTCGGCCGACGCACGGTCCGGCACGACGAAAAGCCGATCGTCGATGGGCGGACGGCGATTCCCGGGCTTCGTGTCGGCGAGCTCACTGACGAGCGCGCGCACGTGTGCCGGGGTCACCCCGCAGCAGCCGCCGATGATCTGCGCTCCCTCGTCGCGCCACGCTCGCCCGAGAGCCGCGTACTCGGCCGGCCCCACGCGCTCGTCGAAGCGCCATTCGCGTCCTCCGTAGTCACCGAGATTGGGATAGACGCCGAGCGGGAGTGTCGTGAAATCTCGCAGCCAGGAGATCATCCCGGGAACGTGCTCGACCGGGAGGCAGTTGGTGAGGAGCGCTCCCGCACCCATCTCCTCGAAGCGCCTCGCTGCCCGACCGAAGAGATCGCCTTCGGGTGGGCCCCAGTGCTGCCCCTGCACCCCGCACACCCCGTGCCGGCAGCGGCGAAACGAGAGCCACACGGGCAACCCGCTCTCGAGCATGAGCTCGATCGTCTCGAACGTCTCGGGATCTCGGATCAAGGTCATCGTCTCCATCAGGATCAAGTCCGGGGGGTCGTCGGCGAGCGCGCGCAGCAGAAGCTCGAGCGTCTCTCGGCGGTCGGGCGAGTTCGCTTCCTCCGAGATCGCGAACGCCACCGCGCACTCGCCGGCTCGGCCGGCCTCGTCGATCGCCTGGCGGGTGAGTCGAACGCCCAGGCGAGCGATGTCCATCCAGTGCTGCGCCTCGACCAGCCGCGCGGCGCCGCCCGGGCCGATCTCGGGAGCCGAGAGGATCGACCAGGTGTCGGTGGAGATCACGTGACAGCCCGTCTCCGCGTAGCTTCGATGGACCGCGAGGGCCGCGCGAGGCGCGCGCGAGAGCGCCCACGTCCCCCAGAGATCGCCCTCGTCGCTCGACGAGCGGTGGTGCTGGAGCTCGGTGGCCACGCCCCCGTCGAGAACGACGCAGCGGTCGTCGGCGATCATCTGCTGGAGGCGCTCGTACGCGGGCGACGTGCGGCCGGCGGTCGGAGTCGCGCTCGTCATCACACGGTCAGCGTAGTGCGCTCACACGGACCGTCGGACGAACATCGAGGCTGGGGCGCCAGGATTCGAACCTGGGATCCCGGGACCAAAACCCGGTGCCTTACCACTTGGCCACGCCCCACAGCAGAGCGGTCATCTTGCCACTCGCGGCTGATCTCCCGATCACAGAGGTCGAGCCATCCACGTCTCCCCGTCGCGAGACATGATCTCCGCTGCACGCTCCGCGTCGTCCGCGTGCTCGAAGAGACCATAGACCGCCGGGCCAGCCCCGGACACATCCGCGCGGAACGCACCCAGCTCCTCGAGCTGCTCGGCGACGGGCGAGGACGTGAGGTCGTTTCTCGGCAGACGACGTAGATCCCTTGCATGTTCGACCTCGGCGAGGTGGTGCAGCAAGGCCGCTCGGCGCTCGTCGAAGCCGCCGGCGCCGTTCCGACGGTCGAAGGCGCCGTACACGGCGGCGGTGGATTCCTTCGACTCCTCGTCTGGAAGGACGATGACCGCCACGTAGTCCAGCGGAAGCTCGATACGTTCGAGCTCGGTCCCGTCCCCGGTCGCGAGCTGCGTGCCTTCGCGAAGGAAGAACGGAATGTCGGCACCGATGCTGGCGGCGATCGCGTGCATCTGCGCAGAGGTCAGAGGTTTCGTGAGCCCGGAATTCGTGAGCGCTAGAGCAGACGCCGCATCGGAGCTCCCGCCCCCAAGGCCGGAAGAGACGGGAATCCGTTTCTCGATTCGGGCTCGCCAACGCGGGGCGATGCCGGCGGCCTCGGCAAGACCCTCCAGAGCGCCGCGTACGAGCGTGTCGTCCTCGAACCCGACGACCGTGAGCGTGTCGGCGGGCTCGATCGCGACGTCGTCGGCGAGGTCGATCCGCTGGAGCACCGTCACGAGCTCGTGCTTCCCGTCCTCGTGCAGCGGGCCCACGACGAGCGCGAGATTGATCTTTGCGTAGGCCTGCGCCCGCTTCACGCGAGCTCCGCCGCGAGGGCGACGAACTCGCGCGGCGTAAGCTCCTCCGCGCGAGATCGTGCTGAGCGCCCGATGGCCGCCAGCGCCTCTTCGACGCGTGCCCGTGGCGCCAGCCCGGCGAGAGCGACGGAGTTGGCAAGCATCTTTCGGCGATGGGCGAATGCGGCCTCAACGATCGGTCGAACGTCAGCGAGTCGCGGGCCGGCCGTGCGAGTGAAGGCAACGAGCGCGGAGTCCACACGCGGGCGCGGCCGGAACACCGTCGGCGGCACAGCGTGAAAACCGGTCTTCCGTGCAGCGAGTTGAACGAGCACCGAGACGGCGCCGAATGCCTTCGTGCGAGGCTCGGCGAAGAACCGTTCTGCCACCTCGCGCTGCACCATCACGCACCAGCTCTCGATCGATCGAACGTGCTCGAGGGTCTCGACCACGAGCGGCGTGGCGATGTTGTAGGGGAGATTCGCGACGAGCTTCCGCGGCGCGGGGTCGAGGACGCCGAGATCGAGGCGCAAGGCATCGCCGAAGATCATCCGGACGTTCTCGTGGTCGGCAAGAGCAATCGAGAGCGACTCTGCGAGCGCACCGTCGATTTCGATGGCATGGACGAGTTGCGTGCGCTCGGCGAGGTAGCGAGTGAGGATCCCGAGCCCCGGACCGACCTCGAGAACGACATCGTCCGCGTGCAACTCCGCGAGGCGACCGATGACGCCGAGGATGTTCTCGTCGACGAGGAAGTGCTGGCCGAGGGCCTTCTTGGGGACGACGGTCACGACAGGCCGAATGCGACCGCGGCATTCTGGTGCGTGCGCTCAGCGAGGCTCTGGGCTTCCTCGCCTCGTGCCGCAGCAAGCGCGGCGATCGTGTGGATGAGATGCGCGGGCTCGTTCGGTCGACCTCGAACCGGCTGAGGCGCGAGGTACGGGCTGTCGGTTTCGACGAGGATGCGGTCCGCGGGAAGCGCCTTCGCGCCATCGCGCAGCTCCTGTGCCTTCGGGTAGGTCGCGTTACCGGCGAACGAGACGTAGTACTCACGCTCGAGCGCAGCCGGGAGCAACTCGGGTGACGAGAAGCAGTGGAGGATCACGGTGCCACGGAACGGAGCGAGGGCCTCGGCGGTCTCGTCTGCGGCCTCGCGGCTGTGGACGACGACCGGGAGCGAGAGCTCGTCCGCGAGCTCGAGCTGCCCGTCGAAGAGCCGGCGCTGTTCGAGTCGGGTTGCATATTGGCGAACAGTGTCGAGCCCGGTTTCTCCGACGGCGACTGCCTTCGGATGCGAGAGCAGTTCCCTCAGTTCGTCGAGCCGCCCTGCTTCCCGCGAAGCCGCCTGATGTGGATCGACGCCCAGAGCTGCGAACACGCCACTGTTGGCATCGGCGATCGCGAGCGCGGCCCTGCAGGAATCGATACCCGTGCCGATCGTGACGACGCGCGTCACTCCTGCCGCGCGCGCTCGTTCGAGGAGCGCCGCGGCAGGTTCCTCGCACGCGTCGAGATGCGCGTGCGAGTCGGTCACGATCTCGCGACGGCTTCCATCCGCGCCAACTCCTCCGCGACGACCTGCTCGGCGTCGAGCTTCGCGAAGAGGGCAATCGGCTCTCGGAGAACCTGGCCCGACGGAAGCTCACTCGGCTCCCAACGCCCCGCCCAGCTCTCGTAGTCGCCCGTGAGCACGACGTGATCTGCTCCGTCCTCTTGGACAGTCTCGAACGCGAGAGGTCCCGCGAGTGTGTCGTCGTACCCGAGCATTTCGTGGAGCCGCTGGGAGGAGAACGGCAGAAACGGAGCCATCAGCACCTTCAGGCCGTCCACGACTCGTAGCGCGACGTAGAGGATGGTCGCTGCGCGTGCCGGATCCGGTTCGAGCTTCGCCCAGGGCGCCTGCTCGGCGACGTACTGGTTCGCGAGGCCGGCGAGTCGCATCACCTCATGGAGCGCATTCTTGAACCGAGCCCCTTCTATGAGAGAGCCGACGCTCTCGAACCCCGCTTCGATCTCCCGCAGGACGCTTTCATCCGGCTCGCTGAGCGGGCCTGGCTCTGGGACGACGCCGAAGTTCTTGTACGCACTCTGCAGCGTCCGGTTGACCAGATTGCCCCAGGTTGCGACGAGCTCGTCGTTGTTTCGACGGACGAACTCCGACCACGTGAAGTCCGTGTCTTGCGTCTCGGGGCCTGCGACCGTGAGGAAGTAGCGAAGCGAGTCCGCCTCGTAGCGGCTCAGAAAGTCACGGACCAGGATCTGGACACCCCTGCTGGAGCTGAACTTCTTGCCCTCCATCGTCAGGAACTCGCTCGAAGCCACGTTGTCGGGCAGTTCGAGTGCGCGCGACGCACCGTATGACCCGCCCTCGCCGTAGCCCAGGAGAATGCTCGGCCAGATGACGGTGTGAAAGACGATGTTGTCCTTTCCCATGAAGTACGTGTGCTCGGCGTCGGGGTTCTGCCACCAGTCGCGCCAGGCGTCCGGGGTGCCCCGCGTCGCCGCCCACTCGATCGACGCGGAGAGGTAGCCGATGACCGCGTCGAACCAGACGTAGATCCTCTTGCCGGACGACTCCTCGTAACCGGCGACGGGAATCGGGACCCCCCAGTCGAGGTCGCGCGTAATCGGCCGCGGCTTCAGCTCCTTGATGAAGTTGAGCGAGAACCGTCTCACGTTCGCTCTCCAGCGCCCTTGGCCCTCGATCCACGCGGTGAGCTCGTCCTTGAATGCAGGCAGATCGAGAAAGAGATGCTTTGTCAGTCGGAACACCGGCGGAGTCCCGTCGATCCTCGACCGAGGCCCGATCAGATCCGTCGGGTCGAGCTGGTTCCCGCAGTTGTCGCATTGATCACCCCGAGCACTCTCGTATCCGCAGATCGGGCACGTGCCTTCGATATAGCGGTCAGGCAGCGTGTGCCCCGTCGAGGCCGAGAATGCGCCGAGCGTCTCTTGCTCGATGACGAAGCCCTTCTCGTAGAGCGTCGCAAAGAGATCCTGAGTAACGCTGTAATGGTTCTTCGTCGTCGTCCGCGTGAAGAGGTCGTACGAGAGCCCGAGGGCACGAAGGTCTTCGCGAATCAGCTCACTGAACCGCTCCGCGGTCTCACGCGGGGATTCGCCCGCCGCGTCCGCGGCCACCATGACCGGCGTTCCGTGCTCGTCCGTCCCGCTGACCATGAGGACGTCGTTCCCTCGAAGCCGGTGGTAGCGAGCGAACGTGTCCGAGGGGACGCCGAACCCCGCGACATGTCCGATGTGGCGCAAGCCACTCGCGTACGGCCAGGCCACTGCAACAAGGATCTTCCGAGGCGACGACGTCCGGCTCACGGCCGCCAATGATAAGGAGTCGATTTCTGGCGGTCCTCGCGGCTCCAAGCCAGGCGAGTACGAGAGCCATTGCAAGCAAGCCGGCGAGCCGTACTCGAACGTCTCCCACAAGCCAGCCTCTATCACGTCGGCCCGAAGGACCGAGCCCGGCAACCGAGGCGGCGGGGTCGCGCGTGCGAGCTACCGAGGTCGTTCTGCCCAAGCGCACGGCCTCGCCCACAGCTCGACCATCGAGCCTTGCGTCGACACGAGCTGCACTCGTGCCTCGTTTCTGTGGCGTCTCGGCGAGTCCGTCTCGGGCGTCGGTCCGTCCAAGCTCGGTCGACTCCACGTTGATACGTGTGCTCGTAGCATCCTGAGACCGGGTCGTCGAGCCGCTCGGCCGATCAGATTCACCTGCTGCGGCCGAGGAGGCTGCCGGGACATCGACGGCAGGCGTAGCCAGATCCGCTGCCCCAGATGAACCGAGCGCCTTACCAGCCGGTGACGGAGGCGCCGGGGTCGGTGAAGTCGCGGGCGCCGTGTGAGGTGCCTCGACCGGAGGAGCTGGCGCAGCGGGCGGAGATGGCGCAGGAGGAGGTGCGGGAGTCACAGGAGGAGCGGCAGCTGCCGGCGGTGGCGCGGGAGCGGGTTCCGGTGTTGGTGCGGGCGGCGCCGCGGGTGCCGGCGGAGGGTCGGTGGCACCTCGCGACGGAAGCAAAGACAGCGGGTCGACGTACGAGTCGCCGTCACCTACACGAACGCCGAGATGGACATACGCGACGTCGTGCTCCGGCTCGCCCGAGGGTCCAGGCTCTGCGATCGCGGCGCCCTCCTCGACGGTCATTCCGCGCTTGACGAGCAGTGTTCCGAGATGGGTGAGGGACGCCTTGTGCCCGTCGTGCGTGGCGATGGTCGCGGTCAGGCCGTGCGTGGGAACCTGCCCCGCGAAGGTGACCTCCCCACTCGCCGGCGCGCGCACGACGTTGGCGCTACCGAGAGCGACGTCCACGCCGCGGTGCTGCCCGCCCGCGTACTTGTTGTCCACGACCGAGAACTCACGAAGCACTGGCCCGTCCGCGGGCCACGCCCACGCCCAGGAGGCAGGCGTTACGGCAAGCGCAAACGCGGTCGTCGCGAAGCCCACGATCGTCCATCTCGTTGCCTGTCGAGTGAACATGCTTCGACGGTAGCGCCCGACTCGCGTGTGAGCAACACAATTGACGAAGTTGTTACAGAGAGCCGCGGTAGAGCGCGTTCTTGGCCGTCCCTGTCAGGCGCGCGACGAGATCCACAGCCGTCCGACGAGGCACACCGCTGGCGACGAGCTCGGACACGGCCCCGAGGGCGTCGTCGAGCCCTTCGCCGCTCTGCGCCTCGACCGGCGCCGCGCCGAGGACGATCGTAATCTCGCCTTTCGGAGGTTCGGCGAATCGCACACTGAGCTCCCACACTGTCCCACGGAGGACCTCTTCGAACATCTTCGTCAGCTCGCGGCACACCGCAGCCGGTCGGTTCGGCATCTCCTCGGCCAGCGCGGCCAATGAGCGCGCAAGCCGCCGAGGCGACTCGAATGCGACCACCGACCCCTCCCAGCGCGCGAGGGCTCGCGCGAGCTCGCGGAGCTCGTTGCCGCGGCGAGGCAAGTAGCCCACGAACTGGTAACGATCGCCCGCGAGTCCGCTCACGACGAGAGCCGTCTCGACGGAAGATGCCCCGGGAAGTACCGTGACGTCGAGTCCAGCCGCGACCACGGCGCGAATCAGCCGCGAGCCTGCGTCGTTGATGCCTGGAAGGCCTGCATCCGAGACGAGCGCGACCCGCTCCCGGCGGCGCAGTCGCTCCAACACCTCGTCGGCGCGCGCAGCTTCGTTATGTCGGTGGTAACTGAGCATGCGGGCTTCGATCCCGTGCCGGTCGAGCAGAACGCGCGTCCGCCGCGTGTCTTCACAGAGGACGGCGTCCGCATCGCGGAGCTCCGCGAGCACGCGAAGCGTCACGTCGTCGAGGTTCCCGATCGGCGTTGCGCAGACCGCGAGCGACATTACCGGATCCCGTCGAGCGCCTCGAACCCGACGAGCGCGGCCCCGACGAGCCCGGCCTCGGAGCCCAGCTCGGCTGCGACGATCCGCAGGGTCTCGTCTGCCGGCGACATCGCCTCGCGCCGTGCGGCCTCGCGCGCAGGCCCGAGCACGAGCTCCCCTGCCGCCGCCCCGAATCCGCCTCCGATGACGATCACGTCGGGATCGAAGACGTTCACGAGCGACCCGATTGCCGCCCCGAGCGATTCGCCGATCCGCGCGAGCGCAGCTCGCGCTCCCGCATCTCCTTCCTCAGCCCTGTCGATCAGCAGGTGAGCATCGGCGTCCCGCCCGAAGAGATCACGTGCCGCGCGATCTGCAGCAGTACCCGATGCGAGAACCTCCAGGTGACCTCGCCCGCCGCAGACGCACGGCGGGCCACCTTCCTGGACGACGATGTGCCCGAGCTCGGCCCAACTTCTGAAAAGCCGTCCGTCGAGAACGATGCCCCCTCCAACGCCGGTTCCCAGCGTGAGCATCACGAGATTTGTCGCCCCCTGTCCCGCTCCGCGCTTCCACTCAGCGAGCGCGGCGACGCTCGCGTCGTTCTCGACACCGACGGGTATGCCATAGCGCTCGGTCGACCGAGCCACCAGATCGACGTTCTCGAGCGGAAGATTGACGGCATGCAGGATGCGCCCGGTACGACGGTCGAGATTGGACGGGATTCCGTAGCCGATCGCAGCGACGCGCTCATCGAGCAGCGCTTCGACCGCGGCATCGACGGCCGCGAGAACGTCCGCCTGCGACTCTCCCGGCGTGTGGATCTCGCGCTCCGCGACGACGTTTCCTTCGCGATCGACAAGCCCGGAGAGGATCTTTGTCCCACCGACGTCGAGCCCGATGACGAGGGGAGCGGCCACGGCGCGGGCTACCATATCGGCCCGAATGGCCGAGGGAGACAAGCCCTACCGGCTGTACCGCGGTGGCCGCAAGAAGGGCAGAGTTCCCCTCGCAACACCCACGCGTGCCGCGACGCAGCCTCCACGGACGCCGGGCGCGCCGCGTCGGCGGCGACGCTGGGGGCTGTGGATCGGCCTCGTGCTGATCGGCTCACTCGTCCTGGTCTCCCTCTGGGGCGTCCTCGGCTACCGCTCGTTCTCGAGCGGCGTCGACAAGGCGAACGAGCGCCTCCCCCGCGCCGCGCGCGCTGAGCTCGCCACCCGCGATGCGTCGCTCCTCTCCGACCCGACGACGATCCTCGTCGTCGGAACCGACGGCGGCCGTGCAGCCGGCCGCGGCGACGCGAACCGGTCGGACTCGCTGCTCCTCCTGCGTACCGACCCGGGGAAGCACCGCATCTCCTACCTCTCGATCCCGCGCGACCTGCGCGTCGAGATTCCGGGCTATGGCACCTCCAAGATCAATGCTGCGAATCAGATCGGCGGCCCGGCACTCACGATCGACACCGTTCGCGCGCTCACAGGCCTCCCAATCGACCACGTCGTGGTGGTCGATTTCGACGGCTTCCGCGAGCTCATCGACTCGCTTGGTGGGATCACCGTCGACGTGCCGAAGCGGATCTTGTCGAACCCGTTCGACTGCCCCTTCAAGCCGAAGAAGTGCCAGGACTGGGAAGGCTGGCGCTTCGCGAAGGGGCCGCAGCACATGGATGGCCGCCGCGCGCTCGTCTACTCGCGAATTCGAACAAACCAGCTCGACCCGTCCGACACCGACATCAGTCGCGGGACACGGCAGCAGGCCGTCGCAGACGCCGTCGGAGACGAGATCGCGAGTCTCGGGACTTTCGTGCACCTGCCATTCAACGGAAGCTCACTCGCGGCGCCCCTCGCGACCGACCTGTCAGCGTGGGAGCTCGCGCAGCTCGGCTGGGTGCGGTTTCGCGCCGACTCGACGCGCTTCCTCCGCTGTCGGCTCGGCGGAGAATCCGCCACGATCGGTGGCGAGTCGATGATTCTCGGCTCGGAGGACAACGTCGCGGTGATCTCGATGTTTCTCGGCCGGTCAGCCCCGCTCGCGCCACCGAAGGGAACGTTGTACGGCGCGGGCTGTACTCGGCGTAACTAAGTGCTCCCCGCAAATACATTCACGCTTCGCGCGGCAGCGAACGCTTCGCATGCCGTCGCCCTCAGTCGAGCCAATATTCTCGATAGTGGCCCTCCCTGCGTCCTGGGCCTGCTCGGTTCTCGCCGGCGATTGGGCACCGGACTTCGCGGAGAGACCACTAGGGATGGATGAGCGCGTCAGCGAGGTACTCGGTGACGAGGAGGCATGGATCGTCGGCGGCGCTGTGCGCGACGACCTCCTCGGGCGTCCGGTGCTCGACCTCGATGTCGCCTGCCGCGAACCGCGCGAGACTGCCGTTCGCTACGCGCGCCGGTTCGGCGGCGCTGCGTTCCCGCTCTCGGAGCGCCATGGCGCCTGGCGCGTAGCGGCGGACACGGACCACACCGTCGATTTCACGCCCCTTCCTGCCGGCATCGAGGCCGATCTCGCGTCGCGCGACTTCACCTTCAACGCGATCGCCGTGCGGGTTGGATCGCGCGCGACGTGCGACCCGTTCGGCGGAAAGGACGATCTCGAGGCCGGGCGCATCCGCGCGGTCTCGGACTCGGTCTTCGTCGACGATCCGCTGCGCCTCCTGCGTGCCGTGCGGCTCGAGGACGAGCTCGGGTTTCGCATGGATCGGCGAACAGAGGAGCTGGCGCACGAGTCCACCACGCTCGTGACCCGGCCAGCGGGGGAGCGTGTTCTCGGTGAGCTTCGGCGCCTCTCGTCCTCCGGTTACCGTCGGCTCGACGACGTCGGCTTGCTCGAGCCGCTCTGCGGCCGGCTCGACGGGCCGTTCGACGCGCTCGATGATGCGGATTTCCGCCTCGTCGCGGTCTTCAGAGAACACCTCACAACCCTTCCGATCTCAAACGACCTTCGCCGATACGCGGCGACGCTCCTGCGCGCACGCGCGCCTGACGACGGGTCCCCACGCGCCATCCACCGCTTTCGACGGGAGACCGAGCCGTGGTCGTTCGACGCGCTCGCGTTCGTGGGTGCCCCTGAGCTCGCGGGTGTCGTCGAGGCGGCTCGGCGCGCCGAGCCAGCCGAGCCGCTCGTCCGCGGGGACGAGCTCGGTATCCCACCCGGCCCGGAGATCGGGCGTATCCTCGCTGTCATCGACGAGGAACGGGCAGCCGGGACGATCTCCACGCGCGAGGATGCGCTCCGCCTCGCGCGCTCGCTTGCGAGCAGCGAGGCGCCGGCGTGAGCGTCGAGCTACGTCTCGCGTTGCAGGAGGAGCGCGCATCCGATCTCGCGGAGCGTGTGCGCCGCTTGCTCGGGCCGTTCACGGGGACAGAGGCCGTTCTCGACGCAGGAAGCGGAACCGGAGCGCTCGCGTTCGCGCTCGCTCCCCACGTGGCCGAGGTGGTCGGTGTCGACACGAGAGCGGACTACCTCGAGGCTGGACGAGCCGAGGCGCCCGAGAACGTTCGGCTGGTCGAGGGTGACGTCACTGCGCTTCCTTTTGGCTACGCAAGCTTCGATCTCGCGTGTTGCCATCGCGTGCTCCATCATGTGCGGCGTCCGGAGCTCGCCGTGTCCGAGCTCGTGCGCGTGACTCGCTCCGGCGGGCGGATCTTCATTGCCGATCAGCTGGGATCGATCGATCCCCTGCGGAGCATGGAGCTGGACCGTTTCGAGCACCTCCGCGACGCGACACACCAGCGGCTGCTTCCCGACGGTGATATTCGCGGGTATCTCGACGCGAACGACCTCGTCCTGCTCACGTCGGAGGTCACGCGGGAGCGGATCGACCTCGAGCAGCGGCTCGAGCTCGCCGGCATGTCGGATGAGGATCGCGAGCGCATTCGCGGCCCCGCGCCCGCCGATCCGTACGACGTCGAAGTCGGTTGGTACGTCGCCCGGAAGCCGGGGCACTCCTCGTAGAGGCTTGATGTGAAATTCACGCGAGCCTCGATGGCGGCCACGACACGGCGCCGGATCGCCACTCGCGCGCGTCGCACAGGCGTCCAGCCTGCACGACGCGTGAGTGCGGCGCCCGAGCTTGGTCGTGACCGCCCCCGCCTGCGCGCCAATTTCACATCAAGCCTCTCGCGCTATTCGCCCCGGTGATACCCCGCTCGCCCGGCCAGCCGGGTGAAGGCTGCCGGCACGAGCGCCTGGGCGATCGAGATGAAGCGATAGGGGAACCAGGGAACGGTGACCTCCCCTTTTCCTCTCTCGACTGCTCCCACGATCGCCTTCGCCACGTCGTCGGCCTCGATCACGAACCGGCGGAGAAGCCTGCTGCTCAGCGTCTTTCGCTGGGGGAAGCCCTCGGTCTCGACGAAGCCGGGCATGATCGCGTGCACCTGGATCCCGCTGCCGCGGAGTAGCGCGGCGGTCGAGCGCGAGAACGCGAGCTGGGCGTGCTTGGACGCCGAATACGCCCCCGCTGGCGCGAAGGCCACGGTTCCGGCGACGGAGACGAGGTTCACGACGTGCGCCGCGCCGGTGCCGGCGGCCGCGCGCAATCCCGGCTCGAACGCGCGGAGACACCACACCCCGCCGAGGTAGTTGACAGCGGTCACGAGCTCGATGCGCTCGGGATCGATGTCGAGGTAGCTGCCGCGTGCAGGGACACCGGCGTTGTTCACGAGGAGGGCGATCGCGGGATGCCGATCGAGGACGCGTGCAGCGACGTCGTCCACCTGGGCGCGGTCGGAAACGTCGCAGACCTCCCACTCACCGTCGATCTCCGTCGCGAGCGCCTCGAGTCGGTCGGCCCGACGCGCCAGCACGACACAGAGCCATCCTCGCTTGGCGAGCTCGCGCGCGGTCGCCTCGCCGATCCCCGACGAGGCGCCCGTGACCACTGCTACCCGCCTGTCGCTCATCGCCAGCGAGCCTACCGGTGTCTGACACCGATGCTCCGCAAACCCGCATCGTTCCGTGGGCGGTGTCAGACACCGTCGTCTAGGATCGCTGGATGGCCGGCAGGTTCGAAGGGAAGCAGGCGCTCGTGCTTGGAGTCGCCAACAGGCGCTCCATCGCCTGGGCGATCGCGCACCGCCTTGCCGAAGAGGGGGCGCAGGTCGCGTTCACGTACCAGGGCGAGCGCATCGAGAAGAACGTCCGCGATCTTGCCGAGTCGGTCTCGAGCCCGCTCGTCACCGAGTGCGACGTCCGCTCCGACGAGGACATCGCGCGCGTCTTTTCCGAGGTTGCCGAGGCGTTTGGCGGTGGGCTCGACCTCCTCGTCCACTCGGTTGCGTTTGCCGCCGCCGAGGATCTCGAGGGTCGCTTCATCGACACCCCGCGCGACCGCTTCTGGATGGCGGTCGACATCAGCGCCTACTCGCTCGTCGCCTGCTGCCGTTCGGCCGAGCCCCT
>JBOHAY010000383.1:0-2600 GCA_050697935.1 Gaiellaceae bacterium | reverse complement strand
GAAAGGAGGTGGTCCGGCTTGAGCGATGACAGTACGGGCAGTGGAGGTACCAGCGGGTAGAGGCGTGTCCCCGGGACCACCGGGAAACGTCTAGCCAGCGTAGGGGGCTCGCACGTCGCGCCGCACGCTTCTCCTCGCGAGAGGCCGTGCCGGAAGCGCCTCTACTAATCCAACGCTGGTATCCGTCTCGAGGGGCCGCTTTGCGCGGCCCCTCGGCGTTTGGGGGTTCAGGCCGCTATCGCTGCCGGTGCGGTGTTGTCGACGAGAGCGGCGAGATGGGTGCGCAGGCGCCCGGCGAGGATCGCGTTCGAGAGCCGACCCTCGCTGTCGAACGCCTCGTGTGCCTTCGATACCGGGAGCTCACCTTCGATGACCCGTGCACCGGTGATGCCGAGAACCCGCCTCAGGTCCTGTTGTGCCCACATCGCTCCGTACTGACCGGTCGATGCACCCGCAACCGCGACGGTCTTGCCCCAGATCGCGGCTTCCGCGCGTCGAGGCCGGGACGCCCAGTCGATCGCGTTCTTCAGCACGCCCGGGATCGATCCGTTGTATTCGGGAGTGACGATCAGCAGCGCATCGGCCGACGCGATCCGCCCGCGGAGATCGCGTACGGCCTCTGGCGCGTCCTCGCCGTCCAGGTCTTGGTCGTATGGGGGTAGCTCCCCGAGTCTGTCGTAGACCTCGATCCAAGTGGCTGCGGGCGCGTGCTCCGCGGCCGCACGAGCGAGCGCTGTGTTGTACGAGTCGGCCCGCAGGCTTCCGGAGATGGCGAGGATGTGCATCGGCTACGCCGCCCGAACCGCTGCGAAGTAGGCCTTGAGAACGATCTCGTTCGGCAGCAGGAACCCGCCGCCTGGCAGCGGTGCGTTCCAGTCGAGCCCGAAGTCGGTGCGGTCGACCGTCCCTTCGAGCTCGAGCCCGATGCGCTCGTTCCCCCAGGGATCGATCGCGGAGCCGACGAAGATTCCCGTCAGCTCGACCTGCTTGGTGACGTCCTTGATCGTGAGATCGCCTGTGACGACGAGCTCGTTTCCATTTGCATCGACGGACGTCGACGCGAAGCGAAGCTCCGGATAGCGCTGCGTGTCGAAGAAGTCGGGCGCTTGCAGGTGCCCGTCGCGGTCGGCGTCGAAGGTGGTGATGCTCGCCGCCTCGACGGTGCCTTCAACCGAAGGGTTGTCACCGCCCAGAACGGTCCCCGAGAAGCCGGGGACACGTCCCTTCACGGTGGCGAGGCCGAGCTTCTTGACTTCGAACTCGAGCGACGACCAGACCGGGTCGATCTTCCATTCGCCGCTCGGGATGACGGTGGCCGAAGTGTCTGCGAGGATTGACATGGATCTGCTCCTTTGTGTCCGCTACTATTGAGTACGCAAGCAACTCTAGCGAGAAATACATGCCTAGTCAAGTATTGAGCGAACAATCGTCAGGAGTGCGCGCCTTTGCGGCACTTCTGCGCGCGCATGCTTCCGCTACACGCAAGCTGAGCGCGCAGCTGACGGCTGACCATGGGTTGACGATCTCGGACTACGAGGTGCTCCTCCGGCTCGCTCGCACGCCCGATCGGAAGATGCGGCGCGTCGACCTCGCTCAGCAGGTCCTTCTCACCGCGTCGGGAATCACCCGGCTGCTGGACGGTCTGGAGCGCACAGGGCTCGTCGAGCGAGGCCCGTGTGGCAGCGACCGGCGCGTGGTCTACGCGGTCTTGACGGACGCCGGCCTGAAGAAGGTGTCCGAGGCATCGGCCAGTCACTTCGCGCAGATAGATGAGCTCCTCGGGGAGCACCTCGACGAGGACGAGCTCGCCGATCTCGCCGCGATGCTCTCGCGGGTCGCCGACGGCGTTTCGGCTGCGTGCGACCCACCCGCGTAGCTCAGGTCTCTTCGAAGTTCTGCCAGTAGCGGCTCGGCGTGGGACCGCGCTGGCCCTGATACTTCGAGCCGATGCCTTCGGAGCCGTACGGGCGCTCGGCCGGCTCTGTTAGTTGAACGAAAGAAAGCTGGCCGATCTTCATCTCCGGATAGATGGTGATCGGCAGGTTTGCGACGTTCGAGAGCTCGAGCGTCACGTGCCCGTCCCAGCCCGGATCGATGAAGCCGGCGGTCGAGTGGATGAGCAGGCCGAGCCTCCCCAAACTTGACTTTCCCTCCAAGCGGGCGACGAGATCGTCGGGGAGCGTGACGCGCTCGAGGGTCGAGCCGAGGACGAACTCGCCCGGGTGCAGAATGAATGCCTCGTCGCCCGTCACCTCGACGAGCTCCGTCAGCTCTTCCTGCTGCGCCTTGACGTCGATGAACGGATAGCGCGAGTTGCGGAAGACGCGGAAGTAGCGGTCGACTCGTACGTCGAGGCTCGACGGCTGCATCAGCTCCGGGTCGAATGGGTCTATTCGGATCCTGCTCTCTGCGATGAGCCGGCGGATCGTTCTATCCGAGAGGACCACCCGGCGATTCTAGGCCGCGGCGCTTAGTGACAACTCGGCACTCGGCGGCGACCGTCACCTGTCGTCGCGCTCTCGCTGCGATATGGTCCACGTCCCGGTGTCGATGCTGTTTCCCCCCATCGACCCGAACGAGCGATTTCGCGAGCGTCGGGC
>JBOHAY010000382.1:0-1592 GCA_050697935.1 Gaiellaceae bacterium | reverse complement strand
GACCGCGACGGCGCCGAAATGGATCCAGCCGCCGATGTAGACCTTCTCGTGGCCGACGAAGTGGAGGAGCGCAGGCGGAACGATCACCGCGACGGCGGCCGCGCCCAGCATCGGAATCGTGCGGTTGCGCACGAGTGCTGTATCGGCACGCAGCCGGTGGGCTTGAGACCGGGGCGGAGCTGAGGTTACGCGGCCTGGCCGAAGCGCTTCGCGGCGCGCTCGCGGGCGCGAGCAGCTTCGATCTCGCGGTCGCGCGACGGCGCAGCCGTCACCAGCTCGGCGAGCAGATGGCCCGTCACATGAGCGATCTCGTCGACGGCACGAGCGAACACGGCCTCGTTGACCTTCGAAGGCTTCTGGGAGCCGCTCACCTTGCGCACGTACTGAAGCGCTGCCGCCCGCACCTCGTCCTCGGTCGCGGGTGGCTCGAAGTTGTGGAGCGTCTTGATGTTCCGGCACATGGAGCGCAGCCTAGCGAAGTCATGTCCGCTGGAGGCATCTTGCGTGCGTTGCATGCACTTTGGTTGTATTCTGGAGATGACCGTGCCGAAGGCAATCCAGATTCGCGACGTCCCCGACGACGTGCATGCCGTGCTCCGAGTGCGCGCTGCGAAAGCCGGCATGTCGATGTCCGAGTACCTGCGCAGCGAGCTCATCGCGATGGCCGCGAAACCGACGATGGACGAGTGGCTTGCGCGTATCGCGTCGCGACCCCCGACCGGCGTCTCGACTCAGGACATCGTCGACGTGATTCGCGAGATGCGCGGGCCGATTCCACCCGAGTAGTGATTGTCGTCGACGCATCCGCTGTCGTCGAGCTACTACTCGGCGGAGGCGTCGCACCAAGGCTCCGGGATCGCACGCACGGAGAGAGCGTCCACGCGCCGTTCCTCGTCGAAGTCGAAGCGCTTCAGGCGCTTCGACGAATCGCGCATACGCCAAACCTGTCGGATGACGATGCCGCGATCGCGCGCCTGGGCCTCGATGCCATGCCGCTCGTCCTCTACCCCCACAGACCACTGATGGAGCGGATCTGGAACCTCCGCAATACGCTCACGGCGTACGACGCGAGCTATGTGGCGCTCGCCGAACTCCTTCCAGCCCCGCTCGTGACATGTGACGTCCGCCTGGCCAGGTCGTCGGGCCACGATGCCGAGATCGAGCTCTTCGCGCCGGCCTAGGAGGATGTCGCGGCGAGTGCCACCAGCTCGCGACGCAGCTCCTTGATCTCGTCTCGGAGCTTGGCGGCATACTCGAAGCGAAGCTCCTCGGCAGCGAGGTACATCTCCTCCTCGAGGGTGATGACGAGCTTCTCGAGCTCGTCGGGCGACATCCCCTCGACCTCTGACTTTCCACGCCGGCGACGCGACGAGGGGACGTGCGGGGACTCGAGCGAGAGCAGCTCCGAGATGTCCGAGACGCCCTTGACGATCGTCTCCGGCACGATCCCGTGTTCCTCGTTGTAGGCGACCTGGTACGCGCGCCGACGGTTCGTCTCCTCCAGCGCCCCGACGATCGCCTCCGTGCGCTTGTCGGCGTACAGGAGCACCTTGCCGGCCGTGTTTCGGGCGGCGCGTCCGGTCGTCTGAATG
>JBOHAY010000381.1:0-17580 GCA_050697935.1 Gaiellaceae bacterium | reverse complement strand
CTCGACGACGTCCTCGCGATCGGCCGTGAACTCCTACGTCCGACTCACGTCGCGCCCGAGACGCTCGACGAGATGACGAGCGTTCAGTTCCCCGGGCTCCCAGGCGTGCTACCGGATCATGGCCGCTTCGACCCGCTCGACTGGGGTCTGGGAGTGCAGCTCAACACCCAGACGCCGACCTGGATGGGCTCGCGGGTGTCTCCCCGAGCCTACGGTCATTTCGGTGGCACTGGCACCTTCTTGTGGATCGATCCCGCTGTGGAGGTCGTGTGCGCGGCATTGACGGCGCGCGAGTTCGGCGAGTGGGCGAAAGAGGCCTGGCCCCGCTTCGCAGACGCGGTTGTGGACGAGTTGGGGTCAGGTCCCGTTTGTTGCACGGACCGTGCAACAAACGGGACCTGACCCCGGTGTTGCATCCGTCACGCGGCTTCGGGCTCGTTACCGTCGTCGGCGAAGAGCGGCCGCACGAGATCGTCAAACGTGGCCGCGTCGCAGCTCGCCACGACACACGGAGTCATTGCCGTCACGGTCGCCGTTCGTGACACGTGCATCGTCAGCGCGACCTCGCCGAAGAACTCCCCTGAGCGCAGGATGCGCCGGTCGCCGATCGACGTCTGGGAGACACCGGCGACTCCCGACAGCAACACGTAGAACCGATCAGCGGAGTCGCCTTCCCGAATGACGACGGTGCCCGCGGCGACCTCCTCGCGCTGCATACGATCGGCGAGCTTCGTCAGCACTTCCCCGGGGAGCTCCGCGAAGAGCCCAACTCGAGCGAGCTCGGTCACCGATGCAGGTACGTGGCGGGGAGACACGGCCGTACGCTACCCGCGTGGGCGTTCTGATCGGCTGGCGTTTCTGCCCGCGTTGCGGGTTGCCCGTCACACCTGAGGAGGACCGAGTCCAGTGTGAGTCGTGCGGCTTCGTCCACTACGCCAACTCGGTTCCTGCCGTCTCCGCGCTCGTCGTCGACGACGAGCGATGCGTCCTCCTCGCCCGCCGCGCCGTCGAGCCCGACCTCGGTCTCTGGGACACACCGGGCGGATTCCTGGAGGAGGGCGAGGAGCCGATCGTCGCGCTTCGGCGCGAGCTCCTGGAGGAAACGGGGCTCACGATCGAGATCGGTGACTTCGTCGGGATGTTCACCGATCGGTACGGCGACGGCGCGACCGCACCCTCCGTCCTCAACCTCGTGTGGGAGGTGAGGATCGCAGGCGGTGCGCCGCGCGCCGCTGATGACGTCTCCGAGCTGCGCTGGTTCGCGCCAGCTGCGCTCCCTGAAGAGAGCGAGCTCGCGTTTCGCTGGCTCGGTCCGTGTCTACGCGAGTGGTCAGCGAGCGGAGATCGGTAATCACGTCCTGAACACACTGAAGGGCCAGCGAACTGGCCCTTCAGCAGGGGAGGGGGAGGGGGAAGCTTCGAACGAAATTCCTGGAAAGAGCTTCCTATCAGGTTACGCGCTCCGACGGTAGTCCCGTCGGCAAGTTATGCAGCGAGACCCAGCGAGCGCTCGAGGGCCGATTTCGGCTGTGCGCCGACTGCGGCGGCGGCCGGCTCGCCCTCCTTGAAGAGGATCATCGTCGGAATCGACATGACTCCGTACTTGATCGAAAGGCCCTGTTCCTCGTCGATGTTGACCTTGACGAGCTTGACCTCGTCCTTTCGCTCCTCGGCGATCTTCTCGAGCACGGGCGCGACGGCGTGGCACGGGCCGCACCACTCGGCCCAGAAGTCCACGATCACCGGAGTCTCGCTCTTCAGCACTTCCTGCTCGAAGGTCGCCTCTGTCACGTTGATTGCCATTTCAGTGTTTCGATCCTTTCTGCGAGGGATGAGGAATGCTTACAGGTGAACGCCGGGAGCGCCGAAACCCTTCCCTAGACTGACTGGTCGTGGCGCAGATCTTCACACCCCTTCCGGACAAGCCTGACCACAACGCGCTCGAGCTCGAGATCCTCGAGCTCTGGGAGCGAGAGGGAACGTTCGACAGACTTCGTGAGGCCAATCGCGGCGGGCCTAGATTCAGTTTCATCGACGGCCCAATCACGGCGAACAACCCGATGGGCGTTCACCACGCGTGGGGCCGGACCCTGAAAGACGTCTTCCAGAGGTACAAGGCTCTGAGGGGATTCGACCAGCGCTACCAGAACGGTTTCGACTGCCAGGGGCTCTGGGTCGAGGTCGAGGTCGAGAGGTCGCTCGGTCTCAACTCGAAACGGGAGATCGAGGAGTACGGGCTCGCCGAGTTCGCGGAGCGCTGCAAGGAGCGCGTTGCGCATTTCTCCGAGATCATCACGGAACGGTCGAAGCGCCTCGGCATGTGGATGGACTGGGCAAACGACTACTACACGTTCTCGGACAACAACATCGAGTACATCTGGCGCTTCCTCAAGGAGGTCCACAAGCGAGCCTGGCTATATCAAGGGCATCGCTCGACTGTCTGGTGCCCGCGCTGCGGCACCTCGATCTCGCAGCACGAGGTGTTCTCCGGCGAGTACAGGGAGCTGGAGCATCCCTCCCTCTACGTCCGCTTCCCACTCAAGGGCCGAGACGGCGAGGCGCTGGTGGTCTGGACGACGACACCGTGGACACTCCCGGCAAACGTCGCGGCCGCTGTCAATCCGGACGCCGAGTACGTACTTCGGGAAAACGGGACCTGGGTTGCGCGTGCGACCGACCCGGAAGCGACGGCGGTTCGTGTTGTTCGAGGTGAGGAGCTCGTCGGTCTCGAATACGAAGGGCCGTTCGATCATCTGCCGGCTCAGGATGGCGTCCTCCACCGCGTCATCCCCTGGGATGATGTCTCCCTGGTCGAGGGAACGGGGATCGTCCACATCGCGCCAGGTGCCGGCGCCGAGGACTTCGAACTTTCGCGAGTTCATGGCCTCCCGGTGCTTGCGCCGCTCGACGAGGCGGGTCGCATGCTGCCGGGCTTCGGGTTCGACGGCCTCTCGACCGACGAGGTCGCCCAGCCTGTGCTCGACGACCTCGAGCGTCGCGGACTCCTCGTCGAGGCGGGTCGCAGCCTGCACCGCAACCCGACCTGCTGGCGCTGCGGCACGCCGCTCGTCTTCCGCGTCGTCGACGACTGGTTCATCTCTGCCGAAGAGATTCGCCAGCCGATGCTCGATGCCAACGCGACCGTCGAATGGACGCCAGACTTCTACTCGAAGCGGATGGACGACTGGCTCCGCAACATGGGTGACTGGAACATCTCCCGCAAGCGGTACTTCGGGCTACCGCTGCCCTTCTACCCGTGTACCTGTGGCCACGTCAACGTCATCGGCTCACGCGCCGAGCTCGAGGAGCGCGCCGTCAGCGGCCTCGAGCAACTCCAGGAGCTACACCGGCCATGGATCGACGAGGTCGTGATTCGCTGCGAGGCGTGCGAAGAGGACGTTCGCAGAATCCCCGAGGTCGGTGATGCCTGGCTCGACGCGGGGATCGTCCCGCTGTCGACCCTTGGTTGGCAGAGCGCCGAGTTCGTCCCGGCCGGGAACGGGACGGGAGCTGCCACAGGTCTCACAGATGCGGACCTTCCCGACCATGCTTACTGGGAGCAGTGGTTCCCCGCCGACTGGATCTCCGAGATGCGCGAGCAGATCCGGCTCTGGTTCTACTCGATCTCGTTCATGTCGGTCACGCTCATCGGTCGATCCCCCTACCGGCGCGTCCTCACGTACGAGAAGCTTCTCGACGAGACGGGCCGCGAGATGCACCGCTCGTGGGGGAACGCGATCGAGGTCAATGAGGCGCTCGACCGCATGGGCGCGGACGTGATGCGCTGGCAGTACTGCGCTCAACCACCGACCCAGAACCTCCTCTTCGGCTTCGGCCCCGCTCATGAGATCAAGCGCAAGCTGCTCACGCTCTGGAACTCGTGCAAGTTCCTCGTCGACTACGCGAACATCGCAGGCTGGGAGCCCGCCTGGGACGATCTCGCGAGTGGGCCAGTTGGAGAGCTCGAGCCGCTCGACCGCTGGCTTGTCGAACGCACGAACGCGCTGCTGATCGAGGCGACCACGGCGTATGAGAGTTGGCTCACTGTCGATGTTGTTCGGGCGTACGAGTCGTTCGTCGACGACGTGTCGAACTGGTATATCCGGCGCTCGAGGCGCCGGTTCTGGGACGGCGACGACGCAGCTCTCCAAACCCTCTGGTACGCGCTCGTCCAGGGCCTGCGGGTCGTCGCGCCACTCATGCCCTTCCTCACCGATCACCTCTGGCGACAATTGACGACGCCGGCCGCGGGCGCGCCCGGGTCGGTCCATCTCGCAGGTTGGCCTGACGTGCACGAGCCCGATGCGGCTCTCCTCGACGAGATCGCCGAGCTTCGACGGGTCGTCGAGCTCGGTCGGCAAGCGCGCGCGACCGCGGGCGTCAAGCTGCGACAACCGCTCCGCGCGCTCGTCGTCGACGGAGGCGGGCTGGCGCAGGCTCATGCGGTCGAGATCGCCGAGGAGCTGCGCGTCGAGGAAGTGCGCTTCGGCGATGTCGATGCGAGCGAGCTGCGCGTCAAGCCCAACCTTCCCGTGCTCGGCCCCAAGCTCGGTCGCGAGCTCGCGGCTGTTCGGGCGGCTCTCGAGTCCGGTGAGTTCGAGGAGCTTCCCGACGGCGGCTTTCGAGCCGCGGGCCACGACCTCGAAGCTGAGGAGGTGCTCGTCGAGCGCCAGGGCAAGGAGGGCTGGGCCGTCGCCGCGTCAGACGGAGTCACCGTTGCGCTCGATCTCCACCTCGATGCCGATCTCCTACTCCGCGGCCGTGTGTACGACCTCATTCATGCGGTCAACACGATTCGCAAGGAAGTCGGGCTCGAGCTCACTGATCGCATCCGCCTCACTCTCCCAGAGACGGATGCTGCGCTCATCGAACACTCCGACTGGATCGCCCGAGAAACACTTGCCGTCTCGGTCGAGGCGTCCGGCGACGAGCTCCGGATCGATAGAGCCTGACATTGCACTTTGTGGCTCTGAGCCACAAGGTCGTACGCAATGTCCTCTGATGCCCTTCGCGGTCGTATCCTCCGGTCATGACGCGGTGTCGGAGTTGTCGAGAGGAGCTCGCCTCCGAGTTTCGCTACTGCCCCTGGTGTGCGGCGCCACTCCGGCGCAAGCTCGTCGAATTCTTCCGAGGTGCTGACGGCGACTCGCGAAAAGCGCTGCGTGTTTCACGCTATCTCCCCGAGCAGCGCGTCCGGTTCAGCGTCTGGGACGAGAGCGGAACCGCACGGGCTGCGGTGACGCTCCACGATGACGAGGCCGCGCGGCTTGCAACCTATCTCGCTCCCGCCCCGGCACGGCCGAGCCTGCTCGACGATCTTCGCGCGCTGGTTCGGCGCTGAGCTCCGTCGATCAGTCTCCTGCCACGAACAAGGCCCACGTTCCGTCTGGCGAGATGCCGGCTCGCCACCCGAGGTAGCCCGTTCCTTCGACTAAGAGCGGGTCGAGTGCGCCGAGTGGTGCGAGCAGCTCACGCTCGTGAGGTGAGAGGTCCTCGACCTCGGAAACGTCGTACGCGAACGGCCAGTAGTAGTAGCCGTGCGAGAGGGTGTACGGCATCTGAAGCACGGCTGCGAGCGTCTCGAGCGGGCGCTCCGGCGTGTTCTCCTCGAGCTGTCGCCAGTAGGCGATCGGGCCGCCGTCGACCGGGCCGCCAAATGTGTACCTGAACCCGCCTTGGGAGGGAATGAGCCGCTCGACCGCCTCGTAGTCGCCGCTCTCGGCAGCCGCCAGCAGCGCCGCACGAGTTTCCTCCACCGCGGCGGGAAGACCTCCAGATGGCAGCTCGGCGGTAGTCGTGCTGTCGTTGCCAGAGTCGAGCTTGAAGCCGAGCATGACACCCGAGGCAAACGCAACGACACCAATCAGGGCGACGACGAGAGAGCGCACGCTAGCGCTGCGAGGCGAGCTCGAGCTCGCGACGGAGCTCTACGGGCAGGCGGAACGTGACGTCTTCCTCGACGAGCCGATACGGCTCGATGTCCTTGACGCCGCGAGTGCGGAACCAGTCGCAGACCCGCGTGACCAGCTTCTCGGGCGCTGATGCACCCGACGTGATGCCAACGGTCGTTGCGCCGTCGAGCCACGCCTCGTCGATCTCGGACTCGTCGTCGATCAGGTATGCGTTGGTCCCTGTCGCGCGAGCGGTCTCGACCAGGCGGTTCGAGTTCGACGAGTTGCGCGACCCGATCACGAGCAGGAGGTCGATCTCGGGAAGCATCTCCTTGACCGCCCACTGACGGTTGGAGGTCGCGTAGCAGATGTCCTCCTTGCGCGGCGCGCGAATATCGGGAAACCGGCGTCGCAGCGTTGTGATGATCTCGCCGGTCTCGTCGACCGACAGCGTCGTCTGCGTTACGTACGCGAGCTTCGTGCCGGGGGGTGCTTCGAGCGCCTCGGCTTCCTCGACGGTCTGGACGAGCACCGTCGCATCGGGCGCCTCGCCCATCGTCCCCACGACCTCCTCGTGCCCCTCGTGGCCGATCAGCACGACGGTGTAGCCCTCGTCCGCGTAGCGACGCGCCTGCACGTGGACCTTTGTCACGAGCGGGCAGACGGCGTCGATGACGTTGTGGCCCAGGCGAGCGGAGTTCTCGAACACCGTGGGCGCGACTCCGTGGGCCGAGTAGACGACGGTTGCGCCCTCGGGCACCTCGGTCTCCTCGTCGACGAAGATCGCCCCGCGCGCCTCGAGATCGCGGACCACATGGATGTTGTGAACGATCTGCTTGCGGACGTAGACGGGAGCGCCGTAGTGCTCGAGCGCGAGCTCTACGGTCTCGACGGCCCGCTCGACACCGGCACAGTAGCCGCGCGGCGATGCCAGGAGTACGCGCTTCACCATCGCGGGACAGGGTACCGCTCGGGAACATTGTGGCTCTGAGCCACAAGGTCGAAGGTCAGCGGGCTGATTGGGCGAGGAAGATGCCGGCGAGCACGATCGCGCCTCCGACGAGCTGCGTCGCTCCGAACGTCTCCCCGAGCCAGATCCAGGCGATAACAGTTGCGATGACCGGCTCGAGCGTCGCCACGATCGACGCCCGCGTCGCGCTGATGTGCCGTAGAGCGCCCGTGAGCAGTGAGAACGTGACCATCGTGCCGATGACGATGATGAAGCCCACGAGCAGCCAGACCGGCGCTGAGTGCTCCGAGAGGTTTCCCTGGAGCGAGACCGTCTCGCCGAGGACATGCCACGGAAACTCCCAGATTGGTTGTACGACGGCCCAAAGGACAGCGGCGAAGAGGAACCCGTAGAACGAGAGTGAGACAGGGTCACGGTGGCGTCGCTCCCGCTCGGCCATGAGGAGGTAGGCCGTGAGCCCGAACGCACCACCGATCGCCGCGGTCACTCCCACGCTGCTGAACGCGATGCCGGCCCAGACCTCGACGACGATTGCGAGCCCCGAGATGCAGAGGATCACTGCGACCCAGATCCGCCGGCGGATCCGCTCCTTGTAGACGAAGCGTGCGAACAGCGCGACGAAGAGCGGTGCCGTGAACTCGATCAGCAGCGCGACTCCGACCGGCAGGTTGTGGATGGCGACGAAGTAGAGCCACTGAACCAACGCCACTCCGACGATGCCGAAGGCGGCTAGGAAGAGCAGCTCGCGTCGCCCTACGCGCAACAACGGCCGGGCGAAGGCGGCGAGAAACGCGAGCAGTCCGAGCGCAGCGCACGTCGCGCGTATCTGAGCCAGTTCGAGGGACGAGAATCCGGAGTCGAGGACGACCTTCGAGACGCTGCCGTTCACTGCGAAAAGGGTTGCCGCTGTCGCGACCATGGCATACCCGAGCCTCGTCCTGTCGTCGGGGCGCCCCTCGGGGAGCAGCGTGGGCGCGTCGACCATGGGACGGCAGGCTAGATGGTCGAGACCACCAGCTCGCGCGTCCGGATGCGAGCTCTGGCGCGTCGGGCCGCTTCCGCCCACCGCGCTGGGGTCTGGCTTCAACCAGACCTTGTTTGCGCGCCGAGCGTGCGCTTTTCGGCGGGAGAGCGGCGCCGGGTCTCAAGCCGCCGTTCTCCCGCCGCGCCCCGAGCGGCCAGCTCACGCCGCGGCGGAGGCGAGCTCGGCCTCGACCCATCGTCCCGCCTACACTGTGCCGCTCGGGGCGTAGCTCAGCCTGGTAGAGCGCCCGCTTTGGGAGCGGGAGGCCGACAGTTCAAGTCTGTCCGCCCCGACTGGTGAGAAAAGCGCTGCTCGTAGTGGCTTCCGCCGGAGCCGTCGCCGCGGTCGCCCTCGCGCCCTCGTTCGCTGCATCCGGTCCAAGTAACAGACTGTTACAAGGACCGCAGGGCTTTCGGGGATCTATCGTGCGGATCGACGCGGCGCAAGCGAAGCGCATGGCTGGCGTCTCCTGGCGGGTCGGCTGTCCCGTGTCGCTTCGCGATCTCCGGTTGCTCACCATGACGTACATGGGTTTCGATGGACGGACGCGCACCGGCCGGCTTATCGTCCACGAGGACGTTGCGCGAGACGTGCTCGGCGTCTTCAGTCGCTTATACGCGGTGAAGTTTGCGATCCGCCGGATAGTGCCCGTCGACGCGTACGGCGGCAGCGACTTCCGCTCGATCGAAGCCGACAACACGTCGGCGTTCAACTGCCGCTACGTCGACGGTACGACCCGCTGGTCGGAGCACGCCTACGGGCGGGCGATCGACGTCAACCCGATCGAGAACCCGTACGTCTCGGGCGGACACACCTCGCACCGTGCGAGCGCTCAGTACGTCGACCGCTCGCGACGGCGTCGCGGTATGGCCTACGAAGGCGGCGTGCTGGTCGGCGCCTTCGATGCGATCGGCTGGGGATGGGGCGGGCGCTGGTCGTCGGTCTCCGACTACCAGCACTTCTCGGCCAGCGGCGGTTGACCGCTACGCCTCCGCGGGCGCCCTCTTCAGCAACAGCCAAGCCCATGCGGCTCCACCGAGAATTGCGCCGGCGAACGGCCCGATGACGTAGATCCACACGTCGCCCCATTCCTGGTTGTAGAGGACGGGGTCGAGCGAGCGAGCGGGATTGAACGATCCTCCGGACGCCGGCCCGACGGTGATGGCCGCGGTGAAGATGACAAGGCCGATGAGGAACGGGGCCATGACGCCCTTCCACGCGGCGCGATCGTCGGTGGCCACGGTGAGGATGACCATCGTGAGAATCGCCGTGCCGATGATCTCCAGCACGAGCGCGGCCCAGTCGTCGATTCCGCTTCCCGGCTGCGTGTGCAAGGCGTCGGTCACGTCGCTCGAATAGACGATCGCCATCACGAGAACGGCGCCGAAGCCACCGAGGAGCTGAGCGACCCAGTAGGGAGCGACATCGCGCCCGGGGAAGCGCCCCGCGATCGCCAGCCCGGCGCTCACCGCGGGGTTGTAGTGCCCGCCGGAGATGTGCCCGAAGGCTGCAATCGCAAGCGCGAGGCCGAAGCCGAAGCCCGCGGCGACACCGAGCGGCGTGATCGCTTCCGCGCCGATGTCGACCACCACGGCGATTCCGCTGAAGCCGAGGAAGAAGAAGACGAACGTTCCCAGCGCTTCGGCGCCGAGGCGTACGCCGAGGGGATGCTCCATCAGTTGACCTCCGAGTCCGGTTTGCTGCGAGTTCGGCGTTTCGCGTACGTCTCCTGGCCCGCTCGCACCGAGTCTCGGGATGTACGAACACCCGCCGGCTGATCACTATTGATCAGGAGACGCGCGCTCCGGGCGCTCAGACTCGCGTGGTCGACCCATTGTCTCGGAGGGAGTGGTCTTGAACTCAACGCCTGCCGCGGAAACGCCGCGACCCGAAGATCCCGTACCTCCTGTTGCGTTGTCCGAGGTGCCTCCACGCGCGTCAGTCTCGGAGTCCGTGCTCGACAACCTCCCCGCCTGGACCGTGATCGCCGCGGCGATCAGCTTCCTCTATCTCGTCTGGGTGACGATCGAGATCCTGAACAGGTACGTCGGGATCCTCCCCAAAGTCGGGTCGTAGCTCTGTCGGCCCCCGAGTCTCCCATGGTGAGCCCGGCGCCCGGCTGGGCGAAGCGGTTCCCGCGAGACGAGAAGGTCTTCCTTGTCCTCGTCCTCGCCTCGGTCGTCGTCATGACCGCGTTTTCGATCGGCTGGGTGCTCTGGGGGAGCCACAATGTTCCGACGAGAGCGGAGGTCGTCGACCAGAAGGCGTACGCACAACAGGTCAACGAGTTCGCGAAGCGCTATCGCGCCGACGACGGCAAGGTATGGGTTCCGCCGGGCACCGATGCCTACATGCTCGCGTACCGCTTCGGCTGGACGCCGGAGCTCGTTCTCCAGGAGGACTCGAAGTACACGATCTGGATTTCGTCCGCGGACGT
The DNA here is from genome assembly GCA_050697935.1 of Gaiellaceae bacterium. Classification (GTDB taxonomy): domain Bacteria; phylum Actinomycetota; class Thermoleophilia; order Gaiellales; family Gaiellaceae; genus GMQP-bins7. The sequence goes on along the minus strand of JBOHAY010000381.1, from coordinate 7,258 downwards.
CCTTCACGGTTTCTCGCTCGTCGGACAGAACCTGAATTTGCAGATCGCCCCCAAGCACGGCTTCGGCGCGACGATCACACCGACCGAGCCGGGTCGCCACCGCATCATCTGCAACGAGTACTGCGGACTCGACCATCAGAACATGACGAGCTTCCTGACGGTTGTCACCGCCGCGGAGATGGCAGCGACTCAAGAGACGATCGCCGCGGGAGGCACGACGAGCGGCGGCGGCGGTGTATCCGGTGCGATCGAGATCAGTGCGGATCCGTCGAATGCACTGCTGTTCGACGTGGTTGAGTTGAACGCCGACGCGGGGGCGGTCACGATCAGGATGGCGAACCCCTCTGCTCTTCCGCACAACGTCGCGATCAAGGGGAACGGCATCGACGCAAAAGGTGAGATCGTCGGCTCGGGCGGAACGTCCACCGTCTCGGCGAACGTCGCAGCGGGGACATACACCTTCTACTGCTCGGTGCCCGGTCATGAGCAGGGCGGCATGACCGGGACGCTGATCGTCAAGTGAGACAGGAGGCAGCCTAGATGGCAGTCGTCGAGCCGATCCCGCAGGTCCTTCGCCCGGCTCGCGAGGAGTCGTCTCGGACGTGCCCTGCGACGGGGCTCCGAGTGTACGCGGGTGCGCAGGCACTCACTCTGGCGAACGCCGTCGCGGCGGTGCTGGCGCTTGCTCTCGGGGGATTGTTCGGCGGGCTGATCGGCCTCTCGCGATCGCCGGCGCTCGAGTTCCTGGGGCCTGACACGTACTACGCGTCGCTCACGGCGCACGGCGTCGCGGCGCTCGTGCTCTGGCCGGTGTTTTTCGAGGTTGCGGCGATGGTGTTCGCGTCGACGATCCTGCTCAACGCCCGCGCGTACAGCCTGGCACTCGGCTGGGCATCGTTCGGGCTCATGGTCGTGGGCGCCCTCGTGACCGTCGTCTCGATCATGAGCGGAGAGGCGACCGTGATGTTCACTGCGTACCCGCCGCTCGTGGCGACTCCCGCCTTCTATGTCGGCTATCTGCTCTTCGCAGTCGGCGCTCTGCTGGCGATCGTCAACTTCGCGATGTCGATCGTGAAGGCGCGTGCGGACGGGATCATCACGCGATCACTGCCGGTGATCACGTACGGCGTTGCATGCGCGGCGATCCTCGCTCTACTCTCGATCGTCTCCGGACTCGTCGCGCTGGTGCCGGCCCTTCTCTACTCGATGGGCTGGATCGAGGGCCTCGAGCCGATCGTGTACCGCGGCTGGTTCTGGGGCCTCGGCCACACGCTTCAGTACGTGAACGTCGTCGCGATGGTCGTCGCCTGGTACGGAATCATCGCGCTCGCCTACCGGGCGGGGCCGGTGAACCAGAAGTTCACGCGGATCGCCTTCATCCTCTATCTCGTCATCGCCCTGCCCGTCCTCGGCCATCACTTCCTCGTCGACCCGAGCCTCGGTACCGGGGTCAAGTTCGTCGGCGGGACGTTCATGGGCTTCGCGCTCGGCATTCCGAGCCTCATGCACGGGCTGGCGATCATGGGCGGTGTCGAGTACGGCTTGCGCCGCCAGGGCGCGACCGGCCTCTTCGGCTGGCTCAAGCGCCTCGACTGGACGAGTTACGGGACAGCTGCGCTCGCCGGCTCGCTCGTGATCTTTGCCATCGGCGGCTGGAGCGGCACCGTCGAGACGACGCTCCCGTTGAACCTCGTCAATCACAACACGATGGGCGTTCCCGCCCATCTCCACTCGACGGTGGTCGGCGGGATGACGATCGCGTTCATGGGGTTCGCGTACTACCTAGTCCCACTGCTCACGCAGAGACGGCTCTGGGGCGGAAAGCTCGCTACCGTTCAGGCGTACGCGTACACGGCGGGGCTCCTGGTCCTGATCGCCGGACAGACGTGGGCCGGAATCATCGGTGTGCCGCGCCGGACGCAGTCGGCTTCCTACGGTGGCGATCTTCCCGCCGGCTGGGACGCCTCGATGAACCTGAACGCGGTCGGTGCTGCGATCGCCGCTCCGGCCGGAGCCCTGTTCGTCCTCATCATGGTCATGACGCTGCTGGCCGGGAAGAAGACGGACGTTGCCGAGGAGCTCGTTCCGGCAGGGACGCGCTGAGAGGAGAGCGATGGAGAAGCCCAGACTCGAGACGCCGGGTTCATTCGCCATCATGACCATCTACCTAGGCGTGTTCGCCGTCATGTGGCTGCTGAGCTTCGTGTACCTCGCAGCCAGGTGGGCGATCGGGTAACGGCGGCAGTGCGCCGCTGTCCTCTTGGCAGTCGCGCGTGATCGCTTCCCCTCTGTCCATCGGCGTCGCTGGGGTCTGCTCCGTTCTCTTCGTGCGGGGTTTCCGGCGTCTACGAAGGCGGCGTCCGGGTTATGCGGGCTGGGGAAGGGCCGCGCTCTTCGTCCCGGCAGTCGCTGCGGGCCTCGTTGCCCTGTCGGCTCCGCTCGACGACCTCGCGGAGGAGTCGTTGAGCGCGCACATGCTCCAGCACGTCCTGCTGGCGGACGTCGTTCCGGCGCTCGGTCTGGTCGCCCTTCGGGGACCGCTCCTGTTCTTCGTAGTGCCAGAGTTCCTCCTGCGGGCCGTGTCCGACAATGCACGCGCACGGGGAGTCCTCTCCACGGTGACGCGCCCGCTCGTCGCGCTCGGAGTCTGGGCGGGGACGCTCGCGCTGTGGCACGTGCCGGTCGCGTACGAAGCAACGCTCACCAGCGAGCCGCTGCACGTGTTCGAGCATGCGTCGTTCGTCGTCGCCGGATCGCTCGCCTGGATCCAGATCGTCGATCCGGCCCGACGACGAGCTCTTGGCACGGTCGGCCGGCTCGGGTTCGTGCTCGCGATGTTCGTCGTCGGCCAGATGTTTGCGACGACGCTCGTGCTCTCGCAGAGCCCGGTCTACGACGCCTACTCGGGTGAGGCCGGACGCCTCTTCGGAATGTCGGCCTTGGAGGACCAGGACACAGCCGGGTTCGTGATGATGATCGAGCAGATGCTCGTTCTCGGCGTAGCGGCGGTGTTTCTCGTCCGCAGACATCTGGCCGAGTCGAGCGACGCAGCTGCGGTGGGAGAATCTCCCGGGCATCCGCTCGCCGCTTGATGAGTAGTCTCCCGCAGCCCTATCCGCGTCCGCCCCGTCGCGCGACGCTGGCCGACATGTGTCACTCGTTGAGCATGACGGGGAACAGCCGTGATTCTGCGCTTTCGGGCGAAGCCGTTGTCGCCTTCGGCCCAGACATGCGTGTCGCTTCCTGGAACGCTGCGGCCGAGCAACTCACCGGAGTCGAGGCTGCGGAGGCGATCGGGCAGCCGTGCTGGCTCATGCTTCGCGGACACAGCGCGCAAGGTGCCGTTCTGTGTCACCGGGGCTGCTCGCTCGCACGCAATGCCCTAGCAGGGTTCGGGATCCCACGGCAGGACATGACGATCTGGACGAAGGTCGGAATGCAGAGCGTCTCGGTGTCGACGATCGTCGTCCGGGATCGTCCGGAGCCACTGCTCGTTCATCTCATTCAGCCGGGCATAGTCGGAGCCGGGCAGTCTCCTGCACCGGAGACCTCCGTACGCCTCACTCCGCGCCAACGGCAGGTGCTCCATCTTCTGGCCGAGGGCGTAACGGCGCACGGGATCGCCGAGCGCCTGGGGGTCGCCCAGACGACGGTCCGCAATCACATCCGAGCGATCCTCTCCGAGCTCGGCGCGCATTCACAGATCGAAGCCGTTGCGCGCGCTCGAGAGCATGGGCTCGTCTGACGTCCGATCGATCAGCGCGTGATCGGTGCTCTCTCTGACGCCAAGCGTTCGATCAGCCCGGCGGCCTTCTGCGTTCCGGGCGACGCGTGGACTCGGGCGGCGATCGCTCCCATGCGGGCCTGCAGGGCTGCGTCGTCGAGTAAACCGTCGAGCGCACGCAGCAGGTCTGACTCCTCGAACTCGTACGTCGGCAGGCGGGACCCGAATCCCGTCTCGTCGACCCGCTGCGCGTTGTCGTACTGATCCCAGAACAGTGGCAGTGCGACCATGGGCTTGCCGAAGTGGAAGCACTCAGTCGTCGTGTTGTTGCCCGCGTGCGTGATCACGACGTCTGCCAGCGGTAGGAGTGCCGGTTGCGGGAGGAACTCCGCGCCCCACATGTTCTCGGCCAACTCGAACTCCGTGTGCTGCGGGCCCTTCGACACGATGATGCGGTGGCGCGAACGTGAGAGCACGTCCACCAAGCGCCTCATGAGGTCGACGTCCGCAGAGCCGAGGCTGCCGAGGGAGAGGTAGACGAGCGCGCCGTCTCCGGTCGCGATGTGCGAGGGAAGCTCAGCGGTCTCGTTCGAGTGTCGAACGCAGGTTTCGAGTCGGTGCCAGGTGGTTGCCAGCGGCCGGCTTCTCGGGTAGTCGACCTCGGCCGGATACACGTAGAGGTTGAGCCAATCGGACTCGTGGATGAACTCCGCAGACGGAAGCCGAGGCGCGCCGCGCTCCGAGCAGAAGGCCGTGAACTCGGCGTGGAGCCCGCCGATCGCGCGCTCGTAGGCTGCGCGGAATTCGCCCCACCCACTCGTGTCGTCAGCCGCGTAGCCCGAAAAGACGGGCGCCAGCGCCTCGTCCTTGAGCTCGAGCGGGTTACACGAGACGATCCGCGCCCAGGGCCGGCCGGAGTGGTGGATAGCCGGGAAGCAGAGGACGTTGTCCTCGACGATCGCGTCGGGGTGCACCTCGTCGAAGATCTCGCGGAGGCGGTCGTCGACGTATTGCGCCCCGTCGCATAGCGCTCGCCAGGTCGGCTCGATGAACTCGGAGAGCTGGTCGATCGTCGGCTTGTGGAACACCGGCGCGGTGTCGCGGATGAAGTCCTTCCAGAACTGGCCCGGCTCCTCCTCGACCTCCGGCGCAGGCCCGAGCCGCATCAGACGCTCCTCGAATCCCTGCGCGTCGAGGTTGCCGGCGAACGACTCCTCGATGACGAAGACGACTCGATGCCCACGCTCGCGGAGCACCTGGCCGATCCCGACGCAGTTGTTCGTCGGGCCGTAGGCACCCTCGGGGAAGAAGACGATGGTGGAGTTCTCGCTCGCCATGGGCGTGAGTCGGCGAAGCTATGGAACGCGGAGATGGCTGTCAAGCGAGACAAGCGAGTGGAGCACATCGCGTTGCCTGACGTCGCGGTGGTGACCGGCGCGAGGTGGTTTGCAGGCAAGGGGCGAGCTGTCGCTCGGCTCGAGCACGTAGGTGGCATCACCCCGGCGGGTGCCGCAGGCGCAGCGATCGCGTTCCTGGACGTGGTGTACGTCGACGGAGATCGCGAGCGGTACTCGCTCGCGCTGCGCGACGGGCACGAGTGCGGCGGCGATGATCCTCTGTGGGGTGCGCTGGGGCGCTCCGTCGGTGTCGCGCCAGCGCCCCTCACGTCACGGTTCCTTGCGGAAGACCTGTCCAACACCGTCGCCTCGCTCGACGATCGCGTCGTGCTGAAGCTCTTCCGCCGCCCCGAGTGGGGGCCACATCCCGAAGCGGAGCTGCTCCGAGCGCTCGGAGGGTTCCGGCAGGTGCCGGCGCTCGTGGGTGTCGTCGAGCACGACGACATCACGGTGGCGCTCGTCGAGGAGTACGTCGCCGGGGCTCCGGTCGGCTGGGAGGGATTGATCTCGCGACTTGCCGCAGGCGACGACGCACTCGGCGACGCGCGCGATCTCGGGCGTGTTACCGCCGCGCTGCACCGGCAGCTCGCGGCAGCTCTCGGCGCGAGGACCGGCGAGGAGCAAGACGTCGCCAGCGAGCGCGCCGCCGCGGCGGTCGCGATGGCGGAGGTCGGCATGTCGCCCGCGATGGACACACGCCTGGCAGCGCTCGACCGGGTGCTTGGAGCGCGACTGCAGCGCGTTCACGGCGATCTCCACGTTGGGCAGATGCTGCGTACCGAGCGCGGGATCGTGATCATCGACTTCGAAGGGGACCCGAGCCTTCCGTTGGCAGAGCGCTCGCGCGAGCGAAGCCCGCTCGCCGACCTCGCGTCGCTTCTGCTCTCTCTCGACCACGCTGCATGCGCGGCGGCACGACGTGAGCCGGCGTTCGACTGGCGCGCGTGGTCGGTCGAGGCACGAACGACGTGCCTTCAGGCTTACGAGGAGGACGCCGGCCCGGTCGATCACGGGCTGCTCCACGCGTTCGAGGTTGCCAAGGAGCTTCGCGAGCTCGTCTATGCCTCGCGGTGGCTGCCCGAGTGGCTGTACGCGCCGAGAGCCGTCCTTCCCACTCTGCTCGAGGACCGGACGTGAGCCCGGACGGGTTCCTGCGCGACATCCTCGTCGCGCCCGAGAGCCTCGCAAGGCTTCTCGACGCATACGACGGTTCGAGCTCGCCCCTCGCTGCACTGGGTGGCTGAGGCGCGGTCCGCCGGGTGGTCTTCATCGGAATGGGGAGCTCGCGCTTCGCCGCCGTGGCCGCTGCTGCGCACCTGCGAGCGCGCGGTCTCGACGCGGTCGCCGAGCTTGCCTCGACCGGGAGCCCGACGCGGCCGTCGGCGGACACGCTGGCGGTTGGAATTTCGGCATCTGGCCGGACACCGGAGACCGTCGAAGCTCTCCGTGCGCATCGTGGGCCGAGCGAGACGGTCGCGATCACGAACGATCCCGCAAGCGAGTTGGGTGCCGCCGCTGACATCGTTCTCCCTCTCCTCGCCGGGCGCGAGGAGGGTGGTGTCGCGTGCCTCACGTATCAGGCGACGCTTGCCGTGCTCCTGCTCCTCGCTGGTCGGATCGTCAGCGATGCGCCGCAGGTTTCGGATCTTCGCCCGGCGATCGAGGCGGCTGCGCGCCTCAGGGATGAGCGAGACTCGTGGCTCGACGCCGTCGTCGAGCTGGTCGACGACGCGCGGACGATCGCCACGATTGCACCCGCCGAACGGCTCTCGTCGGCGCTGCAGTCGGCGCTCATGCTTCGCGAAGGACCGAGATTGGCTGCGGACGCTGCCGAGACGGGAGACTGGCTCCACGTCGATGTCTACCTGAGCAAGCGCCCAGGCTATGCCGCATTCCTGTTGGCAGGCTCGCGGTTCGACGCCGGCGTAATCGAGTGGGCGACGAAGCGGTCGTTCCCCGTGGTCTCGATCGGCGGCTTTGTGTCCGGTGCGACGATCGGCATCTCATACTCGGGCTCCGACAATCCGAACATCAGCCTGCTCGTCGAGACGGGGGTGGCGGAGCTCGTGGCCGCCGAACTCTGGCAGCGCCGAGCCGCCGCGGGGGACCCCGCTCTCGCCGATCCATAGCTGGCCCC
>JBOHAY010000380.1:0-4189 GCA_050697935.1 Gaiellaceae bacterium | reverse complement strand
AGGCTTCGAGCCTGCACGACGCGTACGTCTGGCGCCCAGCTTGGTCGTGACCGCCCCCGACGGCGCGCCAATTTCGCATCAAGCCTCCAGCGGGCACGGCGCACCGGCGATCCGTCGACTGCTCCGCCTGTCAACGGGCAGCCACGACCCCCGATCGGACGCGGCTCTCGAACGCCTCGATCCCGCCGAGGTACTCGAGTACCCGCTCGAGGGGCTCGACGTCTCCGAACTTCGCATCGATGTCGAACAGGTTCCACTCGACGACGCCGGGAACGCGATCGCCGACTGCTTCGCGGACGACGATCGGGCGGAAGCCCTCCGCGATCGCGTCTTCGGTCGAGTGCCGCACGCAGCCTGCCATCGTCACGCCGGTGATGATCACCGTGTCGACCCCCTGGGCGTTCAGGTAACTCGACAGATGTGTTCCGTGGAAACCGCTGGCACGCTTCTTCACGATCACGAGCTCGCCCGCCTCCGGCGCGATCCGGCTATCGATCTCGACCGGCTCGGTGCCGAGCTTCAACAGCTCGACGGGAATCTTGTGCACCCACAGGCCCATGTCCGAGTTAGGGCCCGCGACGTCCTCGTACGCGGTCGTCGTGTAGACGATCGGAATGCCCTTGGCGCGTCCGGCCTCGTTCAGCGCCTGCACGGCGGGGATGATCGTGTCCATCCCATCGCATGAGAAGGCGTGACCGGGGCGCGTCCAGGCGTTCGCGAGGTCGATGTGCACGAGTGCGGGCCGCTGGCCATAGCCGATGCGCCGCTGGAAGCCACGCTCGCGGTAGATGCCGGTGTCCGAATCGAAGATCGTGCTCAGGGCGGCATGGACTTCGTCGTCGGTGCTCATGGAATGTCTCCTCTCATCGGGGTGGCGGCGGGTGCGTCGAGCGCCAGTGTCGGGCGATGTCCGCGCGCGTCCCAACCCAGACGTCGTCGCACGTGCGGACATGCTCGAGGAAGCGCGTGAGCCCGGGGGCGCGGCCGGGTCGGCCCACGATCCGGCAGTGGAGGCCGACCGAGAGCATGCGGCCTCCCTCGGCCCGCAGCTGCTCGAGCGAGTCGATCAGATACTCGGAGAAGTCCTCCGCGGTGACGAATCCGTTCGAGAGCAGGAACTTGAAGTCGTTGGCGTCGAGCGTGTACGGGACGACGAGGTGGTCACGCCCTGCGACTTCCACCCAGTACGGCAGCTCGTCGGCATACGAGTCCGAGTCGTAGAGGAAGCCGCCCTCTTCGACGACCAGGCGCCGCGTCGCTTCCGTGCCGCGACCGGTGTACCAGCCGACCGGACGGACTCCGCAGACCTTCTCGATCGCCGCGATCGCACGCTGAAGATCGGCGCGCTCATCCGCCTCCGGCATCTCTCCGTAGTCGATCCAGCGCCAACCGTGGCTTGCGACCTCCCAGCCGGCATCGATCATTGCGCGCGCCGCGTCCGGATTTCGCTCGAGCGCCTGGCCGACCGCGAACACGGTGAGCGGGAGCCCGTGCTCCGTGAAGATCCGGTGCACCCGCCAGAAGCCCACGCGGCTCCCGAACTCGAACATCGACTCGGTGTTGAGGTTGCGCCGACCCTCGGTGGGCGGCGCACCGACGACCTCGTGGAGGAACGCCTCAGATGCGTGATCACCTTCGAGCGGCGTACTTTCCCCGCCCTCTTCGTAGTTGAGCACGAAGCTGAGCGCCACGCGCGCACCGTTCGGCCAGCGCGGATCGGGAGTCCGAGAGCCGTAGCCGACGAGGTCGCGCGCGGTCACATCGACGGCCCGAAGACGCCCGCCTCGGCGAGATCGTTCACCTGACTCGGCGTGTAGCCGCAAAGACTCTCGAGCACGGCGCGCGTGTGCTCGCCGCGGTGGGGGCCGCGCTCAGGGTCACGCTCGAGGCGCTCGCCGTCGGATACGAGGCGGAGCGGCGTCCGGATCGAGCGGACACGCCCGAGCTTCGGGTGATCGTGCTCGACGATGTCCTCACGGGCCACCGTCTGGGGGTCGACGAGCGCCTCCTCGACCGTGTTCACCCGCGAAGCGGGAACGCCCGCTCCGACGAGCGCGTTGACCCATTCGTCCGTGGAGCGCGCACGGAATGCCTCCTCGAGGATGGGCAGCAGCTCGTCGCGGTAGGTGTCGCGCGCCGCGCGGGACGCGAAGCGCTCGTCCTCGTTCAATTCGGGCCGACCGATGACGTCGCACAGACGCTCCCAGGCATCCTGCTTGACTCCGCCGACCACGAACCACCCGTCGGCGCTGGCGAAGTTCTGAAACGGAACGATCGACGGGTGCGCAGAGTTACGCCTCCGCGGAGGCACGTACCCGTGCGTCGCTGCCCACGGGCCGATGTACATCAGCTCGTGAAGCGCCGTCTCGAACAGGGAGACATCGCAGTCGCACCCGACACCGTCGCGACGCGCCCGCCAGACGCCGGCCAGGACAGCGATAGCCGACGCATAGCCTCCGGACAGGTCGACGAGCGACAGGCCCGACTTCGTCGGCGGCCCGCCGGGCTCGCCGGTGAGCATCTGCCAGCCCGCGAGACCTTGCATCATGTAGTCGTATCCGCCCTCCGATGCCCGCGGCCCGGTCATGCCGAAGCCCGATAGCGAGCAGCAGACGATCTCGGGTTTCACATCCTTCAACTGGTCGTACGTAAGCCCCAACCTCACCGGCTGGTCGCCGCGAAGGTTCGAGTACACGGCGTCGCACTCCCGAACGATGTCCTCGAACACACCACGGGCTGAGGGATGTCGGAGGTCGAGGGACACGCTCTGCTTGCCGCGGTTGAACGTCTCGAAGAAGAGGGAGTCCTCCCCCTCCTGAAACGGCGGCACGTACCGGCCGACGTCGCCGCCGGCAGCCGGATCCTCGATCTTGATGATTTCCGCTCCGAGGTCCGCGAGCTGCAGCGTCCCCCAGGGTCCGGCGCCGTACTGCTCGACGGAGACGACCCGGACGTCGGTGAGCGGGAGCGTCACGTGGGCACCTCACTCGCGGGCGCAACGATCGTCCGGAGGCGCTCCACCTGTGACAGGAACCCGTCCCCGTCCACCGCGGGATTGAGCGCGAGGTGCGAGGCCCCAGCCTCTGCATACGCCTGTATGCGCACGGCGCACTCTTCTGGCGTCCCGGCGATGCACAGATGCTCCACGTGATGCGGCTCGAAGAGCATCCCGTACCGCTGGGAGAGGTGCTCGCGCGCGGCCTTGCGCGCCTGCACTCCGTCGTCCTCGACTCGAGCGAAGGCGACGACCCCGTGGCGGAGCTTTGCCGGGTCCCGATCGACCGCGAGCGCGTGTGCCCGCACCTTGTCCACACCCGCCTCAAACGTTCGCGGCGAGACGAGATACGGCAGCCAGCCGTCGCCGAGCGTGCCGGCTCGTCGCTGCGCCGCGGGCGAGCGTCCGCCCACGAGGATCGGCGGTCCTCCGGGCTGAACCGGCGCCGGCTCGATGGATACTTCGGTGAAGGAGTAGTGGCGACCCGAGAACGAGGCCGAACGATCCCCGAACAGCCGGCGGAGGGCAGCGATTCCCTCGTCCGCACGTGAGCCGCGCTCCGCGAGCGGGACTCCGGCGGCCTCGAAGTCCTTTCCTCCCTCGCCACCGACTCCCACGCCGAGCAGTAGCCGCCCCCCGGAGACGTAGTCGAGTGACGCGGCCTGCTTCGCGACGAGGCTCGGATGCCTGAGAGGGAGCAAGACGACGCCCGCGCCGAGGAGGATCCGCTCGGTCACCGCCGCAAACACGGCCAGCGCGACGCCGAGATCGAGGATCGGGTTGTGGAACGAGAGGTGCTCGCCCGCCCAGATCGAGTCGTACCCGAGTTCCTCCGCGAGCTCCGCGACCGCGCGGTACCGGCCCGGGTCGGGCATCCGATCTGTGAGCTGGCCCGAGCCTTGGATCCCGATCTCCACTAGGTTTGCCTGACGGTCACGTCGACCGGTGAGCCCGCCGGGCGTTCCGCCACGCCTTCTCGTAGTAGGGCACGAGAAAGGCGAGATGGTCGCGCATCTCTTGCGCCGCAGCATCCTCGTCGGCGGCGTCGACGGCCTCGACGATGCGGGTGTGATGCACGTGGATCGACCGATGGAAGTGTCGTCCGAGGCCCGAGCGTGAGAGGCTCGTATGGAGGGCCAAGAACACCGGCTGCGCCGCGATCTGCAGCATTGTGTTCCCGCAGCACTCGATCAG
>JBOHAY010000379.1:0-3188 GCA_050697935.1 Gaiellaceae bacterium | reverse complement strand
GAACGAGGCCGATCGCGATCGCGACGAGGACGTAGAAGAACATCGTGTTCACCGCCGGCGCTGCCCAGCGCCACTCGGTCACCCGCCCGGCGAAGGGCGGGTCGACGAGGAGCAAGTGGTAGTACTTCGCGGTCGCGACCGGGCCGTATGGCGTGGCGAGCGCCGCGAGAGGAGGCAACGCGACGAGAGCAAGGCTCCGGCGCCACGATCCTCCGCGGCTCCGGACGAGCTCGTAGACGCCCAGCAGCATGACGAGGAGTGCGCCGAGCGCGACGCTTCCGTGCACGTTGGCCCAAACGACGAGGAGCGCGAACGCGAGCCACACTCGCCGTGTCGGCCGGCGAGCCTCGGAAGCGAGAAGCCAGAGCATCCCGGTATAGAGCGGCAGCGCGAGCATCTGGGCACGGATCGACCAAGCCCAGGGAGCCGCCATGAGCACCGGAAGAAAGAGCACCCAGATCGCGCGCGGGCCTGCGCCGAGTGAGCGAGCCGCCGCCGCAGCAATCGAGAAGGCGGTCAGTACGAGCGCGGTAGTCACGATCGACAGGAGCGCGGGGCCGCCGAGGCTGTAGGCGCCGTACATGAAAACCTGGGCGAGCCACTGTTGATCGGTCCACGTGTTGCCGAGGCCGTAGACCGTTAGCTCGTCGCGACTCGGCAGGCCGTTCTCGACGACCTCGCGCCCGGCAACGAGGTTGAGCCAGCTGTCGTTGACGAAGATCGCCGGCGGGAAGATCAGCAGGAAGATAAGGCCGAACCCGGCCAGCAGAACGACGAGGATGTACTCCTCCTCGGCGATGCGCCGAATCCGACTCACGTTCCTGGCCGCCTTCGGCTTCCGCCCGGCGAAGCCGGGCTCGGCCGCAGTCTGACGCCGCACGCGGCGGGATGCGTCGCGCTCGGCGCTCGTCCGTACGTCAGTACTGGCCTTCGCGCCTCGCGCTCGCCTCCCTTGCGTGCGACGCCCCAGGAACGTGAGTTCACGCGTTATTCGTCGGCGTAAATCGGACTCTCCACAAGCCCGTGCTGGTACGCCAGGCGGGTTGCCTCCGTGCGGTTCTTCACGCCGAGCTTCCGGTAGATGTTCGTCAGGTGGAACTTCACGGTCTGCGGCGCGACCCAGAACTCCTTCGCGATCTCGTCGTTCGAAAGGCCGCGTGCGAGTGCTCCCAGGATCGTGAGCTCGCGCTCAGTCAGCCCGAGCGCCTTCGCGCCGGCGCGCTCGTTCTCCCCGCCCCCGACGGCCGTGTGGATGTTCCCCTCGAGCGCCTGGCGTAGCGTCGCCGGCAGGTCGTCGGGGTTTACCGTCTTGACCACGTATGCCGCGGCGCCGCGCCTGAGCGCGGCCTCGATCAACTCCTGGTTCTGCGACGCGGAGAGCATTACGACCTTGGTGTCGGGGTGCCGACGCCGGATCTCGTCGAGGCATGCGAGCCCGTCCATGTGAGGCATGCGGACGTCGAGGAGAACGAGATCGGGCTTCGTCCGGCCGACGAGCGGGAGCACCTGCGTGCCCGACTGGGTCTCGCCCACGATCTCGAATCCGCCGTCGTCCTCGAGCGCCCGACGAATCCCGTCGAGGACGAGCCGGTGGTCGTCGGCGATTACGACGCGCATCGGTGAGCAGTGTGGCATAGGGCTGCGACGGCCCAGCAGAAGGACCGCACACGTCCGGAGCGGGACCCCTCCTCGGGTGAGCCAGGTACCGCCTACCCGTCCGTCTAGACCCTCGGACGAGGGATTGCTGCTCCCCCCGAAGGGGGATACCTTCAGACGAGTACGACGAAGCCCAGCTGCCTGATGCTCGAGGGGAAGCAGGACAGGGGTTCAGGCGAGATCGAGCAGCGAAGGGGAGGGTCACGATGGGGATGAAGGGGAATCTGAGACTGCTTCGAGTTGCCGCGCTCGTCGGCATCGTGGCGACGGTCGTCGGCGCGCAGGCTGCCGGAGTGGGACTTGCGCAAGCGGCTTTCGAGCTCGTGCCACATGCGCGCAGCGCTTCCGGCTCGAGTCAGCACGCCAGGCTTACGGGGAGAGATTCGGGCGCGGGTCACACACCGGTGACGCTGTGTCATGCGACTTCGAGTCAGACGAACCCATTTGTCGTCATCACGACCGACGACGACGGCGTCCTGGGCGCCGGCCAGAGCGGCGGGAACGGCCATGACAGTCATGGCGGCGACATCATTCCGCCGTTCGACTACACCGACAACAACGGCGCCCCGCAGAGCTATCCCGGCAAGAACTGGGATGCTGCGGGACAGGCGATTCTCGCCGGCGGCTGCGAGCCTCCCGAGCCCCCCTGCCCCGATGACCTGAGCCTCACGGGCGGCGACAACAGCGACAACGGCTGCGAGCCTCCACCGTGCCCGGAAGAGCTGAGCATGACCGGCGACGGTGGCGACAACGGTTGCGAGCCTCCGCCCTGCCCGGACGAGCTGGGCCTGACCGGCGGCGGAGACGACAACGGCAACGACGGCTGCGAGCCTCCACCTTGTCCTGATGACGTCAGCATGACCGGCGACAACGGCGGCGGTGACGACAACGGTTGTGAGCCTCCGCCCTGCCCCGATGACCTGAGCATGACCGGCGGCGACAACGGCGACAACGGCGACGAGTGTGAGGAGGAGAAGACCAAGCTCGTCGTCGAGAAGATCGTGATCAACGACAACGACGGCACGGCGACGCCCGACGACTTCTCGTTCCAGGTGAACGGCGGGTCGGCGCAGTCCTTCGAGAGCGACGGCCGCAACGTCCTCGAGGTCGACCCGGGTACGTACACCGTGACCGAGCCTTTGGCTGCCGGGTACGCGACCACCTACGACAACTGCGATGCCGTGGTCATCGAGAAGGGTGAGAGCGAGACCTGCACGATCACGAACGACGACGAGCCGGAGCCCCCGGAGCATGGTGGTCGCGTGATCGTCGAGAAGGTCATGAACGGCGGTACGGACACCTTTGAGTTCACGGGCACTCCCGCGGGCTCGATCTCGGTCGACGGAGGCACGATCTCCGCGGACGTCGCTCCCGGGCAGTACACGACGACCGAGCTGCCGACGGCCGGTTGGAATCTCGGCTCCATCAGCTGTGACGACGAGAACTCGTCAGGCAGCATCTCCAAGCGCACGGCGACGTTCAACGTCGAGGAAGGCGAGACTGTCACCTGCACCTTCCGAAACAGGAAGCGG
>JBOHAY010000378.1:0-15284 GCA_050697935.1 Gaiellaceae bacterium | reverse complement strand
ACACAGGGCCGACCACGCGCGCGTTTCGAAAGGGTTTCTGGCGGCATCGGGCGTGGGGTGGTTTTCCGAAAACATCGGGCTGCTTCGACCGGGCTACGACCCCTGGAAGGGTGAGAACGTGTAAGGGCCGGGTCATGCGGATCGCGGGTCGCGGCGGGCACGCTCTTTCGAGGGGCGAATCCCCCCTCATAGGGGGACGTGAGACCGCTCGGGTGCAGGCACTCTCTGAACACGAAATGTCGCCTAACGTGCAGCCACTCGAGAACGAGGCTGGGCGCAGCCATGCACCCAGCGGGCCGCGCGCGGGCACACGCGTGGCAATCGGCTTCCCGCTCGCAGCGGTGGCTCTTCTCGGCTTCTGGCTGGTCGGTCAGGCCGCTCCGCCGGAACTCTCGGTCTGGACGCTCGTGGTCCTGCCGCTCATCTGTGCCGCGTACGGGCTCTTTCCACTTGCGGTCGGCGCGAGAACGACCGTCTCCTTCGAAGCACCGACAGTGCTCCTCGCCGGAATCGTCGGCGGCCCGCTTGCAGGAGTCCTCGCCGGCATCGGCGCCGGACTCGGGGACGTCAACGCGGTCTGGCGTCGGAGAAGCGCATACGGCGGCCTCGCCATGCTGCACGGGTTCGCCGCCGGCATGCTCGGAAGCGGGTGGCGGTCGGGCGCGATCCCACTGGTCGCAGCGGTCGCGCTCGCCGGCGTCGCGTACGTCGCCATCAGCGCGGTCGGACTCGCTCTGGTGCAGGTCGATCGGAGAGCGTGGAACGTGCGTCGACTCGCGGATGCAGTCGTTGTCGACGCGGGGGAGCTCGCCGTTTGGGCTCCGCTGCTCGTTCTCCTCGCTCAAACCTTCCCTTCGTCCCCCGGTCTCACGTCGCTTGCGCTCGGCTCGGCCCTCGGCGTCATCGCGTTCGTCGCCTGGGCGCTGACGACTCAGCGGGCTCTCGTCGAGCGTGAGCGCAAGGCGCGTCTCACCGATCCCGTCACGGGCGCACTCAGCCGGATCGCGTTCGAAGCCGCGCTCGCGCGCGAGCACGAGAGCGTGCTGCGCGGCGAACGTCCAGCTGGACTCATCCTGTGCGACATCGACCACTTCCGGCTGCTCAACGAGCGCCACGGCCATCTCGGCGGAGACGAGGCGCTTCGACTCGTCGTCGGACGGATTCGCATGGGGACTCGGTCGGCCGACGTCGTCGCGCGCTGGGGCGGCGACGAGCTCTGCGTGATCGCATCGGGTACGGGATCGCTCGGCGAGCTCGAGAATCTGTGCGACCAGATCCGGCGGGCTGTCGCCGACGCTCCACGCGCCTTCGGCGAGCGGATCACCGTCTCCCTCGGGGCGACGCTCCTCACCGACTGGACGAGCCCGGAGGCGACGTTCGCCCGCGCCGACGAGGCGCTGTATGCAGCGAAGCAGACGCGGAATGCCGTGTGCGTCCTTCCCCCGGAGCAGCCTACGGGGGAGCGGGCGGCGTGGCAGCTCGTCGGGGCCTCATAGGCGTCGCCGGCTCGTCGTTCACCGACGTCCCGACAGTACGCTCAGCGCGTGGTGCAGGCGATCAGCTGGCCACAGGCGCTCACACCGCGAGGGAAAATGGGTGCACCTACGACCTAGATGGTTGATCGGAACTTCAACGCGGGCCGGATGACGGCCACGACACCGCGCCGGATCGCAGCCCTCGCGCGTCGCACAGGCTTCAAGCATGCACGACGCGTGAGTGCGGACGCCCGGCTTGGTCGTGACCGCCCCCGACTGCGCGCCAATTTCCGGTCAAGCATCTAGGGGTATCGTCGCGGCGCCGGTCCTTCGGGGGCGATCCGACCGAGGATGCCTCGGTTGCGAGCGATCAGCTCATAGCAGCGTTCGAGCAGCGCGCCGGGGATTGCCCCGAGCAACAGACCGAGCGGACGCGTGAGCCTCGTGGCCCGAAAGAGCGCAGGAGCCCCAGCACCGAATCCGCTGAGCGATCCGTCCGTGCTTGCAAGACGCCAGGTGTCGAGGCGTTCACCCGCCGGAACCGCGGCGAGGAGTGGCGTTGCCGCCTCGTCCTGGAGTGGGAGGAATGCGAGCTCCTGCCGGCGATCGAGCCGGACGACGCAGCGGGCGGCGAACCGACACAGGCGGCAAGAATCGTCGTACAGGAGCACGGGCCGGCTGAGGTGACCGGGCGTCACAGTCGCTCGCCGACGTACCAGAGGCCTGCTGCGTCGATCGCGCCCTCGGCGATCAGGGCGCGCTCGAGGGGCTCGACAGCGTCGTCGAGCCGGTGGCTGTAGAGGTAC
Organism: Gaiellaceae bacterium; assembly: GCA_050697935.1. Taxonomy (GTDB): domain Bacteria; phylum Actinomycetota; class Thermoleophilia; order Gaiellales; family Gaiellaceae; genus GMQP-bins7. The sequence continues at coordinate 13,003 of JBOHAY010000378.1, read as the reverse complement.
GGCGTCCACTCGAAGTACCGTTCCACGAACCGGTTCTCGAGCGCGGCACGGATCTCCGACACCGGATGGATGTCGTCGTGGCCCGCGTCTGATTGTCGTTGCCACTGGTCGAAGGTTTCCGGCACGGCGTCCTCTCGTCCCGCGGCGGCAAGCGCACGCCGCTGGTGGTAGTACCAGCGCGCAGTTGCCCCGGCCAAGCGCTCCTTGGCGAACTCCTCGAGGGCGAGGACGCCGTTCCGCGGCAGGAAGGAGGCGATCTTGTCGACCGCGCCCGCGAGGTCGTCGATGTGGTGCAGCGACACGCTTGCGACCACGGCGTCGAAGCCGCGCGGATCGGAGAAGTCCTCGAGCTCGACCCGTCGGAACATAGTCCCCTCCGGCGCGCTGGGGTCGATTGCGATGACCTCGAAGCCGCGCTTCGCGAGCGCGTGGGCGAGCTCGCCTCGGCCGCAGCCCACCTCGAGCACGCGGGCGGGCGGCGGTGGGAGCTGGACGCTCAGGAACTCGGCGAATGCGCCGGCCCGCTTCGTCATCGTCCGCTCGCGCCGCCTTCGAAGCCTTCGAGCGTCGCTCGCACGAGCCGGCCGATCGTCTCCAGGACGTAACCGCCCTCCTGCACGAGGACGGTCGGCAGGCCGAGCGCTCCCAGGAGCCGACCCGCATCACGGAAACCGTCCGCCGTGACCTCGAGCGGCGAGTTCGGGTCGGCGGCTGCCGCGTCGACGCCGAGCGCGACGACGAGCGCCTCGCTCCGGTGCTCTCGCGCGGCGTCCGCGAGTCGGGCGACCCCGGAGAGCCAGGCGTCGTCGTCCGATCCCGGTGTGAGTGGGACGTTGAGGTTCGTCGGCCCACTCTCCTCCGCGAACCCGAGGAAGTGGGGGAACCAGCCGTCGGCCGGATCGACGTGCACCGAGGCGGTGAGGACGTCCTCGCGCTCCCAGAAGATCGACTGCGCGCCGTTGCCGTGATGCGCGTCGAGGTCGAGGACGGCCACGCGTGAGAAGCCGCCACCGCGCAGATGCTGCGCCGCGATTGCCACGTTGTTCAGGTAGCAGGAGCCACCGAATGCTGCCCGAGTAACGTGGTGCCCCGGTGGACGGCAGCAGGCGAAGGCGGCGGGAGACCCTGCGAGGACGAGGTCGGCGGCGGTCAGAGCCACGTCCACGGCGCCGCGGGCGGCTTCCCACGTCCCGGAGCCGACGACCGTCATCGTGTCGTAGCAGTACACGCCCGTTCGAGCGGAGAGCGCATGCGGCACCTGCGGCTCGAGGCCCGCGAGGAGCCCGGGGGTGGGGAAGATGTAGCCGACGACGTCCGGCTGACCGGCGTCTCGAGGAAGCTCCGAGGCCCGCCACGCCTCCCAGGCGCCCCGCAGGAACTCCACGAGCTCCGGGTCGTGGATGGCGAGGAGCGCGTCGTCGGGATGATCCTCCGCGAGTACGACGCGCGCTCCCGCATCGGCGAGCGCGGCCCGGATTGCTTCAGCTCGTTCGGGCAGCTCGTCGGCCGGAATGGGCACTCCGATCCAGACGCCTGTTTTCGGATCGTGGAGCCGATGAGAGTCGGTCCAGACGACCGGGATCGAGAGCCCCATGCGCCTACCCGGCGAAACGGTACTCGGCGGCGATCTCTGGCGTCAGGTACGCGGCCGAAGGGCTGCCAGCAGGCGCGAACACGCCGATCACGGTCATCTCGGCATCGGCGCTCAGGTTCTCGACGATGTGCACCTGCCGCGGCCGAAGGCGGAACGCCGACCCCGCGCCGAGCTCCTCGCTCGACTCGCCCACGTGCAGCCGTCCGGGCCCGGACGGCACCCAGACGATTTCGTCGTAGAGGTGGTAGTGCCAGGGTGCCCTCCCCGGCGGGATGAAGCCGGCGAAGAGCGTCGCCCGGTTCGACCCGTTGTGCGGGCCGAACAGGATCTGGAACGAGCGTGCGCCGGTCGCCTTTTCGGAGCCTGCGCTGTCGAGCTGGACGATCGACTCGCGTGCTCCGAGCGGCGCGTGCCGGTCGGCCTCGGGACCGACGGGCATACAGATCACGCCGAGTCCGTCGCCGTCGGCGCGGAGTAGCGCCTCTTCACCCGCGAGCACGAGGGCGGCGGTCCCTTCGGAAAGCGCTGAGCTCGCACCCGCGATTCTCGTCGTGCCCGAGCCTTCGACGACATAGAGCAACGTATCGTGCTCGGAGTGGCAGACGATCGAGTCGGAGCCGCCGTCGACGTGGAGCGAGGACAGCGCGAGCGCTGATCCATCGAGACGTGGCACGAGCTCGTCCTGCCGCGCGCCGCTCATGCGCGCATGAACGCCAGCTCGTCGACGTAGCACCAGTTCCACTCCTCGTCGGGCTCCGCAGAGCGAATGAGAGCGTGGCCGGTCTCGTGGAAGTGCGCGGTCGCATGGCGATTCGGGGAGTTGTCGCAGCAGCCGACCTTCCCGCAGGCGAGGCACATCCGCAGATGCATCCATCGACCGCCGATCTTCATGCATTCCTCGCAGCCGAGCAGCGGCTCGGGGAGAGCCGTGATCTGGATCGAATCGAGGTGCGTACAGGAGGCGCTCGCCGTCACGCGATCGTCAACCCCTCGATTCCGGCCTCCGGCTCGGGGAATTGCGGGTCGAGGCGCTCGAGCGCGTCCACGAGCAGCGTCGCGACGGCGACGCTCTTCACCCAGTTCCGGTCGGCGGGCACGACGTGCCAGGGAGCCCAATCCGTGGAGGTCTGCTCGAGGACGTCTTCCCACGCTGTCAGGTACTCGTCGAACCTCCGGCGAACCTCGAGGTCGTCCCGTCGGAACTTCCAGCGCTTCTCCGGATCGTCGATCCGCTCCTGAAAGCGCTGGCGCTGCTCGTCCTTCGAGATGTTGAGGAACACCTTCACGACCGTCGTTCCCTCGTCGTCGAGCATTCGCTCCCACTCGCGGATGTGATCCGGTCGCCGGCGCCACACCTCCTCGGGCGCAAGGCGGTGAAGTCGAACGGCGACGACGTCTTCGTAGTGAGATCGGTTGAAGATCCCGATGATGCCCCGCGGCGGCAGCTCGGCGTGGACGCGCCACAGGTAGTCGTGGGCGAGCTCGGTCGACGTCGGCGCGCGGAATGAGACCACGCGGCAGCCATGAGGGTTGACGCCGGTGAAAATCGTCCGAATCACGCCATCCTTCCCCGACGCGTCCAGGCCCTGCAGAACGAGCAGGAGGCTCCGCTCGCCCTCGGCGAAGAGACGTTCCTGGAGACGGGAAAGCCGCTCGACGAGTTCCGAGAGATGATCCTTGGCAGCGTCTTTGCTCTCGAGCCCAAGCGTGTCCCGCGGATCGCGAGTGGCGATCTCCGGCCGCGTGCCGGGATCGACGCGCATGGAGTCGATCATGACGCGACTCTACTGCTGGTACCTCCACGCGAGCTGGATCTCCGCGGACAGCTCGTCGGGCTCGCTCTCGGCTTCGAGCTCCTCGCGGACGCGCACGTCGAAGTACACGTACGTCGTAGCAAGCGCGACGAACGGCATTGTCACCACGTAGACGAGGCCTGCGATCAGATTGATGTACGAGAGCGGGACGTTCGTCGCGAAGATGAGCAGCGCTCCAAGCAAGGGGCCGGCGGCAAGGGCGAGCGCCGCGCCCGCGATGGTCAAGGACCCGACCTTGAGCCACGCGCCACGGACGAGCCGACTGCTCCTGCGCAGTGACCCGATCGCCCTGAAGTCCTCCAGCTCCACGGCCGGCACGATGAGCGCCCAGCGCACGGCGAGCCAGATCGCGACCGGGATGAGGAACACGACGGTCGCGAGTAGCGAGACAACGAAAACCGCGATGACGAGCGCACCGAGGAGCGGCTTGATGCTGTCGAGCGCGAGCCTGTAGGCGCGCACCGGCCCGATCGCCTGCCCTTGATCGATCTCGACCAGCGCCCTCGAGGTCGCTGCCTGGACGAGAGCAGCTCCCAGCAGGGTCAAGGCGGTACCGGCGGTGAGCACGAGCACGACCAGGAGACCGCCGCTCTCGGCTTCCGTTGGGATCCCGGCGACACTCGAAACCCTCAGGAGGGATGCTTGGAGCAACGTGACGAGGACGGAGACAGGCAAGAAGAGCAGTCCGATTCCGACGAACAGGCGCAACCGCTTGACGTACATCCGGGCTGCGGCGGTCAGAATCTGTCCCCAGGCTCGCCGGTGCGCGAGGCGGAGCGGTGTCGATGGGCGCCACGTTGCCCGTGAGATCCCGAGAACGAGGAGCGCGAGGAGCGCGAGGAGCGCGACTACGACGGGGAGTGGGTCCTCGGCCATGCGTCGAACGGCGTTGGAGCCCGCGGCCACGGCACCGCAGAAGAAGTCGGTCGCGCCGGTCCCGAAGGCGCCTCCCGCGGGCACCGCGTAGCTCTCGTCGCGCCAGGCCTCGGACCAGCGGATCGGCTCGAACCATTGCGTCTTCTGATTGGGCCCGGTCGGGCCGTTGAAGAACGCGCGCTGGAGCTCACCCCAGCGGCCTTCGAAAGCAATCCACGGGAACTCAGCCTTGGCTTGAGCGGGATCGCCCGGGATCGTTCGTACGACCGGGCTGAGCTCGCGCGACGAGCCGGACGTGTCGTCGCACCCGACGCCCTGCTCGGCCGAGCTGCCGAGGTGCAGGGCGGGCTCGTAGAAGTTCGCGTGCGAACCGGCGGCGGGATACACGACCGGGTGCGTGCCGTCGACGACCTCGAGCTTGTCGTCTCCCCAATCTGCGCGCTCTGCGCCTTCGTGCTGGCTGTAGCCGGTCTCGACCGGTTCTCGCGAGAGCGCCTCCGCGGGATCGTCGGTGTCGAAGACGAGCTGAACCATCTCCCAGTCGCCCTCGTGAGTGTTGTTCCAGTCGTTGAAGACGTAGTAGAGCCAGTACTGAAGTGCGAGCTGGCCTGGGTGCTCGGGGTCGCTGACGACGTGCGCGTACACGGTCGGCGCTCGCCCTTTGGTCAGGCGCTTCGACCACCGCTCGTAATCGCATCCGGGGTCGAGCGCGTTGCCGGGGAAGTCGAGGTGGTACTCGTAGAGGCCTGGCAGGTCGCTCTCGACCGGTGCGACTCTGATCAGGTCGGTTGGGTTCCACGGCCCGCGCAACGAAACCGTTGGCTCATCGAAGAGCACGCTGACGTCGGTCGGCTCGTACGACTCGCCGTAGCCGCACTCCTGGGCCTGCGCGACCAGCCGCACGACGGGCGCGAAGCGCTCGGCGAGCGCCTGCTCATCGGACAGGTCGGCGTTCGCCACGGGGACGGCGACCAGCACAGCCGCAGCCAGCAACGGGAGGAGAGCTAGCCAAACGAGTCTCACGCCGCGAGTTTCGACACGAAGCGCACTATTCCCAAGTTCACAGGTAGCGATCGCGGGAGCCACTGCATGGCGACGAAGCCCCGCAGCGGCGGGAGGTAGAAGGTCGAGGTGCGGTAGAGCAGGACTGTGTCAACGGCGGCCGTCCCAGCGGTCATTCCTGCCAACCGTCAGTCGTTCGCGGGATCCGGAGCCGCGAGACGCTCGGCGCGCATCGCTCTGCGGTAGGCGACGGCGACGGCGTCGAACTTGAGGTGGAGCTCGTCCGCAAGATCGAAGGGCACGCGGTCGGGGCGCTGCGACTCGACCACGCGCCGGTCCTGGCCGAAGATGACGTCCTCGAAGTCGATCAGCACCTGGTCGGGCTGCTCGTAGTTGTAGTTGCGCCCGATCACGAGGAACCCCTTGCACCGATCCTCGGCGACGGGTTGGGATGCGAAGAGGTAGATCATCCCCTCGCGGCCTCCCCAGCCGAGGCGCAGGTACAGGGTGTAGGGCAGGTGGAGCTCGTACTGGCTGCGGCGAAGCGGCTGCTCCTGGTCGGGGTTCGAGAAGATCGGAAAGTCTTCGCTGTTGGCAGCCTCGGGCCGGACGACCCCGTACCGGAGGACGTGCCCCTTCGTCGTCACGGTGTGCTCGGGCACGACGGGGCGCTCGGGGTCGCCGAGCAACCCGGGGTGAACCCATGGGAAGTGGCCGAAGTCCGTGAAGTTCTCGATCTGTCGTGACGCATCGCACGCCCACTCGTGGGGCCCCGAGCAGACCGTGCGCCACTCGTCGTCCTCGAGGTCGCTTGCGTCGGGGAGGTCGAAGCGCGGCTCCTCGAGAGCGACCCATACGAGTCCGAACCTTTCGTCGCATCTGTAGGTGGCTATCCGCGCCTTGGCGGGCACTCGAGTCGGGTCCTTGAGCTGTGGGATCGCGGTGCAGCGGCCATCCGTCGCGTAGCGCCATGCGTGATAGGGGCAGACAATCTCGTCACCCTGGACCGACCCCAGCGACAGCGCCGTCCCGCGATGGATGCAGAGATCCGACGTCGCGTGTGGCGTGCCGTGCGAGTCGCGCCAGAGAGCGAGCGCCTCCCCGAGCAAGGTAACGCCGAGCGGCTCGGTTTCGAGGCTCTCCGAGAAGGCGACGGGATGCCAGCACGCGCGGAGCGCCTCCTGTGACCCCGTCGCGGACGGCGACGCCATAACCCCTCCCTCGGACGGATGTTCACTCTATCCATCGGTGCGCGATGGCGACCCGATTCCGGCTCAGCGCTGCTGTGTTCCGATACCGTCGCGGTCATGAGCACCGTCGACACGCGGCGGTATGGGGTTCGCGCCCGCTCGACGGATACGTTCGGACGTGTCCTGTGGACCTGTCGCGATCAGCATTTCGTCGCCGACGGCCCGGTGCACAATGGGTGCCCGGGCGAGGCGGTCACGCCGGCCGAGCTCTTCCTCGCCGGGATCGCAGCCTGCGGGGTCGAGCTTCTCCAGGTTCTCGCGAAGGCAAGCGACGTCCCGCTCGCGGCCGTGCGCGCGCAGATCACGGGTGACCTCGATCCCGCGAACCCGGTTCGTGCAGACGTCAATGTGTTCAACTCGGTGCGGCTGTCCTTCCAGCTGGCCGGCGTCACCGAGGAGCAGGGAGCGGAGCTCGTCGAGGGCTTCAAGCGCAGGTGACCGCTCTACGGCAGCGTCGCAGTTGCGACGCCGGACGTTCAGGTCGAGATTGCGGTTATCGAGTGACGTGAGGTCGGGTGCAGGAGCGGCACCAGCGGTTCCCAGCCGGTGCGCAGCACACTGACGAGCGAAGGAGGCGTGATCAGCTCGACGCGTTGGCGCAGCCGCCGCTGGGTGCGTTCGGTGTAACCGGCCGGCGACCACTCGAGAAGATGCGGCCCGAGCACCAGGTACGGAACGTCGTCTCGGAGGATGAAGGCGCCATCGGGAAGCTCGTCGAGCTGGGCTCCTTGGTGAAGCTGCGCCTGCGTGCCTGGAGCAGCGCGCTCTCCGTGAAGCTGGGCGTCGATGGCGTCTGCTCCGATCTGGCCGGGATGCAGCTCGCGCCAGATTGCCGAGAAGCGGTGGTAGTCCTCGCGGCGACAGAGCGCGCACGGGCGGTGTCCAGCGGCAAACGCAGTCGCCTCGTCGAGGAAGAAGAGCTCGGTGAAGCGGCCCGGCTGTAGGAGCCGGCCTCGCTGCCAACCGCGGAACTCCAGCCGGCAGGCGATCCAGCGCTTGCCTGCGTAGCGCCGCCGAATGACGCCGTCGGCGTCGTGCAGGCAACCGCGATTCCCGTAGACGAGGCCGCGGGCAGGATGAGCGACAAGTTCGCCGAGCGGTGTGACGCGGTTCTGCAGGGGCATCTCACGGCAAACGTATCCGCGACGCGGCTTCGCGGGATCTCACGATTCCCTGACCGCATGACCCACGCCAGCGAGCGAGCTCGCCCTTGCCGCGCTCGCCGCTTCGCCGCTACTCCGACGGGTAAGGACGGCGGTCGAGGCGACACCAATTCTCCGACACCAACAAGGAGGCGGGAATGCCCTGGGGTAGCTGGATCAACGAGTTTCCGACCGAGTTCTTCATGGTCGTGCACATCGCGGCCTTCGCGCTCGGCGCGAGCTTCGCCTGGCTGGCCTTCAAGCGTGAGCTCAGCCTCCTCGGTGCGGCCTTCTCGCTGTTCGCCGCCGCCGAGGTCGTGTACATGACCTACCACCTCGACTGGACCGTATTCCTGTTCGCCCACACGATCGCCGAGGTCCTCGATCTCGTTGCTTTCGTGCTCGTCTTCGCTGCCGCGGTCGTGCAGGTCGTCGTTCGGCGCCCGGCTGCGCTGGAGGCGAGTCGTTCGTGACGTTCCACCGGTCCCTCCTCCCGGTGGCCGCAGGGCTCGCCGCGTCGGTGGCGCTCGTCGCCGTCGCGGCGGGCTGCGGCGCAACCGAAAGCAGCGAACCGGTGGCTACGACGGAAGTGACGATGGCCAAGAGCTACCGCTTCGACCCGAGGACGATCGAGATAGAGGCCGGTCAGACCGTCACCTGGACGAATGACGACAACTTCACGCATACGGTTCAGGTCGACGGGCAGGAGGACCACGAGGTCGGCCAAGGGGAGAGCGTCTCGCTGACGTTCGACGACCCCGGCACCTACGGCTACGTCTGCACTCTGCACCGACAGGACATGGACGGCGAGGTGATCGTCAAGTGATCACCTGGGCCGAACTGGAGCGTGACGTCCTCATCGTGGTCTGCGCAATCAGCGCTGGCATCCACGCTGCGCTCACGCCCGAGCACTTCGCCGAGGGAAGGGGTGCTGGGCTCGGCTTCCTGGTGGCCGCCGTCGTGCTTGCAGGACTCGCTGTCACCCTGACGTGGCGGCCGAGCGCGGTGATTCTCGCCGGTACCGCCGTCGTCCTGATCGGCCTGCTCGCGAGCTACGCGCTCGCGACGACGACGGGGCTCCCTCTGCTCCACCCCACCGCCGAGCCGGTCGACGGCCTCGCGCTCGCCACCAAAGCAGTCGAGGCGGCCGGCCTGCTCGCGGCGGCTCATCTCCTCTGGCGCGACCGTCCGGCCGTTGCCGTGACCCATCTCCAACCGAAAGGAAGACTGACATGAACACCCGTACCTACCGTCCGATTCCGCTCGCGCTGACGGTGCTGATCGCACTCTTCAGCGCACTGGCGGCCCTCGCCGTCTCCGGCGGGCACGACGCCTCGGCGCACGCGACAGCCTCCGATCATGCGTCGGCGACGATCTCGAAGAAGGAGTTCGTCCTCCGTCAGGACATGCGGAAGCTCTGGGAGGACCACGTCACATGGACGCGGCTCGCTGTGATCAGCCTGACGACGGACTCGCCCGATACCGCCGCGACCGTCGGGCGGCTCCTGAAGAACCAGACCGACATCGGCAACGCGATCAAGCCGTACTACGGTGCCGCGGCGGGGAAGCAGCTGACCGCTCTTCTCCGTGAGCACATCCTGATCGCCGCCGACCTGATCGCGGTCGCCAGAAAGGGCGACCAGGAAGCCATCGCTTCCGCGCAGGCACGCTGGACGGCGAATGCCGACCAGATCGCGACTCTGCTCTCGAGCGCCAACCCGAAGGCCTGGAAGCTCCGCGCCATGAAGGCGATGATGGGCGACCACCTGCGGCTGACAACCGACGAGGTCGTCGCGCGACTGCAAAAGGACTGGGCGGCCGACGTCCGAGCCTACGACAGGATCCACATCCAGATCCTGCACATGTCCGACATGCTCTCGGACGGGCTCGTCCAGCAGTTCCCCGCGCGCTTCCGCTAATCGTCCCCGAGATGGCGGACCCGTTCCGGAGGCAACTGGAGGCGCGATGCGAATTCATGTGCCAACTTCGCATCACGCCTTCTGGGTGAACGGATTGGCGAGCTGAGGTAAGAAATCTCCGGTGGTCCTCACTAACGGTGTGTGAGAACCGAGCTCAGACCGAAACACGAAGCGCACGAGATCGTCTCCTGGCGGCGCCATCAGCTCACCCAGTGTGGCTTCCCGCTTCCGTTGGCCTCGCGCCTGGCACGTGATCACCGCTACGACCTCCACGCGCTCATCGATCTCGTCGAAAGCGGCTGTCAGCCGGAGCTCGCGGTCCGCATCCTGGCGCCGCTCGAGGACGAGGACGCAGCATGAAGACGGCGACCTTTCGTACCATCGAGAGGGTGGAGCAGCACACACCTGGCGCCAAGGCCCTGTCTGCGTCGGCATCTCCTCTCGATGCGGAGTCGCGCGAGTGGCTGCGCGACCTACGCTCGGAAGGAGCGGCGAAGGACGAGGCAATCGCTCGCCTGCACGCCCTCCTCGTTCGGGCTGCACGCTTCGAGGTCGCCCGGCGCCGGCGGGGGCTCCCGCACTTGCGCGGCGACGAGCTCGACGACATCGCGCTCGAGGCGGCCGACGACGCATTGATGAGCGTGCTCGCGCGTCTCGACGATTTCCGCGGGGCAAGCCGCTTCACGACCTGGGTGTACAAGTTCGCGCTGCTCGAGGCTGCGGTCAAGCTCCGCAAGCGAGCCTGGCAGGGACGTGAGCTACCGCTCGAGCCCGAGACCTGGAACCTGTTCGCGAGTGCCGATCTCGAGCCCGACGCGGAGGTCGAGCAGCGTGAGCTCCTGGCGACGTTGCAGGAGGCGATCGTCCAGGTCCTGACGCCGCACCAGCGGCGTGTCCTCGTCGCGTTGGCGCTCAACGGCGTGCCGATCGACGTGCTCGCCGAGCGCCTCGGCAGCACCCGCGGCGCGCTGTACAAGACGCTGCACGACGCGCGGCGGAAGCTGCGTAGACACCTGCACGAGTGTGGACTTTCCCTCGAATCGTGGCTGGAGGAGGCGAATTGATGGAGCGAGGAAACGTGAACCAGGTACTCGGCCGCCTGCTCGGCCCCGCCGGCCCCGAGGTCGGCTGCGAGGTGTGCTTCGAGGAGCTCGACCGCTACGTCGAGCTCGAGCTCGCGGGAGAGAATGTCGACGTGGCCATCCCCGGCCTGCGTGCGCACCTCGAGGGCTGCCCGGCCTGCCGCGAGGAGCACGACAGCCTGCGAGCGCTCGTCGGCGGCGTATAGCGGCTCGCGCGGGACGGAAGGAGTGAAGGATGGGTGAGTTCGTGACCGTGCCGGACGCAGCCGAGGTCGGCAGCGGTGAGCTCGTGGCTTTCGACGTCGCCGGGAGCGCGTCGCAGTGGCAAACGTGGGCGGGACGCTTCACGCTTTCGGAGACACGTGCACGCACGCCGGGTGCTCGCTCGCCGCGGGCGAGCTCGACGGCTCGGTCGTGATCTGCCCCTGCCACGGGAGCAGGTTCGACGTCACGACCGGCCAGGTGCTGCGAGGGCCCGCTCAGAAGCCGGTCCAAAGCTACGCCGTGCGGGCCGAGAACCAGGCGCTTCAGGTCGAGATCTGAAGAGACCACACGCGATCCTCTTCGATGTCGACGGCCTCCTGATCACGACCGGTGGTGCCGGCACTAGGAGCTGGCGCTGGGCATTCGACGAGCGGTACGGGATCCCAGCCGACATCGGCGAGTTCACCGAGGCCGGAATGACCGACCCGGTGGTCGGCAGGCTTACATTCCGAGCAGTCATCGGGCACGACCCCTCGGACGAGGAGCTCGCACGCGTGGTGTCGCACTACTTGATGCGACTTCCGGAGGAAGTGGCACAGTCGCCTGGCTATCGGGTGCTGGACGGCGTCGAGGAGCTGCTTCCCCGTCTCTGCGGGGACGGCTTCCTGCTCGGGATCACGACCGGAGCGGTAGAGGCCGCGGCCCACATCAAGCTCGCGCGCGCGAACCTGAACCGCTTCTTCTCGTTCGGCGCCTACGGCTCCGACTCAGCCGACCGCGGTGAGCTGACCCGCAAGGCGATCGACCGTGCCGGTGAGACCCTCGGCTCGCCGCTCGACCCGCAGCGCGTCCTCGTCGTCGGCGACACGCCAAACGACATCGCTGCGGCCCACGCCGCACATGCGATCGGCGTCGGTGTCGCCAGCGGTGACTACAGTGAGGAGGAGCTACGCGAAGCCGGTGCCGATTACGTGCTCGGGTCTCTCAAGGAGGATCTGCCCGGGACCGCCAAAACGGCGGTCTGAGGGGCCGAAGGTCAGCCTTCGCTGGTGCCGCGAGGAGTGAACACGTCGCAGGTTGCGGAACCTCGGATCGGTCCCCGAACCAATCTGCACCCGCCCAGCGCGAGCCGGGGGAACATGTACTTGCAGTGGTCGCATCGCGCTTCGGGAGTGGGAGCGGGTCGGTAGTGCGCTTCCTTCTTCGACAGACCCCAGACTCTCACGGTACCCGACCTCCTGGGAAGGCGGCGTGGACTTGCCTGCCGCTGCGAGTAGATCGTAGAGGCGCATTGCAGATCCGTCCACCGAGTGGTCGCCGACAGCTCGTGCACGAGATCAGGCGCAAGACCCGGTCGAGAACCGGCGCATCGTCGTGCACTCGGTGAAACGTCCGTTCACAGGGTGAAAGCTGCGTGCCGGCTCGCTCCTAGACGTACTTGCCCATGCCGCCGGCGACGTCGAGCGATGCTCCCGTGATGTAGCTGGCCCGCGCGCTCAACAGGAAGACGACGAGGCCCGAGACCTCGTCCGGCGTGCCGAAACGTCCTAGCGGGACTTCCGCCGAGGCGATCGTGGCGAAGAACTCCTCTCGCGGGAGCTCCGGGGCTCGCCGCTGATGGATGTTGTCCCACTGCGGCGTTGTCACGAAGCCGATGTTGACGCCGTTCACGAGGATGTTGTCCTTCGCCACCTCCATGGCGAGCGCCTTCGTGAACGAGTTGCCGGCCGCCCGGTTCACCGACGTCGCAAAGAATGCGGGGTCGGGATAGCGGGAGTAGACCGAGCCGATGTTGACAATGCGACCGGCGCCCGCGTCGCGCATGTAGGGGAGCACCTCGCGGGAGCAGCGGATCAGCGAGAAGAGCTTCACGTCGAGGTCGGCGGCCCAGTTCTGGTCGGAGAGCGACTCGAAGTTGCCAGGGTGCGCGCCGCCGGCGTTGTTGACGAGGAAGTCGATCCCACCGAGCTCCTCTGCGGAGCGCGCGACGAAGTCGCGAACCTGCTCGGGATCGGTGACGTCGGCCTGCTGCGCGTAGACCACGCCTCCGCCGGAGCGGAGCTCCTCGGCTGCGGCAAGGACTTCGTCTTCGCTGCGTGAGCAGATCGAGACGTGGGCGC
>JBOHAY010000377.1:0-13589 GCA_050697935.1 Gaiellaceae bacterium | reverse complement strand
GCCTGGTCACCCGACGGGCAGAGGATCGCCTTCCTGGCCTGGCGCCCCACCGGCCGCTCGGTATTCGAGATGCGGGTGGTGAACGCCGAGGGGAGCGGGCAGCAAGGGCGCCTGCTCGTCCGCAAGGCCGGGTCCTTCGCCTGGTCGCCGGACGCTCGGAGGATCGCCTTCGTGGGCCCGAGCACCTTGGACATCTACGTCGTGAACGCCGATGGGAGCGGGCAGCGGAGGCTGACGCGGGACGCGGCACCCAGCTCCTCGCCCGTCTGGTCGCCGGACGGCCGACGGATCGCCTTCGAGAATTGGGGGGGTCCCGAGGCTGGCATCCACGTGGTTGGCGCCGACGGAAGCGGGCTGCGGACGCTTACACGACGAGGGCAGCAGCCGGCCTGGTCGCCCGACGGGCGGAAGATCGCGTTCGTGAGCGCGCGCCGGAAGCCGGGTACCTCCGATGTCTACGTCATGAACGCGGACGGGAGCGGACTGCGGAGACTGGCGCAGAACGGGCAGGGGCCGGTCTGGTCGCCCGACGGACGGAAGATCGCCTTCGTGAGCGGCGGGGACCCAAGCAGTGCCCTCACCCCAAACCAGTATGTCTTCACCATGAACTCGGACGGGAGCGGGAAGCGGAAGCTCGCGCGCGGTTTTGGGCCCTTCTGGTCGCCGGACGGACGGAAGACCGCGTACGTCAGCGAGCGCGCCGGGAGCATGGATGTCGGCGTGATGAACGCGGACGGGAGCGCGCAGAGGACCCTGACCCGCAGCACCCTGACCCGCAGCAGAGCGGTCGGGTTCATTCCTCAGCCCGCCTGGTCGCCCGACGGACGGAAGCTCCTGTTCGTTAGCGGCCGCGACGGCTTGGAGGCGGTCTACGTCATGAACGCCGACGGCAGCGGACAGCGCAGGCTGACGTCGCCTGGGCCCGCGATCCCGTTCGCCGTGAGATGTGGGTTCAGCCACCGAAACCAGGACGACCCGATCGTCTATCCCGGCGAGCCGGGCCGCTCGCACGACCACACCTTCTTCGGCAACCGTCTGACCAACGCGTTCTCCACCCCTGCCTCCCTACGCGCAAAGGGAGCGACGACGTGCGTAAACCGAGCCGACACGTCGGCCTACTGGGTGCCGACGCTCTACGTCGCCGGGCGTGCCGTCGAGCCGCTGGCGCTGATCGCCGCCTACAGTCGGCAGACGTCGCGGCCGCTCGAGCCGTTCCCCGTCGGGTTGATGATGATCGCCGGCAATGCGCATGCGGGCAGCGCGCAGAGCAGCAGGGTGACGTTCTGGAGCTGTGCCGTTCCGCGCGCCGAGCGCTCGAGCACGATCCCGCGCTGTCCGGCAACGCGGCGCGGAGGACTGCGCCTGCACGTGAGCTTCCCCGACTGCTGGGACGGAACGCGGCTCGACAGTGCAGACCACAAGAGTCACATGGCCTACTCGTCGCACGCTGCCTGCCCACGCTCGCACCCGGTCGCAGTCCCCGCCCTCTCGGTCGTCGTGCACTACCCCGGCTCGGGGCGCCGACACGCCGAGCTCGCCTCGGGCGGCCAGCTCTCCGGGCACGCCGACTTCATCAACGCCTGGAACCAGGGAGAACTTGCGAGCCGGGTCAAGCGGTACCTGAACAGAACTCTCGAGTGATGGCCAACCCGTCCAGGCGCGACTACGCCAGCACGCCTCTATCCGTTTCCCATGTTCGAAAGGAGCACCGATGAAGGCTCGTCATACCGTCCTCGTGGCGATCGTGGCGGGGGTCGGGTTCACTTCCGTCGCAGCGGGTCCAGGAATCCCCTGGCACCTATTCGTCCCGGCGATCACCGTAGTCGCATGAGGCTGTCGACTTGGGCATCGGGACTGGCGCTGCTCGGCGCGAGCGTCCTCATAGGGGCGCTCGTCGTTTCGATCGACGACGGCTCTGCCTCCGATGGCGCTGTCTCGCCGGCATCGCATGCACCGTCGAGGATCGCACTCATCAGGGCGAGTACCGACACCGGTGGACTCCGCCTCGACCTCTACGTCATGAATGCGGACGGGAGCGGATCGCGGAGGTTGGAAATTGCGAGACCCAGTTCGTCCTCTACCGCCGATGAGTACGAGCTCGGTTCGAGTCTCGCGTGGTCGCCGGACGGGCGAAGGATCGCCTTCGTGGGAATGGGTGACGACGGCAACACGGACGTGTACGTCGTGGGAGCCGACGGCCTCGGCCAGCAGCGGCTGACGCGCCATCAGTGGGTGGACGGCAATCCGGCCTGGTCGCCCGACGGGCGGAAGATCGCGTTCACGAGACGAGCCAGAGGGTTCTTTGCCGGAAAGACCTACATCTACGTCATGAACGCAGACGGCAGCAGGCAGCGGAGGCTGGCGCGCGGACACGTCCACTTCTCGGTTGCCTGGTCGCCCGACGGGCAGAAGATGCTGTTCGAACGCCTGAACCCGCGCCACCCTCGCGGGGTCGCACCGGGAGAGTTTCCCGAGGAGCTCTACGTCATGAACGCCGACGGCAGCGGTCAACGGAGGCTGACGCGCAACCCCGCGATGGACAGGGACCCGGCCTGGTCGCCGGACGGGCGGCGGATTGCCTTTGATTCCGGACGCGCGATCTGGTTGATGAACCCCGACGGCAGCGGCCAACGGAATCTGACACCTGCTGGCTGGTATTCGGCGGGAGGTCCGGACTGGTCGCCCGACGGGCGCAAGATCGCCTTCAGCGGGCGACCGTCAACCCCTCCCCCTGGGATCTTCGTCATGAACGCCGATGGCAGCGAGCGGCGACGGCTCACGCAAGATGGCAGGAACCCCGCCTGGTCGCCCGACGGGAAGATGATCGCCTTCAATCGCCACGACGCAACGGGCGCGGAGCTCTACGTCATGAACGCCGACGGAAGCGGGAAGCGGAGGTTGCTGCGCACAGACGGAGGCGTACTTTCGCAAACTCTTCCCTTCGCCTGGTCGCCCGCGCAGAAGTAGTAAGGAGCGAGCGCCGAGTCGGGAGCGCCGCGCCCGAGGCTAGTTCAGCCCGCCGCCTCCGGCTCCCGCTCCTCGATCCTGAGCTTCGCCGCTACCTCAGGATCCGCGCACCTCCTCGATGAAGCTGCTCGGCGTCCTCGCGGCGGACGAACGCGTCGAGCGCGTCTCCGAGCGGGGGCGGGATGCTCGACCGTGCCGAGGTCGTCGCCGGTCGCGTCGTGGAGTCGGTAGCGATACGGAAGCACGGATCAAGGTAGGCGAGCTTCCGCGCGGGCACAAGATGGCTACTCGGGACGTGGCCCGCCCGACGTTCTAAGTGCGTTCTAAGCAGAGGCGGCGGCAGGTGGCGAACGAGCTACCCGCCCCGCCCCTCGACCTCACGTAACGAAGCCGAATCGACCACACGCGGCGACCCCTGGCGACCCTCTGGCCGCTCTCGTAATGAAGGGGTCCCCGGTTCGAGTCCGGGCGTCGGCTTCACTTCAGCAAAGGTTTTGTGGAACGCAAGGGGGCCCTTGCGGGGGCATCGTTCGTGTCTGGATCAGATCTGGTCAGATTCCGTCGCGACTCCGACGACAGCGCGTGCCGGAATCGTTCACGCGCCGTGTCTCGGCTTCTCTCGACGGTTCGCCCGTTATCCTCCTCGGAAGTCAAGCGGCTGGGACTCGTTCGGCGCACGGAGGTGCTTCGCAATGGCTGAGAGAAAACCCGGACAGAAGGTCACGCAGAAGTCCGCCGAGAGCACTACCGCGAGCGGCAAGAAGTCCAAGGGATTCACGGATGAGGAACGAGCTGCGATGAAGGAGCGCGCCCAAGAGCTGAAGGCGGAAGCGCGCAGCGGCTCGCGCGCGGAGAAGGCCGACGGGGAAAGCGCCGTGCTCGCGAAGATCGCCGAGATGCCGGGACCGGATCGCGCCATGGCCAAGCGGCTCCATGCGCTCATCAAAGCCAGCGCGCCAGACCTCTCGCCGAAAACCTGGTACGGCATGCCCGCGTATGCCAAGGACGGCAAGGTCGTCTGCTATTTCCAAAGCGCGCAGAAGTTCAAATCGAGGTACGCGACGTTCGGCTTCAGCGACGAGGCGAACCTCGACGCAGGCGCCATGTGGCCGACCTCCTTCGCGCTGAAGGAGTTGACCGCCGCCGACGAGGCAAGGATCGGCGCGCTCGTGAAGAAAGCTGTGAGCTGAGGGCTCGCACGCTCCACGCGAGATGCAACAAGCGAGCGAGGCGCTGGGATACGTCAACGAGTACAGGCGCTGGTACGAGATGTTCGTCGCACGCGCAGCCCTCGAAAGGCGAGCGAACTCTGATCCGCTTCGCGGCACCAAGGCGTTCGAGATCGAGTCGCCTACGGTGACGGCGATTGGTGTCGTCACCTAGAGGCTTGATGCGAAATTGGCGCGCCGTCGGGGGCGGTCACGACCAAGCTGGGCGCCAGACGTACGCGTCGTGCAGGCTCGAAGCCTGTGCGACGCGCGCGGGTGGCGATCCGGCGCCGTGTCGTGGCCGTCATCCGGCCCGCGGGAATTTCGCATCAAGCCTCTAGTAGTTGGAGGTTGACACCCCAGCGCCGACCTCGAGCGCCTTCACGAGTGCGGTAATCGCCGCGTTCGTCGGAGCCTGCAGTCCGACCAGTGTGGCGCGCGGCTGGATCGCACCGTTGATCACGTCGATCTCGCACGGCCTGCCCGCGAGCCTGTCGAGGAGCATCGACGGCCGCGCACCGCGGATTCGCTCGCCGAACGCACGGACGTAGGCGATGGGTTCTTCGAACGCCAGATCGACTCCGCTCGCAACCGCGACGCCGTGAGCCTCCACCGCACAGCTCGAGGCGACCGACCACGCGTGCGGATCGTCCATCACCTCGCCGATCGTCGCACCGAGCACCGTTGCCGTCCCGCTGAAACAGACGTTGCAGACGAGCTTCTCCCACACGAGCCGATCGACGTCGTCGTACGTAACGACAGTGAACCCAGCGGCTCGCCACACGTCCGCGATCCGCTCGATGCGTGGTGTCGCCGGCCCGGTGCGCTCACCGAGCCGAACGAGCTCGAAGCCGTGGTGATGCACGTGGCCCGGCCGCAACATCGATGCCCCGAAACCACCCGCCACGCCGATCACGACCCGGTCCTCGCCGAGCACCTCGGCAGCGACATCCGCCGAGCCGATCCCGTTCTGGATCGCGAGCACGACGGTTCCACGGCCGATGAGAACGCGCGCACTCTCAGCCGCAGCGCGTACCTGCATCGCCTTCGTCGCAATAACTACGAGATCGACGACGCCGACGTCCGCGGGATCGCACGTTGCGCTCACCAGCACCACCCGGTCGCCGCTCGCACCCTCGACACGAAGACCGTGCTCGCGGATGGCCGCGACGTGCTCGGCCCAGAGGTCGATGGCCCACACGTCGTTGTCGGCGCTTCCGAGCAGGCCGGCATACACCGAACCCATCGCGCCGGCGCCGACGATTGCGATCCTCATGGCCCGCGCACGATCAGGCGCTCACCGACGCGAGGCCTGCACCTGCTGCCGTCTACTTGAGCGGGTTGGTCCCCGCCATCCAGATGATGACGCGCGAGAACTTCCCGTCTGCATCGAAGGAGAAGAGGTTGCAGTTGTGCATGTCGTTCTTCGATCCGTCCTTCAACTCACCCATGTAGCCCTGCTCGGTTGCGACCTTGCCGGAGGCCTCCTCGACGACGACGTTGCGCAACTCGTGGCGGATCCACACGGATGCGCCGAAGAAGTCGGTGAACATGCGCCGGATCTCGGCGGCACCTTCGAACGTGGCGTGATCCGTCTGAACCGTTAGCGTCGCGTCGTCGGCGAAGTGCACCATGACGCCGTCGACGTCCATGGCGTCGACCGCGTCGAAGTAGGTCTGCGGGGCGGCGGCGAGACTCTCACGCGTCCAGGTGGCTGCTGCCGTGCTCATGCCGATCCTCCTTCTGGGAGTTCGAGAGGACCGAGCGTACAACACCGTCACGGCGCAGGCGTGTCTCTTGCCAGAGCTCAGTCGAGGTGCTGGCGGAAGAACGCCGACACGATCCGCACGGCGTCGGCGGGGCATTCGAGGAGGTCGGCGTGGCCGATGTCCGGAAACTCGTGCGTGGTGATGTGCTCGTTCATAGCCGCCATTTGCCGTGCACCGAGCCCCGATGGTGCGAGCTCGGGCGGGCAGAGGATGTCGTGCGTGCCGTTCGTCATCAACAGGGGCGTCGCGATCTGCGGCACGAGCGGCGAGAGGTCCATCTCCTCCATCGCGATGCACGCCTGGCGAACGGTGTACGAGTCGTTCCAGCCGATCACGGCGCGCACGAGATCGAAGGTGCCCGCACCCTCCGCGCTCTCGAGGAAGCCTGCGCCGACCGCCTGGGTCGTGACGTGGTCGGAGAAGTCGTCCCACGGCATCGACTCGGCCATCCGCCGCCAGACGCGAAACAACGTCTTACGGTAGACGTCCGGCTTGGCAAACGCGACATCGGCGCAGGTAGCGATCACGCGCTCGCCGTGCAGGGCCGCGAACGCGATCGCGATCATCCCGCCCATCGACGTTCCGTGGACGAGCACGCGGTCAAGACCGACCGCGTCGAGCAGCTTCGCACCGTCGTTGGTCCACATCTCGATCGTGTACTGCTCGCGGGGGTGGTCCGAGGCGCCGTAGCCGCGCGCGTCGAAGGAGAGCAGCCGGAACCCTTCGTCTCGAAAGCCGTCGTTGACGAAGCCGAAGTTGCCGCGACCGAACAAACCGCCGCCGAACTGGAGCACGACGGGAGCGTCCGCGGGGCCGGTGAGCTCGTAGTACAGCTTCATCCCACCGTCGAGCTCCGCGTACGGCATCGTTCCTCCTCCGTTGAGCCTTGACTCGAAGGCCGAAGTCTGACCTATTGTCCAACGTGAACCAAGCGACGACGGGGGCCGCCATGCGGATCACATGTATCAGCCCGTTCGACGACCAGGGCTCGCTTCGCGTGGCGGCGTCAGTCCCAGCTGCGGCCGACGCGGTCCCAGGCGACGTCGCTCGGAAGCCACTCGGTGTTGATCATCGAAAAGAGCCGCGCGACCTCGACCGATCCGCACTTCGGGCATGGTGGAGCCGGCTTGTCCGAGGTGGACAGATACTCCTCGAACCGCTCCTCGCATTTCACGCACCGGTACTCGTAGATCGGCATGGACACAGAGTCTAGCTCGCTCGATCTCCTCCGACAGCTGGCCGCGCGGCAGGGAGTCTTCCCCACCCACGAGGATCTCGAGGCGGTGCTCCCGTTCCTCGACGCGATCCTCCCCGCCCTCGAGGAGCTCGAGCGGACGGTTCCGCCCGACACCGTGCCCGCGGAGGAATCGCAACCGTGAGCCTCGCACTTCTCGCCCGGCGGCTGAAAGCCGGCGAGCTGTCGCCACGGGAGGCGGTCGAGTCGTACCTCGACCGCATCGAGCGCCTGGATCCGCACCTGAACGCGTACATCAGCGTGCGTGCCGAGGAGGCCTTCGCCGAGGCTGAATCGGGAGCACGTGGAGCGCTCTACGGCGTGCCGCTGGCCGTGAAGGACGTGATCGACGTCGCGGGGACGCCAACCACGGCGGCTTCGAGGATTCTCGTCGACAACGTCCCGCAGCGTGACGCCGACAGCGTCGCCCGGCTTCGTGCGGCCGGGGCAATCATCCTCGGGAAGCTCAATACGCACGAGTTCGCGTTCGGAGCGACGACGACGAGCCCGCACTTCGGACCTGCGCGCAACCCGTGGGACACCGATCGGATATGCGGCGGCTCCAGCGGCGGCAGCGGGGCGGCGGCGGCGGCGGATCTGGCAGCCGGCACGCTCGGCACGGACACGGCCGGCTCGATTCGAATTCCGGCTTGCTTCTGCGGTGTCACCGGGTTCCGCCCCTCCACCGGACTCGTTTCCAACGAAGGCGTGATTCCGGTTTCGTCGACCTTCGACTCGGTCGGGCCGATCGCAAGGAGCGCTGAGGACTGCAGCCTCCTGCTCGAAGCGATCGCTCCGCAGTACGAACCCGACGAGAGCGGCCTTGGGAGACTGCGCATCGGCGTCGTGGACGCGCTGTTCGAGCAGGCGGACCCAGACGTCGCAGCTGTGGCTTCGAAGGCGCTGGAGGAGCTGTCGGCGCTGGGCGCGAGCCTTGAGACGATCAAGGCACCGCTACTCGAGGAGGCCGCGACGATCCTGCAGGCGGTGATGCTCACAGAGGCGGCGCAGGCGCATCTCGGTTGGCTGCGGACGCGCCTCGGCGAGTACGGGGCCGACGTCCGCGCGCGGCTGTTGGCCGGACTCCTCCTGCCCTCGACCGCCCACGTCACCGGTCAGCGGGCGCGCCGCTGGTACTGCGATCGGCTGGAGCGACTCTTCGACCCCTTCGACCTGCTTGCCGCGCCCGAGATGCCGATCGTCGCTCCGCGCATCGGCGAGCAGACAGTCGAGGTGAACGCAATGAGCATCCCGTACCGGCTGTGCCTGATCCCCTTCAACTCGCCCTGGGCTCTCGCGGGACTGCCGGTACTCAGCGTGCCCTGCGGATTCGTCCAGGGGTTGCCGGTCGGGCTCGCTCTCGCCGGACGCCGGCTTCAGGACGCCACTGTTTTACGCGTGGGCCGAGCATTCCAGGAGGCGACGGACTGGCACGAGCAGCGCCCGGCCCTCGCGTTTGACTCCGCCGGCAAAGAATCGTATACAAGGGGCTGACAACGCCTGAAAGGGGTGTGATCTCATGTCCGTGCTCATCAAAGGTGGCCGCATCGTCACGGCCGCCGACGACTACATCGGAGACGTCTATGTCGAGAACGAGACGATCTCGCTCCTCGGCGAGTCCCTGGACGTCGCAGCCGACAAGACGATCGACGCGACCGGCAAGTACGTGATCCCGGGAGCGATCGATCCGCACACTCACATTGAGCTGCCGTTCGGCGGCACGGTCACCTGCGACGACTTCACCTCGGGCACGGTCGCCGCAGCGTTCGGCGGCACGACGTCGCTGGTCGACTTCTGCTTCCAGATGCCTGGCCAGACGTTCCCCGAGGCGCTCGAGACCTGGCACGAGAAGATCGACCGCTGCAAGCCGGTGATCGATGTCGGCTTCCACATGGCGATCACCGACCTCAAGGAAGGCGGCTCCCTCGAGGATCTGGCGAAGGTGCCGGACGAGGGGGTCACGAGCTACAAGGTGTTCATGGCCTACAAGGGTGCCGTGATGGTCGACGACGAGACGCTCTTCAAGACCATGGAAGTCGCGGCAGAGACGGGCGCGCTCGTGATGGTGCACGCCGAAAACGGCGATGCGATCGACATCCTCGTCAAGAGGGCGCTCGCCGAGGGCAAGACGGAGCCGATCTGGCACGCGCGCACGCGGCCGCCCGAGACAGAGGGCGAGGCGACGAACCGTGCGATCCAGCTCGCGCGCGTCGCCGGAGCACCGCTGTACGTCGTACATGTCTCGTGCAAGGAGGCGATCGAGCCGATCGCCCTCGCCCGCGAGAAGGGTTGGGACATCTGGGGCGAGACCTGCCCGCAATATCTCTTCATCGACGACAGCGCCCTCGACCAGCCGGATTTCGAGGGCGGCAAGTACATCTACACGCCCCCGCCGCGGGCGAAGGAGAATCAGGAGCACCTCTGGAAGGCGCTCGAGGCCGACGTGCTCTCCATCGTCTCGACAGACCACTGCCCGTTCAACTGGCCGGAGCAGAAAGGCCTTGGCAAGGACGACTTCTCGAAGATCCCGAATGGCGGCCCGGGCATCGAGAATCGGCTCCACCTGCTCCACGAGTTCGGCGTCCGCACGGGTCGCTTCACCATGAACCGTCTCGTCGAGCTGACGTCGACGAACGTCGCCAAGCACTTCGGGCTCTACCCGCGCAAGGGCACGATCGCGCCGGGCTCCGACGCCGACATCGTGGTCTGGGATCCGGAGAAGAAGCTGACCATCTCCGCCGCGACGCATCACTCGAACATCAACTACAACCTCTACGAGGGCACGAGCGTGGTCGGCGCTCCCGAAGTCGTGCTCGTACGCGGTCAGGTGATCGTCGAGAACGACGAGCTCGTCGCGCAACCTGGCGCAGGCCAGTTCCTCAAGCGAAGCCGCGTCGGCGAGGCATTGAGGGCGTCGGTGGCGGTCTGATGTCGGACGAGGAAGCGCGCCAGATCTATGCCAAAGCGCGGCTGGGCGAGAGCATCACCATGGGCTCGCGCCCGGCCGTCCTCGTCGTCGACTTCACCTGCGGCTTCACTGATCCAGAATCCAGACTCGGCTCCGAAATGACGCCGCAGGTGGAGGCGACAAGGCGGCTGCTCGATGCCGCTCGTGAGATAGGGCTGCCCGTCATCTTCACGACGATCGGCTACGAACCGAGCCTGAAAGACGGCGGCCTGTGGCTGAAGAAGGTGCCCGCGCTCGGCGATCTCCAGCTCGGCGGGCACTGGGTGGAGATCGATCCTCGGCTCGCTGCGAGGCCGGACGAGACGGTGATCGTGAAGAAGGGGGCCTCGGCCTTCTTCGGAACGAGTCTCGCTACGATCCTTATCTCGCAGGGCATCGACTCGATCATCCTCTGCGGTGCGACAACGAGCGGCTGCGTACGCGCGACCGCGATCGACCTCCTCCAGTACGGCTTTCCGACGCTCGTTCCCCGCGAGTGCGTCGGTGACCGCGCCCAGGCGCCGCACGATGCGAACATGTTCGACATCCAGGCGAAGTACGCGGATGTCGTCTCACTCGA
This sequence comes from Gaiellaceae bacterium, assembly GCA_050697935.1. Classification (GTDB taxonomy): domain Bacteria; phylum Actinomycetota; class Thermoleophilia; order Gaiellales; family Gaiellaceae; genus GMQP-bins7. The sequence continues at coordinate 2,884 of JBOHAY010000377.1, read as the reverse complement.
GAAGGCGCTCGCCTACGTGGCGAGCGTGCCGGCGGCGGTAGGCGCGCCGGCGTGACGTACCGCGTCGCCCTCCTGCCGGGGGACGGCGTCGGCCCCGAAGTCATCGCTGAGGCCCGGAAGGCCGTCGACGCTTTGGGTATCTCCGTCGACTGGACGGAGCTGCCCTGGGGCTCGACGTACTTCCACGAGCACGGGCGGATGATGCCCGAAGACGGCCTTGACACCCTGCAGACGCACGACGCAGTGCTCCTCGGCGCGATCGGCGACCCGTCGGTCCCTGACCACGTCGCACTCTGGGGGGTGATCCTGGCCATCCGCCAACGCCTCGACCTGTGGGCGAACCTGCGTCCGTGCCGGCTGCTTCACGGCATTCCAGGCCCGCTCGCGGGCCGTGGGCCCGCCGATGTGGACATGCTCTTCGTCCGCGAGAACACCGAAGGCGAGTACGCAGGGGTTGGCGGCCGGGCGCATCAGGGGCTTGCCGGGGAGATCGCCCTCGAGACGAGCGTGTTCACCCGAGCGGCGGTCGAGCGCGTCGTTCGACACGCGTTCGAGGTTGCGCAGTCACGACGCGCGCTCCTGACCAGCGCGACGAAGTCGAACGCTTCCCGCTACGGGTACGTGCTCTGGGACGAGGTCGTGGAGGAGGTGGCTTTGGACTTCCCCGAGGTTCGCGTCGAGCGGGTCCTCGTCGACGCGCTCGCAGCGCGGATGGTGCGAGATCCGGGGAGCCTCGACGTCGTCGTCGCCTCGAACCTCTTCGCGGACATCCTCACCGACCTCGCGGCTGCGATCCAAGGTGGGATGGGGATGGCGGCGAGCGCGAACATCGCTCCCGGCAGTGCCGAGAAGCCGGGCGTCTTCGAGCCCGTGCACGGATCGGCGCCCGACATCGCCGGGCGCGGGATCGCGAACCCGTGCGGCGCGATCTGGAGCGCGTCGCTCATGCTCGATCACCTCGGCGAGCGCGAGGCGGCACGTACGCTGTTGAGTGCGCTCGAGGAGACCTGTCACGCCGGGCCGCGTACGCGGGACGTCGGCGGAGACGCGAGCACTTTCGAAGTCGGCGACGCCGTGGCCGAGCACGTCGCCCGCGGCTGAGCCGACCTCGGCGGACAGTTACTACGCTCTCCGCATGGGTTCCGCGCTTACGCTCACGGAGAAAATCGTCGAGCAGCACCTCGTCCGGAGCGCTGACGAGGAGATCGAGCTGCGCGTCGACCAGGTGTTGCTCGAGGACGCGACGGGCACGATGGCGTGCCTCCAGTTCGAGCGCTTCGGAATCGACCGTGTCCTCGTACCGCTCGTCGTCTCGTATGTCGACCACAACGTCGTCCAGTTCGACAGCCGGAACCCGGAGGATCACGCATACCTGTGCAGCTTCGCCGCGCGCTACGGACTGCTCTACTCGCGACCCGGCAACGGCATCTCCCACTACCTCCACCTCGAGCGCTTCGCCCGCCCGGGGCAGTTCCTACTAGGCGCGGATAGCCACACGACGATGGCAGGTGCTCTGGGCATGCTCGCGGTTGGAGCAGGCGCTACGGAGGTCGCGGTCGCCATGGCCGGGCGGCCGTACTCGCTCGAGCGTCCCCGAGTCGTCGGCGTCCAGCTCGAGGGGTACCTGCGCCCGTGGGTGCAGTCGAAGGACGTCGTGCTCGAGCTGCTCCGCCGGCGCGGCGTCCGCGGCGGCCGTGGCTGCATATTCGAGTTCCACGGCGAGGGCGCCGCGACCCTCAGCGCCACCGACCGGGGGACGATCTGCAACATGGTCATGGAGACGGGCGCGACCACGGGGATCTTCCCGAGCGACGAGCAAACGCGTAATTGGCTCGCGGCACAGGGTCGCGAGCAGCAGTGGCTGGAGCTGGCCGCCGACTCCGGTGCGCGCTACGACGATGTCGAGGTTGTCGACCTCGAAGAGCTCGAGCCTTTGATTGCGCTCCCCTCGTCACCCGGGAACGTCGTGCCCGTGCGGGAAGTGGCGGGAACGCCGACGCGGCAAGTGTGCGTGGGCAGTTCGGTGAACTCCTCGTTCGAGGACCTTGCGATCGTTGCGGCCGTACTGCGCGACCGGGTGGTTTCGCCACAGCTCGACCTGACGGTGACTCCGGGATCGCGCCAGATCCTCGACCTCGCCGTGAGGGGCGGCGTCTACTCGGAGCTGCTCGTGGCGGGGGCGCGTATCCTCGAGCCCGCCTGCGGGCCCTGTATCGGGATGACGGCGGCGCCCGCAGCCGGGGCGGTCTCGGTCCGCACGTTCAACCGAAACTTCCCCGGCCGCAGCGGTACTGCGGACGACCGCGTCTACCTCTGCTCACCGGCGACGGCGGCCGCCACCGCCCTGCGAGGCGAGATCACGGACCCCCGCGAGCTGGGGCCACCGCCGCAGCTTTCACCGATGCCGTCGCCGGACCCTTCCGTGGACGACCGCCAGATCGTCCCGCCGCCCCCTTCTGAGGAGGCTCTCCTGGTCGAGCTCGAGAAAGGGCGCAACATCGTCCCGCCTCCACCCGTGCCGCAACTCCCGGAGACGATCGCGGACCGGGTGCTGATCGTCGTCGGAGACGACGTCTCCACCGGAGACATGGCGCCAGACGGAGCGCTCGGCCTCGCGATCTGGTCGAACATCCCGGCCTGCGCCAGATACATGTTTCGCCGCTTCGATCCCGAGTTTTCGGCTCGAGCGCAGGAGTGGAACGGCGGGATCGTCGTCGGTGGCCACAACTACGGTCAGGGATCGAGCCGGGAGCAGGCGGCGTTCTCGGCCCTCTACCTCGGAGTGCGTGCCATCGTGGCGGAGAGCTTCGCTCGCATTCATCGATCGAACCTGATCGCGCAGGCGATCCCCCCTCTCGAGTTCGCCGACGCGGCCGACTACGAG
>JBOHAY010000376.1:0-18923 GCA_050697935.1 Gaiellaceae bacterium | reverse complement strand
CGGGCGGGACGAAGTACTCCATCTCCATCTGCTCGAACTCGAGCGTCCGGAAGATGAAGTTCCCCGGTGTGATCTCGTTGCGGAACGCTTTACCGATCTGCGCGATGCCGAACGGCGGCTTGCGCCTTGCAATCTGCGCGACGTTCTTGAAATTGATGAAGATTCCCTGCGCTGTCTCCGGGCGGAGGAACGCGTCCTGGCCGGTCTCCTCGACCGGCCCGATGCGCGTGGAGAACATGAGGTTGAACTGCCGTGGCTCGGTGAGATCGCACTTGTCGGTCTCGCCCGGATGCTTGCTCGGCTTCGCGCCGCACTCCAGCTCGCCGAGCTGGTCGGCGCGGTAGCGCCGCTTGCAGAAGCGACAGTCGATCAGTGGATCGGCGAACCCGGTGACGTGCCCGGACGCCTCCCAGACCGCCGGGTGGAGGATGATCGAGGAGTCGAGTGCGACGATGTCGTCTCGCTCTCGCACCATCGCCTCGAGCCAGCGGGCCTTCACATTCTCCTTCAGGAGCACGCCGTAGTGCCCGTAGTCGTACGAGGAGCCCAGCCCGCCATAGATCTCCGAGGACGGGAAGACGAACCCGCGCCGGCGCGCGAGCGAGACGATCTTGTCCATGGTTACGACGTCCGACATCGCCGAGACGTTACTCGACTCAGGTCGCGCGAAAATCCCTGAAGCACGGCCGCTTCGGGCCGCGGTGGCGGCGCCGAGGATGAGGGATGCCTGGGACGTTTCACCGCACGACGACATGCCGGATAGCCTCACGTCGTGACCGCGCAGACGACGAACGACCCCGACCGCGAGCCCGTCGAGCTCCACATCGTCTCCGACTCGACCGGAGAGACCGCCCAGCGGCTCGTGTTGGCACTCGAAGCGCAATTCCCGGATCAGCCGTTCGAGGAGATCCGCCACCCGCGCGTCGAGAACGCAGAGGACCTGCACATCGCGGTGCAACAGGCCCGCGGCCGGCCTGCGGTGATGGTCTACACGCTTGTCGAGCCCCGTCTTCGAGACGCGATGCGCCAGCTGTGCAGGCGCGCACGCGTCCACTACTGCGACCTCCTTGGCCACCCGATCGACTCGATCTCGCGTGTCGCGGGTGTTGCGGCGAAGATGAAGCCGGGCGCTCGCGCACCGCTCGATGCGACCTACTTCAAGCGCATCGAGGCGATCGAGTTCGCCGTGAAGTACGACGACGGCGTCGGCCGCGGTCTCGACGAGGCCGACATCGTGCTCGTAGGCGTCTCACGGACCTCGAAGACGCCGCTTTCCATCTACCTCGGCTACCTCGGCCACAAGGCCGCCAACGTCCCCGTGGTGCGCGGCATCGACCCTCCGGAGGAGCTGTTCGAGATCGACCCCGGAAAGATCGTCGGCCTCACGATCGACGCCGAGCGCCTCGGGGACATCCGGACGGCTCGCGTGAAGAGCATGGGCGCGCCCCGAAAACGCTACGCAGAGCTCGAGGCGATCTACACGGAGCTCGAGGATGCAGCAGCGCTCCATCGCCGGCTTCGCTGCCCGGTGATCGACGTCTCGGAGCTCTCCGTCGAAGAGACGTCGATGCGCATCATCCGCCTGGTCGAGCGTCGCAAGCGGGCTACGAAGTCGTGACCGAGGAGCCGCGCCCGCCGAGCCCCTATGGCTCGCCCGGCGAGCCGCCTCTGCGCCACCCGTTTCGTCCACCGCCGGGAAGTCGTGGCGACCTGCGGGCGAAGGGCTGGGTTCCCCTGCACCGATTCGCGCTGTGGTGGTTCCTGTTGCTCGTCTCGGACGTGCTCTTCTACGTCCTTCTGACTCCGATCTGGCTCGGGTTGCGCGGCGCGGCGTGGGCTGCGGAGCTCAGGTCGCGGGCCCGCCGTTCCTGATCAGGCGACGGTCAACTACTCCTTCGGGTCGATCCGGAAGACCTCACCGCTGAGCGACATCACGTAGATCCGCCCACGCCCGTCGACGCCGAAGCTCGTCAGCTCGGGAACGACGAGCCCGAGGTCGCCCGACGCGGCGATCTGTCCGTTGTCGACCGCGATCGCGGTGATGCTCCCGGCGCAGAAATCCCCGTAGAGGTATCTGCCCGCCAGTGCGGGGATCCGCCGGTCACGCGCAACCACACCGCCGATCACGGCACATGCGTCGCCCGCGCGCGGGTAATCGAGGAGCGGCGGAACAGCGCCGTCGCACGTGGCGGTGCGATCGAACCGCAGTGAGCCCTCGAAGCACGGCCAGCCGAAGTTGGCACCCGACTGTGTACGCGAGACGAGGTCGATCTCTTCGCGGCGCTCGTTGCCCGCGTCCGCGACGAACATCGAGCCGGTCCCGGAGTCGATCCAGAAGCGCCACGGATTACGCAGCCCGTACGCCCAGATCTCGGGCCGCACGTCAGCGAGGCCGACGAACGGGTTGTCCCTTGGCACCGCGTATGGATCGCCGGCTCGCGGGTCGATCCGCAGGATGTTCCCCAGTAGCTCGTCACGACGTTGCGCGAAGAACCCCGGCGGGTTGAGGACGCCGCTGTCTCCGTCGCCGATCGAGGCATAGAGGTAGCCGTCGGGCCCGAACTGGAGCATGCCGCCGTTGTGGTTCTCCCAGGGCTTCGTGATCGTGAGGAGGATTCGCTCGCTGTAGCGGTCGGCCCTGTCCGGGTCGGTGAGATGTCGGCGGAACTCGGTGATGCGGATGTCTCCGTTTCCTGCCGTCGAGTTGTAGAAGACATAGAAGAGTCCGCTCTTTGCGTAGTCCGGCGCGAATGCGATCGAGAGTAGTCCCGGCTCGCTCGAGACCTTGACCTCCTCGCGGAGGTCGAGGAACGGGTCGGTGAGTGGCTCGCCATCCTTGACGATCCGCACCGCGCCCGTCTGCTCGACGACGAACAGCCGCCGGACGTCACCTGGCGGGGCTGTCACGAGCACCGGTCGCTCGAACGTCCCGACTCGGGAGAGCCTGGCGACGGTCGAGGTGTCGATCGGCGGCGGCTCCGGGGCAGAGGGAGGCGGCTTCGTCGCGACCCCGAACGCGCCCTTCATACCGAGACGTGCGTGACCCGGCACGGAGCAGAGAAATCGAAATACGCCTTTCCTCCTGAACGACACCGTGATCGACTGGCTCTGATCCGGCTTGAGGAGCCGTGTCCGGCGGCTCTTCACGACGAAGTCGTGCACGGTGCTCCCGCGGTTACGTACGACGAAGCGGACGGACGAGCCGGCTGGAACCGAGCGCCGCGAGAGCGCGAAGGAGAAATCACGCGCGTCCACTCGCACGGTCACGGTCTTGGAGCTGGCGGCGACCGTCGACCCGGGCAGGAGCGCACAGGTCGAGATGGCCACGCTCGCGGTGGCAAGCCAGACGACGACTCGCCCGCTCGGCACGACCGTTCAAGGCTACGTCATGACGGAACTACCGGCTTCGAACCCTTACAGACCGCATAGAAATCGATCGATCTCGCTGTGTGCTCGTCGCGCCGATCTCGACGTTTCACAGCAGCCGGGTTTCGAGCGGCGTCTCCGTGCCCGGTTCGACGCGGTAGGCGCGAGCTCCCGCGATCGACGAAACTGCCTCGCGCAGCTCCGTCCCGACGAAGTGCAGCGCAGCGCCGTCATCCGCCGCGTAGCCGGGCGGGAAGCCCTCGTCGACCAGGCGCCGGTACACAGGGCGTCGCAGTTCCTGGCCGTCGTAATGCGGGCAGAAGCTGCCGGCGAGGATCGCGAGGCCGTCGTGAAGCGGGTCCAGCTGCGGGCCGAACGAGTCCGTCACACTGCTCTCGAACCAGCAGTTCGCCCCGGCGCTGACGCCGCCGAGCGTCGCTCCGCGCTTCCACGCCTCGCGGAGGGCGCGGTCGACGCCGTGGAGCCGCCAGAGGGCGAGCGCGTTCGCCGTGTTTCCACCCGAGACGTAGATGACGTCCTGGCGCGCGAGCTGCTCGGCGGGGCGCTCGGGAGTTCCGAACAAGCGGAGGCAGCTCGGCTCGCACTCGCGCTGCGCGAAGGCCTCGAAGAAGGCCGCGATCACCTCGCCACGATCGCCGGCGGGAGTCGGGACGAAGCAGACTCGCGGTCGAGGCGCCGGCGACATCGAGAGTAGGAAGTCGTCGAGCAGCGAGCTCGGCTCCATCATGAAGCCGCCACCGCCCATGGCAAGGATCTGTCCCGACATGCGCACGAGTGTAGATTCCTCCCGCAAATGCGCTACGTCTTCGACTTCGACGAGGGCTCGAGCGGCGGTCGCGAGCTCCTCGGCGGGAAGGGGATCGGCCTCGCCGAGATGACGCAGCTCGGCGTTCCGGTTCCGGCCGGGTTCACGATCACGACCGACGCCTGCCGCGCCTATATGACCGCGAACGGCGTCGTTCCGGAGGGGCTCGACGACGAGGTCGAGCGACACATCACCGCACTCGAAGAGCGAACGGAAAAGCGCTTCGGGGACGAGTCGGACCCGCTCCTCGTCTCGGTGCGCTCGGGCGCGGCGATCTCGATGCCGGGGATGATGGACACGATTCTCAACCTCGGTCTCAACGATGTTGCGGCAGCCGGCCTCGGTGCGTCGACGGCGAATCCACGCTTCGCGTTCGACTCGTACCGGCGCCTGATTCAGATGTACGGCGAAGTCGTCGACAACGTCGACGGGCACCGCTTCGAGCAGGCGCTCTCGGATCTCAAGGCCGCGCGTGGCGTCTCGCAGGACCTCGACCTCGCGGCGGAGGACCTGGGCGAGCTCGTCGACACCTTCAACGCGATCTACGAGGAGGAGACGGGCGAGCGCTTCCCGCAGAACGCACGCGAGCAGCTCCGTCGCGCGTACCGGGCGGTTTTCGACTCCTGGAACGCGCCACGAGCGCAGGTCTATCGCCGGACCTACGACATCCCCGACGACCTCGGAACAGCCGTGAACGTGGTGCAGATGGTTTTCGGTAACCGCGGCGAAAGCTCAGGGACCGGCGTCTGCTTCACGCGCGACCCGGCCACCGGCGAGAGGCATCTCTTCGGCGAGTTCCTCTCCAACGCGCAGGGGGAGGACGTGGTCGCCGGCATTCGCACGCCCGAGCCCATCGAGCGTATGCGCGAGCTCATGCCTGAGGCCTTCGACCAGCTTGTCGGCACCCTCGACCGGCTCGAGGCGCACTACCGCGACATGCAGGACATCGAGTTCACGGTCGAGGAGGGAACGCTCTATCTGCTGCAGACGCGCACGGGAAAACGCACGGCTGCGGCGGCGCTGCGTGCGGCGGCGGAGATGGTGGACGAAGGGCTGATCTCCCGCGAGGAAGCTGTCGCGCGTATCGATCCCGGTCAGCTCGACCAGCTCCTGCATCCGATGATCGACCCCGACGCGAAGGTGGAAATCGCCGCCCGCGGCTTGAATGCGTCGCCCGGCGCAGCTTCCGGGGCGATCGTGCTCGATGCGGACACCGCCGAGGAGCGCGGTCGAGCCGGAGACGATGTCATCCTCGTCCGTTGGGAGACGACGCCTGACGACATCCACGGGCTCATTCAAGCGCGCGGCGTCCTCACCGCGCACGGCGGGATGACGTCACACGCCGCGGTCGTCGCGCGAGGAATGGGCAAGCCGTGTGTCGCCGGCTGCGAGGGGCTCTCGATCGACTACGCGACCGGAGCCGTGACGATCGGCGAGCACGAGCTCAGGGCGGGCGACGTCATCACGATCGACGGCGGCTCGGGAAGCGTCATCATCGGGGCGGTTCCGCTCGTCCCGCCCGCGATCGACGAGAACTTCGGCACGATTCTCGGCTGGGCCGACGAGCTTCGGCGCCTGCGCGTGCGGGCCAACGCGGACACGCCTGAGGATGCCGCCAAGGCTCGAGAGTTCGGCGCCGAGGGCATCGGTCTCTGTCGGACCGAGCACATGTTCATGGCCGAGGATCGGCTCCCGCTCGTGCGCGAGATGATCATGGCCCGCGACGAGGAGGAGCGCCGCAGCTCCCTCGCGCGGCTGTTACCGATGCAGCAGGCCGACTTCGAGGGAATCTTCGAGGCGATGGCCGGGCTTCCGGTCACGATCCGCCTCCTCGATCCTCCTCTGCACGAGTTCCTGCCGTCGCTCGAGGAAGCGACCTCCGAGGAGATGCGAGATCGGGTCCGCCAGCTGCACGAGGCGAATCCGATGCTCGGCACGCGCGGCTGCCGTCTCGGGCTGCAGTTCCCGGAGATCTACGAGATGCAGGTGCGGGCGATCGTGCGCGCGGCGAAGGTCGTCCACCAAAGAACCGGCGAAGCGCCGCTGGTCGAGATCATGCACCCGCTGGTCGGTTTCAAAGAAGAGCTCTCACGGCTGCGCGAGTTGACGGATCGCGTAGCCGGCGAGGAGCCGGACGTCGAGTACCTCTGTGGGACGATGATCGAGCTTCCGAGAGCCTGCCTTCGGGCCGACGAGATCGCGGAAGACGCGGACTTCTTCTCCTTCGGCACGAACGACCTCACCCAGACCGCGCTCGGATTCTCACGGGACGACGCCGAAGGGAAGTTCCTCACCTACTACCTCGAGCACGGCATCCTGGAGCGCAACCCGTTCGAGGTGCTCGACCAGGACGGCGTCGGCGACCTCATGCGGATCGCGGTCGAACGGGGGAGGAGCGCGAAGCCGGGTATCAAGCTCGGCATCTGCGGTGAGCACGGAGGGGAGCCTCGCTCCGTCGCCTTCTGCCACGGACTCGGGCTCGACTACGTCTCCTGCTCGCCGTATCGCGTGCCGCTCGCGCGGCTAGCAGCCGCACAGGCTGCGCTGGCCGAGGTCGGTGTCACCCCCGTCGCAATCGGCGGCTAGACAACGTTTGCAACAGTCTGTTGCAAGCCCGGTTGGGCTACAGCTGAACCTGCGAGACGGCGAGCGCCACGCTCAGCGCTCCCACGGCAGCGACGGAGAGCGTCGCCAGCGCAGGTGTGCGCCTCAGGCTCGAGAACGCGAGCGCGCAGAGGCCGCCGCCGATCAACCCGCCGATGTGCCCTCCGATCGAGATCCCTGGGATGAGAAAGGTGATCAGGAGGTTGAAGACGACGAGCCCCATCGCCTGTCCACCGAAGACGTAGATCTTGCGGCCTTCGAGGACGAGAGCGGCGCCCATGATCCCCCAGATCGCACCCGATGCACCCACCGTGAGCGCATCGGGAGACCAGATCAGCGCACCCGCCGAGCCGGCCAGCCCGGAGACGATGTAGACGAGCAGGTACCGGCCGTGGCCGAAGTACTCCTCGAGCGGCGGCCCGATGATCCAGAGCACGAGCATGTTCATGCCGAGGTGGAGGATCCCGTAGTGCAGGAACATGGCCGTGACGAGGCGCCACCACTCGCCTTCCGCAACGCCGACGACCTGGCCAGACGAGTCGACGGCGGTCGAGACGAGCACGCCCTTCTCGTAGATCCAGGTTCCTGTTCCGTTGATCTGTCCGCCCATGAGCAGCTGGAGGAGGTACACGCCGACGTTGATCCCGATCAGCGCAAACGTGACGATCGGCCCCGAACGCGTGAGCGAGGCGCTCGTTCGGCGCACCGCCCGCCGTGGCCCGGCGGTCTTCCCCGCCGTGCTCGCGTGGTCGGGGCAGCGAATGCCGACCGGCCCGAACGTCATGCAGTCGGGGCAGATTCCGCGGCCGCAGTCGGAGCACGAGACGTACGTCTCCCGCTCTGGATGCCGGTAGCAGCGGAGGGGCTCGTCCACCGCGGCTAGCGTACCCGCGTGCGCGTCGACGTCGTGTTCACACCGGACGAGGCCGGTGCCGCCCCGACCGGAATCGTCATCGACGTCATTCGCGCCACATCGACCATCTGCCAGGCGCTGGCGGCGGGTTACGAGCGCGTCTTCTGCGCCGCCGAGGTGGAGGAGGCGCGGGCTCTCCGTGACACGCTCGGCGAAGGTGTCCTCGGCGGGGAGCGGAAGGCCGTGCGCATCCCGGGCTTCGACCTCGGCAACTCGCCGCGCGAGTACCTCGAGCCGGCTGCGAAGACGCTCGTTTTGTCCACGACGAACGGGACGCGGGCGGTCGTCGCCGCTGCCCAACGCTGCGACCGTGTCTTTATCGCGTCACTCCTGAACCTGTCGGCCGTGGTCGAAGCTGCACGTGACGCCGTTGACGACGTCCTCGTCGTGTGCGCGGGCGTGCAGGGCACGCTCGCGCTGGACGACGCATTCGTCGCCGGGCGGATCGTCGAGCTCGTCGGCTGGGAGCGAACGGACGCCGCGGAGGCCGCAGCGCGCCTCGTGGCGACGTGGGGTGGGGCGGAGGAGGCCTTCAGGGCATCCAAGAGCGGGCGCAATCTCATGAAGAACGCGCCCGAGCTCGAGCCTGACATCCCGTTTTGCGCGCGAGAGAGTGTTCTCGACGTCGTTCCGCAGCTTGTCGCGATGCGCGCCGGGGCGGCCGAGATCGCGCTCTAGCGGCGGAGTCTCACGACGAGCTGGCGGTCGTACGTCCTCACGTGGAGGAGGTCGCCACGCAGCTTGATGATCTCCGGCGCACTCGTGACCGGGAGGCGGTCGAGCACCTCCCCGGTTCGTCGGTCGAGCACGTAGAGGAAGTCCAATTCGGCGGTGAACCCGTAGCCGGCCACGATCACGTCGCCCGAGACGACGAACGTGCGCGCGTTGGCGACGAGCGCTGGGCTACGCCAGAGCACCTTCTTCGCTCCGAGCTCGATCGCGGTGACGTAGGCGTTTCGCCCCTTCGTCTGTGTCGCGTACGTCAAGTGGCTGTTCGAGAGATAGAGCACGCCGTCGGCTTCCCGCGCCCAGGTCACGGGCTCGAACTCGGCTCGATTCGGCGGGCGCGTGAGTGTCGTGACGTCGTAGGCGTAGCGGAGCGACTGCGTTCGCGCGTTCGCACCGATGACGTAGCGACCGTCGTACACGAGGAAGAGCTTCCCGTGCTGGAGAACGGCACTCTCCAGCTCCGCACCTTTGAACGCGCGCGGAGCCCAGGACGGAGGTGCGAGTCGCTGCGGCGGGAGTGCTCCGGGATCCCGAAACCTCGACGATACGAGGACGAGCCGTGGCCCGCTCGGCGTCACCTCGGTCGCCGGCGCCGGAAAGCGCGGCTTCGACAGGACGACTGGCTCAGGGATCGAGCCGGCGAGCGCGAGTGGCGCGGCGAGGAGCGCAACGACGGCGCCGAGTATCACCCGCATGGCCGAGACGATACGGATCCGGACACGTCTAGACTCGACGCGGTGATCGTCAACCGCGATCCGCGTGTTCGAGGGCCGTACACGGCCTTCGCGGAGGTAACGGAGGCGTACGAGCGCGGACGACCCGGGTACCCGGAAGACGCTGTCCGCTGGCTGGTCGGCGTCGAACCATGCGACGTGATCGACCTCGGTGCGGGCACCGGGAAGCTGACACGCGCGCTCATCGCGTTGGGCCACCGCGTCACCGCGGTCGAGCCGCTCGTGGAGATGCGCACAGAGCTCGAGGCCGCGGTGCCGACCGTGCGGGCGCTCGCGGGCAGCGCCGAGGGGATCCCGCTTCCGGATGCCTCGGCCGATGTCGTCACGTGCGGGCAGGCATTCCATTGGTTCGATCACACCATTGCCATTCCCGAAATCGCGCGCGTCCTTCGACCTCGAGGCCGTCTCGCGCTCGTCTGGAACTCGCGCGACGATCGCGACCCGTGGATGGCTCGTCTGAGCGCGATCATCGGGAACGAGACGGTCGGCGCGGACGATGTGTATCCGCCGATCGACGAGAGCGGCCTCTTCAAGCCGGTCGAGACCGCAGAGCTCTCCTTCGAGCAGCGGCTCGATCGCGAGGGCCTCCTCGATCTCGTTCTCTCGCGCAGCTACTGCGCGAAGCTTCCAGCTTCCGAGCGTGAGCCGATCCTCGAGGCCGTGGCGGAGCTCTACGACGACACCGCAGGTCCAGAGGGAGTAACGCTCGCGTACGTCACCGAGTGCTTTCGCGCCGAGCGGCGCGATTGACATCCCTTGCGTCGACCACTATCGTCCGACAGGTGGAAAGTAAGACTGTCAGAAAAGGACACATTACGAACGTGCGGGCGAAAGGGCAGGTGACGATCCCGGCTCATATTCGCCAGGCCGCGCGGCTCGAGGAGGGCGATCCGGTCGAGGTCGAGCTCGTCGACGGCGGGATCTTGTTGCGTCCGATGAAGCTGATCGACGCATCTCAGGCATGGTTCTGGACACCGGAGTGGCAGGAGGGTGAGCGGCAGGCGGACGCGGACATCGCTGCCGGCCGCGTCATTCGCTTCGAAAGCGATGAGGAGTTTCTCGCGTACCTCGACGCGAACATGAAGCCACTCGATGCCGACCCGTGACATCGCCGACTCCTTCCGGCAGGACTGGGGACGGCTCACGCCCGAGCAACAGCGGGCGTTTCGTATTGCGGTCGCGAAGTTCATCGGCGATCTCCGAGCTCGTCGAGCCTTTCGATCCAGTCTTCGCGTCAAGGGCGTTCGTACCGAGCAAGGCGTCTTGGAGATGACCTGGGCGCCCGACGGCCGGGCGACGTTCTCGTATGGGCAGTCCGTCGTTGAAGGCGAGCCTCACATCATCTGGCGCCGCATCGGCACCCACGAGATCCTTCGCGAGCCGTAGCCTCAGAACTCGCGGCGCACGGCCTCGACATTGTTCCCGTCGGGGTCGAGCAGGAAGGCGGCGTAGTAGCGGCCTCCCTCGTCCGAGCTGTACTGCTCACGTACACCGGGAGCGCCGTTGTCTCGGCATCCGGCCTCGATTCCTGCACGATGGAACGCGTCGACCTGCTCTCGCGAGTCGGCGACGAAAGCGATGTGCACCGGGCCGCTCGTCGTCGGCTCGCCGTCGGTGACGACGAGGTTCGCAAGCTGTGCGCCGCGCTCCGACTCCCAGAGGGGAGGGATCCCGAGCGGTTCCAGGATCGTCTTGTAGAAGGCGACGCTCGCCCCCGCGTCTCGCACACGGATGTGGACGTGGTCGATGACGACCCGCGTCCAGTCCCAATCCACGCTCATCGTGAGCTGCCTCCTCAGTCGGGGAACGAATGCACGTGCTGCCGGGCTCGCTCGACGAGCGTAGCGTCGACATTCCTACCCGTCAGAACCAGGACGATCGGGCCGCCACCTTCACCGATCTCGGGCCGGCGCCGCACAGCCGCGACGGCGGCCGCCGCGGACGGCTCGATCGGAACACCGGCGTCGTGGCACGCGGCGAGGGATAAGGCGATCTCGCGCTCCGACACGCGCACCATCACGTCGAGCGCTGCGCGTAGCCGCTCGACGGCGAGCGGTATCGCCACACGCACTGCGAGCCCGTCGGCGATCGTCGAGCCGTTCTGGGCTTCGACCGCATAGCCGGCTGCATGGCTGTCCGCCATGACAGGCATCTCCCGGGCGACGACTCCGACCCGTGTCGCTCCCGGCGCAAGCCTGGCGACCGCAACGCCTATCCCGCCGGCGAGGGCGCCGTTGCCGATCGGCGTCACGACCGCCGCCGGAGGCAGAGGGCATTGCTCGATGGCTTCGGCGCCGATCGCCCCGTAGGCGTCGTATTGCAGCGGCTCCGCGCCGTCTTCGAAGAACTGCAGTGCGGCCTGTTCCGCGTAGGTGCGTGCGAATTCCTTTGCCTCGTCGAGATCGTGTCCGGCAACGCGAACGTCCGCACCGAGACGATCGAGGTTCGCGAGCTTCGGCTCCGCCGCTCCGGGAGGCACGAAGACGACTGCGCGGATGCCGGCCTGCCGGCACGCCCACGCGACTGCTGCACCGTGGTTTCCCGTCGACGCCGTGACGACCGCCTCGTGGCCGCGGCGCGCCAGCTCTTCGACGACGGGGAGCGCGCCTCTCCACTTGAACACACCGATCTCGTTGACGTCCTCTCGCTTCAGCCAGAGGTCGTCGCGGCCGGCAAAGGCGGCCAATGCCTCAGGCGCTTGCTCGAAGGGAGTCGGCGTCTCCATCCTTGCTGGACGCTACCCGCCTCGGTGCCCGGCCCGTGAAAAGTAGTTTCCGGGTTGACAGGAGAACATACGTTCGTATAGAACATATGTTCCTGTGATCGCGTGCCTCCTCATTCCCGGGTTCGAGCTGAGAGCGGCGCTGCGCACGCGCCCGCGGCTCGCGCTCGTTCCCGCCGCGCTCGCGCCGGAGGCGGGGGAGGAGCCGCTTCTCGGCCCGGTGACCGCGGCCGCCGAGCAGGCGGGGATCAAGCCGGGGATGCGCCTCGGGGAAGCGCTCGCCACGTGCCCTTCGCTCGTCCTCGTCGATCGCGACCCGGCTGCCGTCGAACGGGAGTGGGAGGAAGTGCTCCGGCGTCTCGAGGATGCGGGCTTCGCGGTCGACCCGGTCGAGCAGGGGGCCGTGGTCTTCGAGACGCGCGGAGTCGAGCGGCTCTACGGAGGCGTGCAGCCGGCGCTCGATCGTGCGCTCGCCGCGGTCGGTTCCTCCTGGGATCCACGTATCGGCGCCGCCGGGAGACGCTTCACCTCACTCGCAGCGGCGAGCGTGGCGCGCCCTGGCCAGATCTTGATCGTGGCGGAAACGGACGAGCAGGCATTCCTCGAGCCGCTTCCGCTCTCGTTGCTCCCCATGACGGCCGATCGCTACGCTGAGCTCGAGGGGCTCGGGTTGCGTCGACTCGGAGAGCTCGCGCAGTTGCCGGGCCACGCGGTCGCCGAGCGCTTGGGCGTCGAGGGAAGGAAGGCGTGGCGCCTCTCGCAGGGAGGTCGGAAGGCGAGGGTGCGGGGCCGAAAGCCCGTATCGGAGCTCGCCGAGGTAATCGTCTTTCCGGAAGCTGTCGCGAATGAGCTCACGCTGCGACGGGCGCTCGGCTCCCTCCTCGAGCGCCTGCTCGCGCGTCCAGAACGGGCCGGGCGACCATTTCGAAAACTCGCGCTGGTCGCCCGGCTCGTCGACGGTGGCTCGTGGAGGCGCGCGGTCACGCTTCGTGACGCGACGGCCGAGCCGGCGCGCTTGCGCGCCGCACTCGGGCCGAAGCTCTCGGAGCTCCCCGCTCCGATCGTCGAGTTGCGTCTCGAGTCGGTCGAGCTCGCGGAGCACACGGGACAGCAGCTCGCGCTCGTCGAGCCGGCAGGGGAGGAAGCGGCTGGTCGCCTGCGCGAAGGCCTCCGGCAGGTGCGGGCCAGCACGGGGACGGGCTCGGTGTGCGCAGTGGTGGAGGTTGCGCCGTGGTCGCGAGTTCCGGAAGCGCGAGCGCTGGTCGTACCGCGGGACGTGTAGGGGCGACCCTTGGGTCGCCCTCGGGCGAGGCAAGGCTCACCCCTACGGCGGCGGGTCGTCTCAATGCGCCGCGCGCCGCCCTCGTCGAGACAGGGCCGGGCGGGACGCCGCGGGTCGTGAACCGTGAGCAGGTGACGCTCGTGCGTGAGGAGTGGCGCGTCGTCGACCGCTGGTGGACGGACGAGCCCGTCGACAGGCACTACTTCGAGGTCGTCCTCGAGGGCGGCCGGAATGTCTGCGTCTACCGCGACGGGGAGCGAAGTTGTTGGTTCACCCAGAACGCCTGATGCCGTGGGCAGACCTGGGTCTGTTAGACGTCGAAGACGTCGTGGCTTTCGAAGAACGCATCGTCCGGCTCGACGCCTTCCTCGTGGAGCGCGAGGAGCTCGCGACGGTACTCGACGAAGCCTCCCGGTGTATGGAGATTGAGGAGCTTCGCCCGCTCGTTGTTCACGTTTTTGAAGTGGTGGACCACATTCGGAGGCGCGAGGACGTACGTGCCCGGAGTCCCGCGGATGACCTCGTCCCCGACATGGAACTCGAGCTCGCCTTCGAGCACGTAGAACGAATCGCTGTGGTTTTTGTGGAAATGGGGCGCAACTCCGCCTCCAGGCTTTACCTCGAACTCGATCAGAGACAGCTCCGAGCGCGCGGCCTTGACGACGTTCGTGCCGACGAGCTCGCCCTCGCCGGGCTGCAATGCGATCGGCTCGTCCATCCAGTCAGGAAGACGCACGGCGACCACCGACGCTGGGTCCGCTCCACCGTCGAGGACGTGCTCGCCCTCGTGGATCTCGGGAAGCACCTGCTCCATGGAGCTGCAGCTTAGTGGTCTCTCCGGGAAGTACGGCACTACTTGTCCGGCTGCAAACGCTTCGCATCGCGTCGTTCTCAGTCGTCCCGATATGGAGAAGACGTGTTGGGGTCAGACTTAAGTCTGACCCCAACGCAGTTTCCTTTACTCCCTGCGCCCTAGCGCTGCTCGGTTTTCGCGCGGCTCAGCACCGGACTTCCTGGAGAGACCACTAATGGCGAACTACGTCGAGCTCCATTGCCACTCGGCGTACTCGTTCCTCGACGGTGCGTCTCAGCCGGAGGAGCTCGCCGCACGCGCTGCGGAGCTCGGGTACGAGACGCTTGCGCTCACCGACCACGATGGGATCTACGGCTCACTCGAGTTCGCGCATGCTGCGAAGGCGTTCGGCGTGCGGCCGATCACAGGTGCCGAGGTCACGCTCGACGGCGGCGCCCACATCACACTGCTCGTCGAGAGCCGGCGCGGCTACGCGAACCTCTGCCGCCTCCTCACAGCGGCTCATGCGGGAACACGCCGTGCGGGAAGGGAGGACCGAGAACCGCTCCCGGCGTCGACGTCGCTCGACCTGGTCGCCGAGTTGAACGAGGGCCTGGTCTGCCTCTCGGGCTGCGCGCGCCGTGGGTTGGGGGTAATTGACCCAAATGCGGCCGCGGTTCTCGCGGCCGCGTTTGGGCAGCGCTTCTTCGTCGAGCTCCAGCGTCCGTTCGAGCGGGGAGATGCCCGACGGATCGCTCTTCTTCACGACCTCGCAGAACATCTCGGCGTCGAGACGGTCGCGACCGGGGACATCCACGCTCATCACCCGCGGCGTACGCTGCTCCAGGACGTTCTCGTCGCGATCCGTTGTGGAACGTCACTCGAGGGCTGCGAGCCTGAGCGGCGCGGAAACCGCGAGAGCTTCCTACGCTCGCCGGAGGAGATGCTCGAGCATTTCTCGTTCGACCGGGGTGCGGCGGAACGAAGCGCGGTGGTCGCGGAGCGGCTCGAGTTCGACCTGACGGAGGAGCTCGGCTATCGCTATCCCGATTTCTCGGACGGGGACGAACCGGCAATCCGCCAACTGGCCGCGATCTGCGGGCATGCGTTTCACGAGCGCTATGAACGACCTTGTGGCTCTGAGCCACAAAGGAGGAAAGCGACGCGTGCTCAGGCTCGCGCACGACTCGAAGACGAGTTGAAGCTCATCGACGAGCTTGGGCTCGCCGGCTTCTTCCTTCTCCACCACGAAGTGCTTTCACTTGCACGCGAGGCGGCGCGCGAGGTGCGCGGGCTCGACTCCCCGCGGAGCTTCCTGCCCCCGGGTCGCGGTCGTGGAAGCTCGGTCGGCTCGATCGTCTGCTACCTCACCGGCCTCTCGCACGTCGATCCGGTCTCGAACGAGCTCTCGCTCGGGCGCTTCCTGAACCGTGAGCTCGCGTCTGTCCCGGACATCGACCTCGACTTCCCGCGCGACATCCGCGAGAAGCTCATCGTCGCGGTCACCGAGCGCTACGGGCGAGAGCACGCGGCTCTTGTCGCGAGCTTCTCGACGTATCGCTCGAGGGGTGCGATTCGTGACGTGGGGAAGGCGCTCGGCCTCCCGTTCGCCGAGCTCGAGCGTCTCGCTCGAACTTCGGACGGCTGGGACGCGCGCCGCGTGGGGGAGGAGATCGCGCGGCTCCCCGACGGCGAGCGCAAGCTCGAGTCCCGGCGCTGGCGCGCATTCGCCTGGCTCGCGGGCGAGATCGCGGGCTTGCCGAGACATGTCTCACAGCACCCGGGCGGAATGATCGTCTCCACCCGGCCGCTGATCGAGCTCGTGCCCGTGCAGCCGGCGGCGATGGCCGGCCGCCAGCTCTGCCAGTGGGACAAGGATTCTTGCGCCGACGCGGGCTTCCTCAAGATCGACCTGCTCGGGCTCGGAATGCTCTCCGCGGTCGAGGACTGCATTGAGCAGATCGCGCTGAAGCACGGCGAGGTAATCGACCTCTCGCGTATCCCCTTCGACGATAGGGCTGTCTACGAGGACATCCAGCGCGCAGACACGGTGGGCGCGTTCCAGATCGAGAGCCGAGCCCAGATGCAGAGTCTCCTGCGCACGAAGCCGGAGAACCTCGATGACATCACCGTCCAGGTCGCGCTTGTCAGGCCCGGGCCGATTCAGGGGAAGGCGGTGCACCCGTACATCGACGCGCGTCAACGGATTCGGGATGACCCCACGTACATCTGGCCGGTCGACCACGAGCTCCTGCGCGAGCCGCTTCGCTCGACCTTCGGCGTCGTCGTGTTCCAGGATCAGGTGCTCGAGGTCGCGATCGCGCTCGCCAGGTTCACCGTGGGGGAAGCCGAGGGCCTGCGTCGCGCGATGAGCCGCAAGCGGAGCCACGACGCGCTCGAGGCGTACCGCGGACGCTTCGTCGCAGGCGCTGCGGAGAAGGGCGTGGACGTGGAGACGGCGGACAAGGTCTTCGACAAGCTCGTCGGCTTCTCGGGTTTCGGCTTTCCCAAGGCACATGCAGCGGCGTTCGGACTCCTCGCCTACCAGTCGCAATGGCTTCGCCACTACTACCCGGCGGAGTTCCTGTGCGCGCTCCTGAACGCGCAGCCCATGGGTTTCTATCCGCCTGCGACGCTCGTCCGCGACGCGCAGCGGCATGGGGTGGAGGTGCGCCCAGCTGACGTCAATCTGAGCGCTGCCAGGTGCGTGATCGAGGACAGCGGTGTTCGCATTGGCATCTCGTACATCTCCTCGGTGGGAATGGGCGAGGCTGAGGCGCTTGTTGCCGAGCGCGAAGCACACGGGCCCTTCCAAGGCGTGGCCGACCTGGCCCGCCGGGCGGCTTTGTCTCGGGACGAGCTCGAAGCGCTCGTCAAGGGCGGTGCGTGCGACGGTCTCAACCTCCCAAGGCGAGATCTCCTCTGGGAGCTCGGGCTCGTCTTCCGGGAACAGTCGGTGCCGGGGACTGGAGGAGAAGCGAAGCAGCTGCCGCTCTCCCTCGAGCCGACGACAGCGACGCCGACACTCCGCGATCTCACACGGTGGGAGCGCATGCTCGCGGACTACCGGCACACCGGGATGTCGGTGGGAACGCATCCGCTTGCACTCCTCCGCTCGCACCTGCCGGCGGGGACGCTTTCGAGCGCGGAGCTCCACGAGCAGCGGCACGGCCGGCACGTTGCCGTCGCGGGAATGACGATTGCGCGCCAGCGGCCGTCGACTGCGCACGGGATCGTCTTCATGCTCATCGAGGACGAGCACGGCCAGGTGAACCTCATCGTCCAGCCGCACGTCTACGAGCGGCACCGGGCGACGGTTCGCGCCGAGCCGCTCGTCCTCGCCCATGGGCGCTACGAGCGGGTGGGGGAGAACCGAAACGTCCTCGTCTCGGAGATCGAGTCGCTCGCACCGCTTGCACGCCGTGTCGCCGACAGCGACACCGTCTGGGAGTCGCTCCCGCGGCCGCATTCCTTCGGCCGCCGCTGATCAGCCCATCGCCGAGACGATCAGGTGGGGTTCGCCAGGCAAGCGTCGAAGGAGACGCTGAGGGCCCGAAGGGAGCTTCGCTGAAGTCAGGCGTCCTCGGCGGTCGATGCCGAACACGGTTGTGCCCACGAGAGTCGAACCTTCGGCGATCCATCGGAACTTCGACCGCGTCCGCAAAGTGAGATCGAGCACCCGAGCCGTGTCGCGGCCGTACCACGGAATAAAGAGCAAGCGCCCGCTCGGAAGCCAGAAGAGGTCACCTGACACCTCTGGGGCGGCGAGCGGAGAGGACCGCAGCTTCGCTGGTCGCGTGGTCAGATCCAAAAGCACTACCCGCGACCGCTCGACCAACTGATATGCAACGCCTGCCAGCAGTTTGCCCGTCGCGTCTGGCACGAGCGAAGCGTTCAAGCGAAGCCAAGCAAGGGGTACCACGCGTCCCGTTTTGAGGTCGACGCTGACCAGCCGGTTCGCGGCCGCTCCTGACCGTAAGTAGGCGATGCCCGGGTTGAGGCTGGACAAGTACGCGGTGCCCTGCCAGACGACTTTCAGTCGACTGCCTTCCAGGCGGTAGATCGCGGCTCGGAATGGTGCGTCGCCGCGCGCCCACTCAGCGAAGATCACGACACTTGATCCGGCCGAGTCTTCGCACAACGATGCGATGGGAAGCCGCTTCCCAGGCAGCTGAAACGGTTGCCGGCGGATCACTTGAAGAGTTCGCGCATCGCGAAGTACGAGCTCATCCCCGCCGATCTGGGCGAGCCTCTGGCGTCCGGGACAGGGGGAAAGCAATCCACCCGCGCCCAAGCCGTAGGCGAGTGTGCGGCCCTTGGCGTCGAGCGCGATCGTCCTCGCTGGCCCGAAGCGCCCGCCGACGAACAGCGCCACCGGCCCCTTCCCGTTCGGAGCCGGGAGCGCAGCAGCAGCCAGGAGATCTGCGGGATCCACCTGCCAGCAAAGGTGTCCGACCCATCCGTCACGCTCGCGCATGAGGAAGAGGCCGATCCGTCGCCCCACAGAGGTCTCGATCCCACAGGCGGCACCGTTGTTTGCCGTCGTTACCTCGACCGTGTCACCGATCTTGCCCTTGACTGCCCGCTCGACGCTGAAAGTCAAGACGGCTCGACCTTGGTCGGCCTCTCGTCGACTGACGAGGCGACCGACGAATGCGCCGTCGGCCTTCTCCAGGTAGCTCCGCGGATCGGGTGGTATGCAAGAGCACGCCCGCGCCGGCTCGACAGCAGCCGCCAGGGAGGCAACTGTGAGCACGACGACGCAGCATGCGAGCGCTCTCACACTCCGCGATACGTCACGGACCCCAAGCCTCGTCACGGGACGAATTGTGCGCTCAGCGCGACGTCTTGTCGCCTTGCTTCGGCTTGCGCGAGAGCGTGAACGCGGTCTCCACGAGCGCGAGGTGCGTAAAGGCCTGCGGGAAGTTACCCACGAGGCGCCCGCCTTCCGGGT
>JBOHAY010000375.1:0-12540 GCA_050697935.1 Gaiellaceae bacterium | reverse complement strand
GAACGGAGAGGTTCCCGAACGAATGGCTGTGCTGAAACGTGCGGGCGAGCCCGGCGCGCCCGCGACGGTGAGGCCTCCAGCTGGTGATGTCGCGATTCTCGAGCTCAACCGAGCCCGAGCTCGGGAGGTCGAAGCCCGTCATGACGTTCACGAGCGTCGTCTTCCCGGCGCCGTTCGGCCCGATGAGCCCGACCACCTCGCCACGCCGAATCTCGAGCGTCACGTTGTCGAGCGCCCGAACCCCTTCGAAGGACCGCGAGACGGCGGTGGCCCGGAGTGAGCCTCCGGGCCACCTTCTATGTTCAGGCGTCGCGGCCTGGGTCACCTCGCTTCAGCCGGTCGACGCGAGTTTCTTGGTCTTCCAGAACCGGAGGAACTTCGCCTGGTTGTTGTTCACGAACATCACGCGGTACGCGCGGCCGGTGACGCCGTGGACGTTCTTGGAGAAGGTGATCTTCCCCGAGGTCGCCTGGAATCCCTTGAACTTCTCGAGCTGAGTGGCAAGGACTATTCCTCTAGTCGAGCCGTTGGCGGCACGGATGGCGGCCACGAGCCCGTCGACCATGTCGGCGCCCGGGATGAAGCTTCCGGTCGCCGGCAGTGTGCCCTTGTTGACGGCCGTGACTTGCTTCACGAGTCGGTTGACCCCCGACTTCGGGTCGTCGCCATAGATCGAGCCGTACGTCACGAAGTAGTAGTTCCGGACCTGCGGATTCTGGGGCCACCAGTAGTTGCCGTCACCCGCCCACGAGTTGATGATCGGCGTGTCGTTCCCCAGCGCACGCAAGCCGCCGACAAACGGAGCGAGCCCGTCGAACGCGGTCGGGAAAGCGATCACGTCCGCCCTGGTGGGAGCCACTTTGCTGATTGCGTTCTGGATGGTGTTGGAAAAGGACGAGAAGCTCTCTTCCTGGACGACCGTGCCGCCGAGCTCCTGGAAGCGCGCCTTGAACAGGTCGGCGATGTTCTGGAAGTACGCCAGGAGGTTGTCCTTGACGATCACCGCTCGCCTCCAGCCCCGGGCGTACGCGTACTCGGCCATCGCCGACGCCTCGTCCTGGGCGATGTTCCCGAATGTGAACGCCAGCTGACCCTTCGGCCCGAAGCGCTTTGGGCCCTGCTGGTCCGTGCCGATGCACGGCGAGAGGGCCAGCATGCCCTTGTTGATGAACTCCTGTGTCGCAGGCGCTGCAAACTCGACGTCGCAGGTGACCATTCCGATCACCGCACCCTGCTTGATCAGCTGGAGCGCGCAGGTCTTCTGGTTCTTCAGCTGGTGGTTGCAGAGCTTAACCTGGAGCTTGCGTCCGTCGATACCGCCCGCGGCATTGATTTCCTTGACCCTCGCCTGAACGGCATAGAGCGCCGGTGTGTCGTACGGCGCCATGTTCGCCGTCAGGTCCATGGCGGCACCGATGATGATCGGTCCCCTCTGCTGCGAGCTCCCCTGGGCGACTGTCGCGACTACTGCGGTGGCAGCGCCCGTCAGAGCCAGGGCAGCGACAAGCGCTCCCCATTTACCGGGTCGTCTCATTCTCTCCTCCTCCTTCTCATTGCCCGCCAATGTCTCTTTAGACGAACGTCGGCCGCTTCAGGCGAGCGCCGGCTCGGACGCACGAGCGCCGACGCTGAAGCGCGGGATCACCCGGCTCGCGAAGAGCTCCTGGTTCTTGATCGCCATCCAGTGCTCGATCCCGCCGGCGTTGACCGTGATCGCGATCTCGCCGATCCCCGGGCAGATCTCGAGCGTCTGCTCGATGCGCTCGGCGATGTCGTCCGGGGTTCCCACCCAGATGTAGTCCTCCTCGAGCAACTGCTCGTACGGGATCTCGTTGAGCTGCTCCATGATCCCCGCCGTGTAGAAACCGTAGTCCGCCTTGAGCAGCCCCTCGGTCGAGGGCTTCTGGTACTCGATCAGCGGTGAACAGTTTCCCTGGATGAAGCCGACTGTCCAGTCCCTCGCCTCCCGCAGCGCCGTTTCCCGGTCCTCGTCGAGATGGCACGCATGGATCCAGACGATGTCGGGCGTCGTTCCGTGCTCGGCGCACTTCTCCCGGTAGAGATCGAGCTGCTTCTCGAGCGCGACGTACGGGAGCAGAGGTGGCACGGCGACGCTCCATCCGTGCTCGGCAGCGAGCTCGTACGTGCGGTCCGACGTCCCCCCGAGAGTGACGCGGAACTTTCGCGCCGGAAACGGTACGACGTGGGAATCCGCGACGTGAAAGTACTCTCCGTCGTGGCTGAAGCGCTCGTTCCCGAGCGCCTCGAAGAGCAGGTCGACGGCCTCTTCGTAGCGCGGACGATGGTGCTCGTCCAGCGGGACACCGGCCTTCTCGGGAATCCAGCCGTGGCCGCGACCGACCCCGAACTCGTACCGGCCACCCGTGAGGATGTCGGTGGCGGCGATCGCAGATGCGAGCACAGCGGGGTTGTGGTACGGGAGGGCATGCAGCATCGTCCGGAAGCGGATCTGCTTGGTGCGCTGGGCGGCGGCGGCGAAGAGTGCCGTCGGATTCGCGGAGATTGAGAACTTCGGATAGAAGAAGTGCTCGATCGCGGCGTATACGTCGTAGCCGAGCCGGTCCGCGTTCTCAATCTGCTCGAGGACCTCGGCGTAGAGCCGTTCTGGGCTCTTTCCCGGGTGAAGCTGTATCTCCGAATAGAGGCCGAACCTCATCGCGCGCCGCACCTCCCCTGTGACATGTCAGATCCCGGCGAGTATCCCATCGCCCGTCATGCCGGTCAACTGCGCAGTCGCCTCTCTCAGAACTCGACGCCTTGCCAGCGCAGGTCGCGCGCGCTGACCTCGATCGCGCCGATGGCCACCGGTTCGCCTTCGTTCGACTCGTGTACGGGTGACCATACGCCCCACGACCGGCGGTAGTACATGAGCGGCGACTCGAGCTCGGGGATCACGCCGCCCTCCTCGACCCGGGCGACGAGGATCACGTGATCGCCGACCTCGAGGTCGTGCACCGTCGAGCACTCCGCCCACGCGAGGACGTCTTCGTGGAGCAGCGGGAGGCCGGAATCGGTGAGGCGCCACGAGACCTGGTCGAACTTGTCGTCCGACTTCGACGCGAAGAGCAAGCACAGCTGGCTCCGGCCCTGGCCGACGAAATTGACGAGGAACCTCCGGCTTCCGCGGAGGGCAGCAAGCGTGCGAGATCCCAGATCGACGCAGACGAGGATCGTGGGCGGATGCGCGGACACGCTCGAAACGGCCGTCGTGGTCAGACCTCGGGGCGCCCCGTCGGCGCCGAGCGTCGTGACGATCGCGACACCGGACGGGAACGAGGCCATGACGTCGAAGAACTTTTCCCGTGCGACCGGCACTGCTCGAGCCTACCGCTCCGCGGTTCGCGAGACGTTCGTCACGGATCTGACACGCGGTCGCGTGTGCGCTTGCGCGAGACGAGGCGCCGAAACTCGGCGTCCGTGACCAGTCCGCGCTTCTTCGTCCCCGCTCGCTTGACCTCCTCGAGGAGCACAGGGAGCTGATCCGCGGACACGTCGATCCCGAGCTCGTCAGCTTTGATCCGAATCGAGTCGAGCCCGCTCTTCTTCCCGAGCACGATCCCTCGCTGCGCGCCGACGAGCTCGGAGGCGTAGGGCTCGATTGCCGGCGGGTCGTG
This sequence comes from Gaiellaceae bacterium, assembly GCA_050697935.1. Taxonomy (GTDB): domain Bacteria; phylum Actinomycetota; class Thermoleophilia; order Gaiellales; family Gaiellaceae; genus GMQP-bins7. The sequence goes on along the minus strand of JBOHAY010000375.1, from coordinate 8,905 downwards.
AAACTGCGACGCGACGGCGCCCGACTCGCGCGTGAAGAGATTGTCGCCGGTCACCGCCTTCCACGGCGCCAACTGGGTGCCTGCGAGCTCCTGGACGAGCCGGGCGAGCTCACGAGCGTGCTCGAGCCGGAGACGTGTCGGGATGCCGTAGAGGGCTTCGAGCGCGAGAGCGACCTCCACGAGGTCCGCGTTGCCGGCCCGCTCCCCCATGCCGTTCACCGTTCCCTGCACCCACGTCGCGCCCGCCTGCACGGCGGCTACCGCTGCGGCGGTCGCGAGCCCGAAGTCGTCGTGACCATGCCAGTGGACGGGAACCTCGTAGTCGAGCCGCTCGGCGACGTCCCCGACGAGGAAGGCGGCCGCCTCGGGCGTCGCGATCCCGAGCGTGTCGACGACCACGACCTCCTGGGCGCCCGCCTCGACGGCGCTGTCGTAGGCGCGGCGCACGAACTCCAGGTCCGCGCGGGTCGAGTCGACGCCGAAAAACGCGACCCGGATTCCTTGCTCGACGGCGAAGGACACTGCGGCTCGGATCCGCTCCAACATCGTCTCGCGTGAGACGCCGAGCGCGGCGAGCTTCCCGTCCGAGATCGGGCTCTCGATGACGGACGCCCGCAGCCCGAGCTCCACCAGCGCCTCGACGTCGGCGCGAACCGCGCGAGAAAATCCCCAGATCTCGGCGGTGAGGCCCGCCTCGAGGATCAGCGAGATCGCCCGCGCGTCGGCTTCCGAGACCCGCGGGAATCCGGCTTCGATGCGGTCGACGCCGGCCGACGAGAGCGCGGTCGCGATCGCGAGCTTGTCCTCGGGCGAGAGAACGACGCCGACGGTCTGCTCACCGTCACGAAGTGTCGTGTCATAGAGGCCCACAATCACGCGCGGCTGCGGTTCGAGCGCTTTCGCGTTCAGCTCACCCGTCCAGACCTTTGCGCGATCGAGCGTCACGAGCCGGTGCTCTCGGTTCGAGGCGATGCGGATTCGAGTGTGTCGGCTCGGCTCCATGCGCGGCGTCTCGATCTGACGAGATACCAGGCGCCTGTAACGAAAGCGACGGCAAGAAGCGCTCCCGCAAGCGTTCCTCCGCGGAAGGCCGGCGCCTCCACATCGAGGATCCGGTCGCCAGCGTGCGCGCCGTTCCCCGTGCCTAGGACGATGCCGAGCGTGAGGAGGTTCGGTGCCGCGAGAAGAATGACGACACTGACGCCGATCGCGCGCCGCCGCCAGGTCCTCAGGTAGCGGAAGACGAGGAAGAGCACGATCAGCGGTAGCAGCGTGAAGACGAAGCCGTAGAACAGTCCGAGGAAGCCGCCAGTCGTGATGCTGCCGCTCACCTGGTCCCCGATCCGCTGGGCCCACCAGCGCGGAAGGAACGCAGCGCCCAGGAGGCCGATCAGTGTCAGCCCGACGATCAGGACGACACCGATACCGATGCGCCGCGACCAGTTCGGGTCACTCTCGGGCGACTGAGTCACCTGCTCGCTCATGCCCGAACTATCCCATCGGGGAAGGAGGAGAGCTTTTCGGCGCCGGAAGCCGTGACCAGGAAGTTGTCCTCGACGCGCAGCCCGCCACCGTCCTCGACATAGCATCCTGGCTCGATTGCAAGAACCATTCCCTCGCAGATGTCGCCGCCTCCAGCCTGGTGTGCGTACGGCGGCTCGTGCGCACGGGCGCCGACGCCGTGGCAGATCGGATGGGACGGCTGGCCAGGGAAGCCCATCGCGTCGATGCCGGCGCGGATACGGCGGTCCAGCTCCGCGAGGCTCGCGCCGGGGCGCGTGAAGTCGATCGCGCCCTCGTACACGCCCATGAGCCCGCGCTCGAGCTCGCGGTACGCGGGTGTCAGCTCGCCGACGACGAGGTTCTTCGTGTGGTCGCACCAGTAGCCGTCCGCGCAGACCCAGATCTCGAAGAGCGTCGGCTCGCCATCGACGACCGGGCGAGCTGTCGTCGCCGTGAAGGTCTTGATCCCGCTCCCCGACCACACGAGGGAGAACCCGAGTGCGAGATCGACCTTGTCTTCCCATCCGGTCCCCTCTCCGTGGACGAATCCCTCCCACTCCGCCGCAATCTGAGCCTCGCTCATCCCCGGCTCGATGATCAGCCTGCAGTGCTCCATGGCGGCCGCGGCGATGTCGTTCGCGAGCCTCATCCGCTCGATCTCCTGCTCGGACTTGATTGCCCGCGCATCGGCGAGGAGCGGCGTGGCGTCCTCGACCGCTCCGAACGCGGTGAACCAGTCGTGAGTGAACGTCGTCGGCTCGCCCACCATCCGGTCGGCGGCCTGGGTGCCAAGCGAGAGCTCGAGCCCGACACGTCCATATTCGGACGCAGCTCCCCTCGCGAACTCCAACACGCGGGCAGTAGGAGGTCGCGGATCCGATGGGTCGTAACCCTGAAAGAGGAGGATGTCGTCGGTCCACGCCATGCGTACCGCATCGTCTTCGCTCGCCTCGAGGCAGATCAGCACGGGGTCGCCCTGACGCGGGAAGACGCAGGCGTCATAGCCCTTCATGCCCCAGAAGTTCGTGAGGTAGAGGACGTTGTCGGGCGCGCGTACGCGGTCGAGCTTCGCCTCGTCTCGGGGCCAGCTCACTGCGCCTCCATCCAGACGATGCGGCGTCCGCGGGTGACGACGCGGCCGATCCCGGTTCCCGGGTAGTGGCCACACGCGACCAGGACGTCACGGTCGACGAGCTCGGGGTACAGCGCCCTTCGCGTCCTGGCACATTCATCCGGATCCCCGTCGGAGATGTAGACCCAGTCCGGCTCGTGCAGGAGGGCAGGATGGACCGCCGTGTCTGCGATGAGCACAGCGGCGCTGTCTCCCGACTCGAGTCGAAGGCCCATGTGCCCCGGGTAGTGGCCGGGTGAGACGAACGCGGTGACACCTGGCACGAGCTGGAGCTCGCCGTCGAGCGCCTCGAAGCAATCCTCGAGCGCGATGATGCAGCGCTGGACGTGAGCCCGCCCGTCCTGGTGACGCGCGAACGCCAGCGAGTCTCGGTGCGCGAGGTAGCGCGCTCGCGGAAAGAGCGCCACCGCTTCGACGTCCGTGTTCCAACCGAGATGATCGATGTGGAGGTGTGTAAGGAAGACGATGTCGACGTCGTCCGGTCGGAGGTCAAGATCGTCGAGCGCACCCGGGAGGCGACCTTCGTCCTCAGCTGTCCAGTCCCACAGGCCGGGCGGCCCGACACCGGTGTCCACGAGGATCGTTGTCCCCTGCGAGCGGACGAGGAAGCAGTTGCATGGAAGGCGCCAGCTCTCTCCGGAGAAGAGCTCCGGATAGAGCACGCGGTACGGCTCCCATGCTTCCGCCGGCACCTCGGGGAACGCCTCGCCGTACTCGGCAAGCAGACCGACCGCGTCCGGAACCGGAAGGAGCTCGATCGAGCCGACTACCACCGAACCCGAGGCGGCGCCGGCTCGCCGTGTGCGTCCTGCCAGGAGACAATCGGGTTGCGCAAGACGCCGATACGCGCAATCTCCGCCTCCATCACGTCGCCCGGCTTGAGGTAGAGGGAAGCAGCGTCGGGAGAGAAGCCGGCAACGCCGGAGACGGTCCCGGTCGAGATCACGTCCCCCGCGGAGTATCCGAGTGCCGAGTAGTGGCTCACGATCTCCGGAATCGTGACGCTCATACGACCGGAGTGCGACGTCTGACGCACCTCCCCGTTGACGCGCAGCTCCATCGCGAGGTCGTGCGGGTCGGGGATGTCGTCGGCCGTCACGATCCAGGGCCCGAGCGGGCAGAACGTGTCGATCGCCTTACAGAAGGAGAAAACGCCCGAGCGCATCTCGCGTCGCTGGATGTCTCGAGCGGTGATGTCGTTGAAGATGACGTACCCGGCGATGTGGTCGCTCGCCTCGTCCGGTGAGAACCACTTTCCGGCCCTCCCGATTACGATCGCAAGCTCGAGCTCGTAGTCGAGCTCCTGAGTCAGGTGCTCGGGATAGACGACCGGCTCATCGGGCCCGACGATGGCGTCGACATTCTGGAAGAACACGATCCACGGCGCGATCTCGTGCGACCAGTCGACTTGCTTCGACTCTTCCTCGTGCTCACGGAAGTTGCCAGCGGTGTGGAAGAACTTCTTCGGGACGATCGGCGCTCGCAAGCGGGTGTCCGCGAGGGGCACGCGCTCGCCTGTCTCGTCGGCGCCTCCCCGCTCGAAGTACTCGCGAGTGGTCCGGACATCGAGGACCGCGATCTCGTCGCCGTCGAGGACGCCGACTCGTGGTTCGTCGCCGAAGGAGACGAGCTTCACGGCTCGACGATCTTCCAGAACGAGTCCTTGACGACGACCTCGTCGCCGCGGAACGTCCACAGATCGCAGCCACGAACTTCGAGCTTCACGCCGTCGAGTGTCGTTCCCGTGAGCGTCCACTCCGACGCCGCGCGGTCGCCGGAGACGAAGTGCCGCCCGTCGCCGTAGTGCACGTCCGGGATCGTGGCGAACCGTGAGCCGAGTCCCTCGCGGACCGCCGCCGGACCCTCGAAGCGCCGACCCCACGGGTCGGGGCCTCGAGGGGACTCGAAGACGCAATCGTCGGTGAATAGCGCCATGATCGCGTCGAGGTCGTGGTCGTTAAAGCCCTCGACCATGCGCTCGAGCACGCGGAGCCTCGCTCCATCGTCCGTCATGAAGACCTCCCCTCGAGCCATGAAACGACCTCCGCCGCGTTCCGGTCCGGCGGAAACACGGGGTAGAACACCTTCGCCACCTGACCGGACTCGAGAACGAGCGTCGCCCGCTTGTACAGCTCGCCGCCGCCGAACTCGAACGTCGGCAGGCTGAGGGCAGCGCCGAGTCGCCGATCGGGATCCGCGATGACTGGAAACGGAATGTGCTCGCGCCGAGCGAACTCGATCTGTTCGTCGAGTGGCTGAGCCGACAGCCCAGCCACACGGGCTCCGAGCTCGGCGATCTCGCCGGCGTGGTCGCGAAACGCGCAGGATTGCGGGGTACAGCCGCGCGCGCCGGGAATCGCGTCCCAGCCGTCCGGAGTGGGTCGGCCCGGGACACCGGTCGCAGGGTAGACGTAGAGGACGGCGAGGCGCGCAGCGAGCTGCGCGACGTCGACGGGGCCCTCCGACGAGTCGAGCACGAGCTCGGGCACCTCCAGCCCGACCAGATGGTCGGTAGCCCCGTCGTCGATCGGAACGGGAAGATCGGCCGGCAGCTGGTGCAGGCTCATCGCGCCACGCCACAGACCTTCATCGCCGCACGTGCGTACACCTCGGCGGTCTTCACCAGCCCGTCGATCTCGAGGTTCTCACCCTTGACGGTGTCGAGTAAACCCGTCGAGGTCCCATAGTTCACGGTCGCAATTCCATAGCGAGAGAGCACCGACGCATCCGAGAACCAGCGGGTCACATCTCGCTCGGGTGGCGAACCGAAGATCTCGGCGTGCGCCTCGTCGAGCGCACTCACGAGGGCGTGATCCTCCGCGATCTCGGCGCCGGGCGCCGTCACGTACACCTCACCTTCCACGCCGTGGTCGGGGAATCGCTCCTTCAGCCCGCGCACCATCGCGAGCACCTGCCCTCGCGCAACCGCCATTTCCTTCGTGGGCGGCACGCGGACATCGAGAAACAGGTCGGTTCGGTGTGGCGTCCGTGAGACGCGCCAGCCGAACCCTCCCTCGATCGCGCCGACGTTGACGATCGCCTTGGCGCCACGGTATGCATTCTCGGGATCGTCCTCCCAGGTGGGGATCCACTCGAGCACGGCGTCGAGCACCTCGCGCATGCGTACGATCGAGTTCTGGTCCCGCTTCCCCTCGCTGAATGCGGTGTGGATGAACGGTCCCTGTGTGGAGATCCGCAGCCACAGCGATCCGAAGTGGCCGAGCACCACCTTCGACTCGGTCGGCTCGCCGACGATGCACATGTCCGCGACGCCGCCGTGCGAGACGAGGTAGCGCGATCCTGCGGCATAGCCGCGGTACTGGGCGCCCTGGGCGTCGCCGAACTGCGTCTTCTCGATCTCGCCCGAAACCGCAGCGATCATGACGTCTCCACGCAGCCGGATCCCTGCATCCTCGAGCGCACGCAGCGCCTCGACATAGCACGCGAGCGCACCCTTCATGTTCGAGATCCCGAGGCCGTAGAGGCGACCGTCCTCGACGAACGCCGACGGCTGGAAGCCTGGGACGTGCCGCAACCACGGCTCCCTGCCGGAGTACGACGTGTCCATGTGGCCGTTGAACATGAGGCTCGGCCCACCGCCGGCGCCCTCGCTGATCCCGAGGACGTTCGCGCGACCTTCCTCCACCTGCTGCCACTGCACGTGCAGGCGCATGTCGAGGAACGTCTCGCGCACGAGCTCGGCCATCGCCTCTTCCGAGCCGGTGAAGCTCGGCGTGCCGACCGCCGTCGACGCCCACTCGACGAGCCGCGCTTCGTTGATGCGGATCTCAGTCACGGACGTGCGGGAGTACCTTCTCGCCGAAGAGGCGGATCTGGTCGTGGCGGCGGTCCCCCCACAGCTCGAGCATGACGTGCGTGCAGCCGGCGTCCTTGTACTCCTCGATCGCTGCGATGCAATCGGACGGCGTTCCGGCGATCGCCTTGCAGCGGTCGAGGAGCGAATCCGTGACCTTCGCCTTCGCCGCGAGCCGCCCGCCCTGTTCCATCGCCTCGGCGACAGGGGCCAGCTCTTCCATCTCGATGCCGGCGAGCTCGAGCAACGTGTCGGCAGAGCCCCGGATGTTCTGGAACTTGTTCGCGAGGTACATGCCTGCGATCTCGCGCGCGCCGTCGCGGCCTGCTTCGCGATCCGACTCGTGTATCGAAGCGACGACGGTGCAGCCGATGTCAATGTCGGAGGCGACGTTGCCGCGCGTGTACCGGACGAACGCAGGCGTCGTGATCGAAGGGGTGAGGCATCCGTCGGAAATCTCGCCCGCGAGCGCCTGCATCTTCGGCGCCGTCGCAGCGACATAGACGGGCGGGACGCCTCGAGGTGTGTGCGCCTCTGGGCTCAACGCCGGGACGGACGCGCTCCACGTGTCGCCCTCGTACTCGAACGGCTCCCCGCCGAGCACGCCGCGCACGATCGTGATGGCGTCGCGCATCGGGCCGAGCGTCTTCGACGTCTGCGAGCGGATGTTGTTGAGGAAGATCTTCGACGTTCCGAAGCCGAGCAGGAACCGCCCCGGCCCGGCCGCTTCCTGCACCACCCGTGCGTCCATCGCGACCTGAACGGGGTGCCGCGTGAAGGGCGAGATGATCCCCCAGCCGATCGTCAGCTGTCTCGTCTCGCGGGCCATGAGCGCGGACACGACGGTAGACGAGCGCGCCTCCATCCCGTGCTTGCGCCACCACGGATACGCCTCGGCAAGCCAGATGGTGTCCATGCCGGCCGCGTCCATGACACGCGCCGACTCGAGCATCTCCTCGAGGGGTTCCATGGTGAGCTGCATGACGCCGATCCGGAACGGGACTGCCATCTACGGCCCACTCACATCGCGATGCACGGTTGCCTTGTGGCTCAGAGCCACAAAGTCTCCTAGAGGCTTGATGTGGGTTGGGGGTGCGTTCGGGGAGGGTATGCGCCAAGCAGCGTAGCCGGGGCGGTCGGTGCCCAGGCTGGTGGCCTTGGTGCCGACCGAGCGGGCTGGGATGCGCCGTGCGCAGGGCCCCAGCCGGACGTGCTCCTAACCCACATCAAGCCTCTGGCCGTCGGCGGACGTCGAGGAGGCTGCGGCCTCAGTGACGCGCTCCTCGAGCGCCGCGAGCACCTGCGAGACCTGCTGATTGACGATCGGCTGCAGGACACGCTGGCCCATCGCGCCGACCGGGCCTGCGATCTTGACGTCGGCCTCCCACGCCATCGATGTTCCCTCTGCCGCCTCGGAGAGCGTGAACGAGGTCGTCATGTCCATGAGGGCGCCCACGCCCTGACCCTTTGCACGCATGGACGAAAATTCGGGCGGGCGCTCCTCGAGCTTCTCGAAGTTCATCGTCATCTTGAGTCCACCCAGGCCGAGCGGAACCTTGACCTTGGCCGTCCAGTGGCGCTCGTCCGTGATCTCGAAGCTCTCGACGCCCGGCATAAGCTTGGCCATCTCGGACGGCTCGTTGATAACGCCCCAGACCGTCTCGCGCGATGCACTCAACTCCTTCGTTCCGGACACGATCACTTCGAGACCACCTCCACGTTGGCGCGTGTCGACTCTGGATCCTGCAGCATCGACCAGACCCGGTGCGGGGGGTTGCAGCTCGTATAGACGATCGCGCCTCCCGCAGCCCGCAGCGCGTCCTGGATCGCAGCGCCGAGGCAGTGGATGCCTCCGCCACCGCCCTCCCCCATGCCCTTCGCACCGAGCGGCGCCACAGGTGACGGAGACTCCATGGCGCCCGTCTTGAGCGGCGGCATGTCCATCGCGTGAGGAACGTGGTAGTCGTAGAAGTTGGACGTGAGAAGAGTTCCCTCCTCGTCGTAGACGAACTCCTCGGAGAGTGCTGCGCCGATCGCGTGTGCCGTGGCGCCGTGCACCTGGCCTTCCACGATCTGCGGGTTGATCCGGACGCCGCAGTCGTCGACCGCCGCGTAGTCGACGATCTCGACCTCGCCCGTCTCTGGATCGACCTCGACCACGGCCGCGTGGATCTGCGTCGCATAGGTCAGCGTCAGCTGGCCTGTCTTTTTCTCCGTGTCGACCATGCCGAAGTACGGCCTGCACACGTAACGGTGGTTCAGCGTCGGGTTGAAATCCGGCGGAAGGAACGCGTTGTTCGCGTTGACGATCGCGCCGAGCGCCATGAAGGGGAGCGCTGCCTCCTCTGGCCCATCCTTGATCCGAGCGAAGCCGTCCGCAAGCTCTATCGCCTCCACCGGCGCCTGGAGAACCGCTGCCGCGAGCTGCACCATGTCCTCCCGCAGAAGCTCGGCCG
>JBOHAY010000374.1:0-10182 GCA_050697935.1 Gaiellaceae bacterium | reverse complement strand
CCTCAGCTTCGGCCTCTTCATCATCGCGATCCAGCTGATCAACATCATCTGGAGCGCCGACTTCCGCCAGATCGAGGCCGCGGAGAATCCCTATGCGACGCGCGCTTTCTTCATCGGCGACATCGCGTTCCCGGTCCCGCAGCTGATGGCTCTCGGAGTCGCGCTCGCGCTCGCGCTCGCAACGTACTACGTGCTCCGCCACACGCACTTCGGCAGGGCGCTGCGCGCGCTTGCGTATGACCCCGAGATCGCGGGCGCGTACGGGGTGGACCATCGGCGCATCGGGATGCTCACCGCCGGGCTCGCGTCGGCGATGGCCGCGGTCGCCGGCGTGCTGGTCGGGATCAACCAAGCCGTCTTCCCCGAGCTCGCATCCGAGTGGGTGGGCCTCGTCTTCACGGTCGTTATTCTCGGCGGCATCGGCAACCTGCTCGGCGCCGTGGCCGCAGGCATCCTGATCGGCTTCGTCTACAGCCAGGTGAGTGTCGGCTGGGAGCCCCTGGGCGCGCCGCTCGTGGTCTTCCTGCTCCTTATCCTCGCGCTGCTCTTCCGGCCGAACGGGCTCTTTGGACGGCTGGGTGGCTCGTGAAGCACTCGCAGCTCGCAGCGCTCCTGACCGTCGTCGCCGCGTTGGCCTTCGTCCCCAACCTCCAGGACGCGACAGGGTTTCCGGCCTTCTATCTCGTCTACGCGTACTTCGTCTTCTTCTGGATCGCCCAGTCGACCAGCTGGAACATCCTCTCCGGGTACACGGGATACTTCAGCTTCGGTCAAGGCGCCTTCTACGGCCTGGGTGTCTACACGGCAGGCGACCTCGTCAGCCGCGAGGGGGTCAATTACTTCCTGACGATCCCGATCGCCGGCATTGTCGGTGGGCTCCTGGCGGCGGGGGTCGGGGCGCTCGCGTTCCGGCTCGGCTCGCTACGTGGAGAGATCTTCGCGCTGCTGACGCTCGCGGTGACGTTCACGCTCTCCGCGATCGCACAGCTGAGCACCTGGGTCGACGGCGGCCAGGGCATCCCGATACAGATTCCCGACTATCCTGCGTTTCTCGGCGAGTACCAGGACCTCGTCTATCGCCTCGGGCTAGCCGTTGCCGCGCTCGCCGTCTTGGTCGCCTTCATGATCCAGAACTCGCGCTTCGGCTGGGGCCTCTTCTCGATCCGTGACGAGGAGGACGTCGCCGAGGAGCTCGGCGTGCCGACCTTCCGCTACAAGATGTTTGCGATCACGATCTCCGGCTCCCTTGGCGCACTTTCGGGCGCGGTCGCAGCGCTCCAGGTCGGATATCTGACCCCGGAGGGCGTCTTCAACCTCACCGTGCCACTTCTCGTCATCGTGATGGCCGTGCTCGGGGGGCGGCGGCACTGGCTCGGCCCCGTCATCGGGGCCCTCGTCATCTACTCCTTGCAGGAGCGCCTTGCGAATTCGGGACTCGGCGAATGGGGCCCGGTCGTCCTGGGGGGGATCCTCGTTCTCATGATCCTGTTTGCGCCGGAAGGTCTCTACGAGCGCATCCGCGATCGACCACGTCGCGCGGTCGCCGCCGGACTCACGCTCGTCGTGGTGACGGTGCTCGCAGGCCTGGGCGGATGGGGGATCGCCACGGACTGGCTCTCCACCGGTCTGATCGCCGCGACCCTGGTCCTCCTCGTCGGCCGTCCGCGGCCGCGAATCGGCGCGCGCCAGCGCCGCCGTCTCGCCGCCTCGCGGACGGGGGGCGCCGCGGGCGCATGAGCGCGTCTCCTGCCCCGAGCCCGACGCCGCTGCTCGAGTGCGTCGAGGTGGAGAAGCGCTTCGGCGGCGTGCACGCGCTGGCCGGCGTCTCGCTGACGATCTCGCGCGGGGAGGTCGTCGGGCTCGTCGGGCCGAACGGCTCCGGCAAGTCGACGCTCATCTCGATCCTGTGCGGCGCCCAGTCGCCAAGCGCGGGCCAGGTGAGGCTCGACGGCCGCCGCGTCGACCGGCTCGCTCCGCACGAGCTCTCGCATCGCGGCGTTGCGCGAACGCATCAGATTCCGAAGCCGTTCGTGTCCATGACGGTGCGCGACAACGTGGCGGTCGCGGGCATGTTCGGCCGCGTCAGCCAGACCCTCGCGGAAGCGCGTCGTGGCGCGGGGGAGCACCTCGATTTCGTCGGTCTCACCCCCCAGGCCGACGCCCTTCCCCGCGAGATCAACCTGCACCAGCGGCAGCTGCTCGAGCTGGCCCGCGCCCTTGCGACCAGGCCGACGCTGCTTCTCCTCGACGAGGTCCTGGCCGGCCTGAATGCGGCCGAGGTCGACGAGGCTGTGGGCATCCTGCGGAGGATCCGCGATGCAGGCGCGACCATCCTCATGGTCGAGCACGTGATGCGAGCCGTAACGGGCCTCGCAACCCGCATCGTCGTGCTCGACCGGGGGACGAAACTGGCGGACGGCACTCCGGATGTCGTGATGAACGATCCGGCTGTCGGGCAGGCCTATCTCGGGCGGGAGCACGGTGCTTGACGTCAAGGGCCTGAACGCGTACTACGGCGAGGCTCGGGCGCTGCGCGACGTCGATCTCCGCATCGAAGACGGAGAGATCGTCGGCGTCGTGGGTCCCAACGGTGCCGGGAAGACCACGCTCGTCAACGCGCTCGCGGGACTGCTGACGGATCGCGAAGGCGAGATCGTGCTCGACCACGTCGACCTGGCGCAGCTCCCAAGCCACAAGGTCTGCGACCGCGGGGTGGCAATCGTCCCGGAAGGTCGTCGCGTCTTCGCTGGCATGAGCGTGCGCGACAACCTCAGCATCGGCTCGTACCGGCGGTCGGTGCGCGCCTCGCAGGCCGATCGGCTCTCGATGGTCTACGAGCTGTTCCCGGTGCTTCAGGGCCGGGAGAGGCAGCGTGCAGGCACGCTAAGCGGCGGAGAACAGCAGATGCTTGCGATCGGGCGCGCCCTCATGTCCGAGCCGCGCCTCCTGCTCCTCGACGAGCCGTCGCTCGGACTTGCGCCCGTGATGATCGACACGCTGTTCGACGCACTGCAGGAGATCAACGAGGCAGGCGTCTCGATGCTGCTCGTCGAGCAGAACGTGAGGCGAGCATTGGCAATCTCACAGCGGGGTTACCTGTTGAGCGAGGGAAGCGTCTTGCGCTCGGGAGCGGCTGGAGCCATGCTCGACGACGCCGAGGTGCAGCGCGTTTGCCTGGGCATCTGATGGGAGGCGGCGAGCCTATGGCTGATCACCAAAGGCGGGGCCGTCGGTAGGAGTCGCGCCATTCGAGAACGCGTCCGTGCGCTCCCCCAGGTAGCTGGCGATGAGCAGATGGCGATCGCGCCGGAGCTCTCCGGCTTCCTTGTGCAGGACGATCTCGCCGTGGGAGAGGACGTAGCCCCGGTCGGCCGCCTCGAGAGCGAGGTGGACGTGCTGCTCGACGAGGAGCACGGCACAGCGCGACTCGCGTGCGTAGTCGCGGACGACCGGCAGCAGGTCCTCGACGATGACGGGGGCGAGCCCGAGCGAGAGCTCGTCGAGCATGAGCAAGCGAGGGTGTCGAGCCAGCGCTCGCCCGATCGCCAGCATCTGCTGCTCGCCGCCGGAGAGGAGGCCGGCGCGGCGCTGGCCGAGCTCCTCGAGCTTCGGGAAGTACCGGTATGCAAGCTCGGCGTCCATCGTCTCCCCGCGATGGGCGAGGCGGAAGTGCTCGGCGACGCTGAGGCCGAAGAAGATTCCTCGGCCCTCGGGAACGTGCGCGATGCCGAGTCGCGCGCGCGCACTTGGCGAGTACGACGCGAGATCGTCGCCATTGAATGCGACGCGGCCCGCGATGGGCTTGACGATGCCCGACACCACGCGCAGGGTCGTCGTCTTCCCTGCGCCGTTGGCGCCCAGAAGCGCGACGACCTCGCCCGCGTCGACGGTGATGCCGACGTCGCGGATGACGGGCGCCTGGTCATAGCCGGCGGTCAGTCCTTCGATCTCGAGCGCCACGCTCACGCACCGGGCTCCATGCTTGCGAGGCCTGCTGTCACCTCGGCCCCCGCTTTGCCCAAGTACGCGGTGACCACGTTCGGGTCACGTCGCACGACCTCGGGCGCGCCGTGTGCGATCACCTTGCCGAACTCGAGCACGACGACGTAGTCGGATATCGACAGCACGAGACCCATGTCGTGGTCGACGAGCAACATGGCGGTCCCGCGATCGACGATCTCACGCAGGTGACGACCGAGCGCGTCGCTCTCGAGCGCATCCAGGCCCGCCGCAGGCTCGTCCAGGCAGAGAAGGCGGGGGGTCGCCGCGTACGCGCGGGCAACCCCGACGCGCTTACGGTCGCCCTGCGACAGCTCACTCGGCATCGCGTCACCGTGTTCCTCCAGCCCGAAGACACCGAGCGCTTCCTCGACGCGCTCGATGCGCCCCGCAGGCCGCGAGACGACGTCGCGGAGCGCCCTGAACGCGGACGGCTCCGCGGCGACCGCGATGTTCTCGCGAACCGTCAGGTCGTCGAACAGCTCGACCGACTGCCACGTCCTGGCGAGCCCTAGCCGGGCCCGTTCGTGCGGCGCCTCTCCGGAGAGGTCGCGGCCGTCGAGAAGGACGCTACCCCGGTAGCGGACGAACCCGGTGATGGCGTCGATGAAGGTGGTCTTGCCCGCTCCGTTGGGGCCGATGAGCCCGAGCAACTGCCCCGGCTCAAGTCGGAGATCGACGTCGACGAGGGCATGGACGCCGCCGAAACTGACCGAAACGCCACGTGCCTCGAGAACAGGTGTCTCCGCGACCATCGGGATTCGGGACGCTATACGCGCCGGAGCTCGGATGCGCTGAGAACAGGATTGTCAACAGGATTGAACATCACCTGAGACGATGTTATCTTTGCCTCGATCCAGGAGCCGCGCAGGCACAAGCCAAATCAGGAGGCACCGAATGGAGATCTCACCCACGCCGAGGCTCCGCGCCAAGAGCCGACGTGCGGTCGTCGTACTCTCAGCGCTGGTAGTCGCGCTCGGTCTGATGCTGCCCGTTGCGCTCGGCGGGGCAGCCGCTCCGGCAGCGGTCACCAACTATGCGAAGTTCGTGGGCGCAACGCCCGGCAAGGCAAATCCGAAGCTGAAGCCAGTCGTGATCGGCCTCGTCAACCTCCAGGGCGGCCAGGTCCAGGTCGGGCCGCTGTGGACGCCGGCAGTCGAGACGGCGGTGAAGTATGCGAACGCCGAGCTCAGAGGCGCGGCCGCCGGACATCCGATCGTCCTGAAGAAGTGCTTCATCAAGTCGACCGAGGAGGAAGGCACGCGCTGCGGCCAACTGATGGCGAACGACAAGCGGGTCTCGGTCGTGCTCTGGGGTGGCGTCGTCATCGGCAACCAGTCGTTCTACTCGGCTCTCGGCAAGAAGTCGGTCGTGGGCGGCGTGTTGGTCCACCCGATCGACGAAACGTCCAAGTCTGGGGTCTACGGCCTCTTCGGCGGTAACGCGTCCGTGCTCAGCCCGTACGGGACGTTCGCACGCGACGTGCTCAAGGCGAAAACCGCTGCGGTCGTCTACCCGACCATACCGGGCATTGCGGAGGCCGGCGTGTCGATCGTCGCCGCGATGAGGAGGGCCGGGCTGTCGGTCAAGCAGGTCTCCTACGACCCGAACACGACCGACCTCGTGGGCCCGATCACCGCAGCCGGTGGTCAGACCGCCGACATGTTCGTGGTGCAGGACGTCGCCTCGGGTTGCGTCAATATGGCGAAGGCGCTCGCGCAGCTCGGGCTCAACAAGAAGGTGCTCACGAACCCGCTCTGCCTCGACCCGAGGGTGGCGGCGGGGCTCGGCGGCGACTACCCGAAGTGGACCTTCGCGATCGCGTCGTCGCTCGGCTTCGACCTGACGGACAAGGGCGTGCCGCCCTTCCTCAAGGTCTTCAAGAAGTACGCGGCAGATCCAAAGATCTCCGCCGACCCGTGGTCCCCGGTCGGGTTCGGGCAGACGCTGACGCTGATCAAGTGGCTCAACAAGATCGGCTACAGCAAAATCACGCCGGCGGCGATCAACAAGCAGGCGAGGGCGGAACGGGGCCCGGTGCCCCTGGGCGCCCCGACCGTGAGGTGCGGGAAGTACCCGGCAATCCCGGCGGACTGCAACGACCAGACGCAGTTCTTCGAGTACCAGGGAGCAGGGAAGTTCAAGCGAGTTTCGGGCTGGCTCAAGCCCCCTGGATAGCAGGCAACTGCAAGCGTTTCGAGTAGTGCTCGAGCAGCGGGCCCGACCGGAGGTCGGGCCTGCTGGCGGCACTAGGCTACGCGCGTGAGCTCGGACGAGATCCAGCAGATTCTCCTGTTCGCGCTGCTCGGCCTGGGCATCGGAGCACTGATCGCCGGCATCGCGCTCGGAGTCGTCCTCTTCTATCGGGGGTCCGGCGTGATCAACCTGGCCACCGGGGGCGTCGCCATGTTTGCCGGCTACACCTACTGGTCACTGCGGACGGGCCTCTTCGGGCCCGACATCCCGACCGTCCCTGCACTCGTCATCACCTTCGTCGTCATCGTCGTCCTGGGCGTGGCGATGGAGCTCCTGGCCTTCAGGCCGCTCCAGGCTGCATCGCCGCTCGCGAAGCTCGCTGCCTCGCTCGGTGTCCTGCTCACGTTGCAGGCGTCGATGCTGCTTGCGTTCGGCGACACCCCGAAGCCGCAGCCACCGGTTCTGCCGCAGGGCCGCCAGGTCTTTCTTCTGGGCGGCTCCGTGCCGCTCGACCGCTTCCTCCTCGCGGGAATCGTCATCGTGGCCGCCGCCATGCTCGCGGCTCTCTACCGCTGGAGCCGCTTCGGCCTCGCGACGCGGGCGGCCTCCGAAGACGAGGTCTCAGCGACGCTTGCGGGCCTGTCGCCGAACAGTCTGTCGATGATCAACACCTTGCTCGCCTGCCTGGTCGCAGGGGGGCTCGGCGTGCTCGCGGCGTCTATCACGGTGCTCTACTGGCAGACGCTGCCGCTCTTCATCGTGCCCGCCCTCGCAGCCGCATTGTTCGCGCGATTCACGTCGTTCGGCATCGCCTGCGCCGTCGGGCTCTTGCTCGGGATGGCTCAGTCGGTGCTTCTCTACTATGTCGCGCCGAAGCCGTGGTATCCGACGGACCACGGCATCGCGCTGCCCGGCGTGTGGGACCTGTTCGTGTTCGTGGTCATCGTGATCGCGATGTTCTGGCGCGGTGCGAGCCTGCCCGGCCGTGGCGAGCTGATCGAGAAGCGGCTACCGATGGTTCCCGTGTCCGAGCGGCTTGGCCGGAACGCTCTTCTCGGGGCGGCGGCGTGTGCCGCGGCGCTGATCTTCCTTCCCTGGGACTTTCGGCAAGCGCTCATCGTTTCGCTCCTCGCCTCGTTGATCTGCCTCTCCTACGTCATCATCACCGGCTTCGTCGGGCAGATCTCCGTCGTGCAGGTCGCCCTGGCCGGCGTGGCCGGCTACACCGTCTCGCACATGGCGGTCGACTTCGGCATCGAGTTCCCGCTTGCGCCGCTCATCGCCGTGGCGGTGGCGACGGTGCTCGGGGTGCTCGTCGCGGTGTCCGCGCTGCGCGTGCGCGGCGTCAGCCTCGCCGTCGTGACACTGGCCGCGGCGGTCGCCATCGAGAAGTTCGGGTTCGTCAACTACAAATGGGGCGGCGGGTCGGGCGCCTCACCCGTACCGCCGCCGAAGCTCGGCGGCTTCAGCCTCGGGCCGGATTCCTCGTGGCGCGGCCTCGACGGCAAGCTGCCGAGTCCCGTCTTCGGCTTCTTCCTCCTCGCGGTGATCGTAGCGCTCTGCCTGCTCATTGCGAACGTGCGACGGTCGACCCTCGGCAGGCAGATGCTCGCGGTGCGCTCGAATGAGCGCGCGGCCGCCGGTGCCGGCGTGAACGTAACGGCGGTAAAACTCATGGGCTTCGGCCTCGCGGCCTTCATCGCCGGCACGGCCGGCGTCATGTACAGCTACGAGTTCGGAGGTGTCGCCGCGACCAAGTTCGGCGCCTTTGCCGCACTCGGTCTGATCGCGTTCGCATACGTCGGCGGGATCACGATGATTTCCGGTGCCTTCGTCGCGGGCCTGATCTCGACCTCGGGGCTCGTCTCCTATGCGCTCGACAAATGGTTCGGCCTCTCCGGCAACTGGGCCCTGCTGTTCGCGGGGGTTGCGCTGATCGTGACGCTGGTCATGAACCCCGAGGGCGTCGCCGGAGCGAACTACAAGAAGGCTCAGCAGCTCCGCGCCAGACGAGCCCGCCGCGCCTCGACGCCCGTGCCCGAGACCACGCCGAGCTCCTGAGGAAGGGAGGAAACTTCTGGCCACGTCGACACCCATCGGATCGTTCCCTAGCCCCTACGAGATCGAGACACCTCCCGGCTGCGAGGGCTGGGAGGAGATGTACCCGTACTACGGGCTCTTCGACGAGCGCCGGCGCGAGCAGGACGAGCAGCGGTTCTGGTTCTGGAACTCGATGCACTTCCCGCTGCCCATGCCGGCATTCGACGTCGCCTGCGTCGACGTCCCGTACCAGGGGATCGGCACCTGGCAGAACCGCGTCTTCGCCGTTCCGCCGGCCATGGGCATCGACTACCGCGTCGTCAACGGCTACATCTATATCTCGGGCAACCCGGTCACCGATCCGGCGAAGATCGCCGAGCGCGCGGAGTTCTTCCAGCGGCGCGCGGGCTACTACTTCGAGCACTGGGACGAGCTCTACGCGAAGTGGAAGCTGAAGATGGAGGCGCTTATCGCCGAGATCACGGACCTGCGCGTCCCGGACCTGCACGAGTACGAGCCCGACGAGGTCGTGTTCGAGGATGGCCGAGACACGGCGTTCGTCGAGGTCCTCGACGCCTACGGGCGTCTGCTGCGCTGCGGCGAGCTCGCCTGGCAGCACCACAGCGAGTTCCTCCTGCTCGGCTACGGGACGTACGCGACGTTCTCCGACTTCTGCAAAGGAGTCCTTCCCGACATCCCGGACCAGCACATCGCCCAGATGGTCGCCGGCATCGACGTGCTCCTGTTCGTGCCGGACGCCGAGCTCAAGCGGCTCGCGCGCCTCGCCGTCGAATCCGATGTGGGTTCGGCGTTCGTCCAGGGACGCTCTCCGGCGGAGATCGACGGCGAGCTCGCGCAGAGCGACGCCGGACAGGCATGGCTAGCGGAGCTCGAGAAGGTGAAGGATCCGTGGTTCAACATGGCGACGGGCGACGGGCTCTACCACTACTACGGCAGCTGGCTCGACGATCCGAGCATCCCGTACGCGTCGCTCATCGGGTACGTGCAAGCTCTGGCCGACGGCAAGGACATCGAGCGCCCGACCGAGGAGCTCGCACGAGAACGAGACCGACTTGCGGAGGAGTACGGCGCACTCCTCGACGAGGAGACGCGCAAGGGCTTCGACGAGCTGCTCGGGCTCTCACGGATGGTCTTCCCGTATGTCGAAGAGCACAAGTTCTACTGCGACTACTGGTTCCTGACGAGATGGTGGAACAAGGTGCGAGAGTTCGGCGCGCTCCTCGCGACGCACGGCTACCTCGAGGATGCCGACGACGTCTTCCAGCTCTCCCGGCACGAGGTCCAATCGGCCCTCGACGAGCTCGTCCTGATGTGGGCGACGGGCGGCGAGCCGCTGGGCCCGAAGCACTGGCCGCCGATCGTCTCGCGCCGCAAGGAGATCCTCGAGAGGCTCGCGGACTGGACTCCTCCTCCTGCCCTGGGCGTCATGCCCGAGGAGGTGACGGACCCGGTGCTGAACATGCTCTGGGGGATCACCACGGAACGGGTTCGCGAGTGGGCGCGAGGCGACGACGGCGGCGGCGAGCTCCGAGGGACCGCCGCCTCACCCGGCGTGGCCGAAGGACCGGCGCGGGTCGTCAAGGCGGTCAGCGAGATCTCGGAGGTGCGCGACGGCGAGATCCTCGTCTGCAGCATCACCTCGCCCGCCTGGGCGCCCATCTTCACGAAGGTCGAGGCAGTCGTCACGGACATCGGCGGCGTGATGTCGCACGCTGCCATCGTCTGCCGCGAGTACGGACTGCCTGCCATCGTCGGTACGGGCCGCGCGACGTCGCAGATCCGCACGGGTCAGACGATCCGCGTCGACGGATCGGCGGGCACCGTGACGATACTGGACTAGAGCTCCGGCGCGGCGACCCTGAGGGTCAGCGGCCGCCGAGGACGTGGGCGAGCGCGGAGGAGAGCTCGCGCTCGCCGTCTTCCTGC
>JBOHAY010000373.1:0-2702 GCA_050697935.1 Gaiellaceae bacterium | reverse complement strand
ACCTTGATCTCCGCCGTCCGGCGATCGGAAGGTTCTTTGGCATCGCCGGCTCCGAGCCGGGCGTGACGAACGTCGTCGTCGGCTCGGTCCCGCTCGAGCGGGCTCTCGTCGAGGTCGTTCGCATGCCGGGAGCACGAGGCGGCGCGGCTCAGACGAGCAGCAACGGCGCGGGCGCAGATGCCGACGGCGCCGGCTCCACGAGCGGCGCCGGCGTCCTCAAGGTGCTGACGTCGGGGCCTGTTCCTCGCGACCCCGGTGAGTTCGTCAATACGACCCGGTTGGCGGCGACGCTCGAGCAGCTGACTCAGATGTTCGACTTCGTCCTCATCGACACCCCCCCGCTGCTCTCCGTCGGCGATGCCATGGCGTTGAGCGCTCGCGCAGACGCGATGATCACCGTCGCGCGCCTGAACATGCTTCGGCGTCCCAACCTCAACGAGCTCGCGAGGGCGCTCGAGACGTGCCCGACGATCAAGCTCGGCGTCGTCGTCACCGGCGCGGAGGTCGAGCCCGGGTATGGCTACGGCGGTTACGAGTACCATCGCGCGCCCGACCAGGAGTACTGGGTCGACCTGCCCCCCGCGGCTTCGTCGCCAACGGCCGAGGAGAAGGTGCGGTGAACCCGCCGGATCCGGCGCCCGCGACGCAGCCGGTGCTCGATCCAGCCTCGATGCAGGGCAGGAGTGCAGGAGCCGAACTCCACCCCGCTGGCACGACCACAGCTCGTCCCGATCGCAGGCGGGACCACCGGAGTCGCGCCGTCCGCCGTTCGCTACTCGTCGCCGATCTCACGGCACTCGCCATTGCGTTCGCACTGCTCCAGCTTTTCTTCCCGGCTCAGGCGATGGACGACCGGTTGTCGCTCGACGGTGAGCTCCTCCTCTTCGTCGCGAGCCTTCCGCTATGGGTTGCGCTCGCGCGGACGATCGGCCTCTACGACCGTGACGCCGAGCGCCCGGAACACACGACGGTCGACGACCTCGTCGGCATCGTCTCTCTCGTAACGACGGTCGTCTGGCTGGGCTTCGTCGTCTCGTATATCACCGGTCGCGCAAGCCCGGACTTCGGCAAGTGGGTCGTCTTCTGGGCGCTCGCGATCGCCGGGATCACGGTCGCGCGATCTGCTGCCCGAACGATCGTTCGGCGCAGGACTGGCCTCATGCAGCGTGCGCTGATCGTCGGTACCGACCGCAGCGCTCAGCTCGTGGGACGCAAGCTTGTACAGCACCCGGAGTATCGAATCTCGCTCGTCGGCTTCGTCGACTCCTCGCCGAATCCACTCGGAGAAGAAGTCGTGGGCGTGCCCGTGCTCGGCGGTGCGGACGAGCTTCCTGCTCTTGTCGAGCGGCTCGCTATCGATCGCGTCGTGTTCGGGCTCTCGGGTGCAACCGATCGTCAGATGCTGCTGCTCGTGCGGCACTTGCAGGCGCTCGGGGTTCAGGTGGACTTCGTGCCCCGGCTCTACCAAGCGCTTGGTCCGAGCGCGAGTGTGACGTCGATCGAGGCAATGCAGCTCGTGAGCCTGCCGCCGACGAGGATGAGCCGCGACGCCCTGCTGCTGAAGCGCGCGTTCGACGTGGTGGGCTCGATCGTCCTCCTCGTGGTCACGTCGCCGCTGTTTGCGGCGATCGCGGTCTGGATCAAGCTCGACTCGCGGGGCGCGGTCCTGTTCCGGCAGACACGACTCGGGCTCGACCAGCGGCCGTTCACCGCTCTCAAGTTCCGGACGATGCGGTCGGGGACGTCTTCCGACGAGCATCGCGCCTACATCCAACGCGCGATGAGCACCGACGCGACGCAGGAGAACGGCGGGCTCTACAAGCTCGAGCGCCCGGACGACGTGACGCGCTCGGGCCACTTCCTGCGGAAGACGAGCCTCGATGAGCTGCCTCAGCTCCTGAACATCCTGCGAGGCGACATGTCTCTCGTCGGCCCGCGACCTTGCATCCCGTACGAGACGGAGCACTTCGAGGAACACCACTTCGAGCGTTTCTCGGTTCCGGCCGGGCTCACCGGTCTCTGGCAGGTCACCGCCCGGGCGCGTTCCCCCTTTGTCGAGGCGCTCGAGCTCGACGTGCTCTATGCACGGAGCTGGTCCTTCTGGGGTGACATCGTGCTGCTGCTCAAGACGCCGCTGCAGGTCTTCCGGCCGAAGGCGACCCGATGAGCGAGCCACTTCCTGTCGCAGTCGTCGGACTTGGCTACTGGGGCCCGAATCTCCTACGCAACCTCGTCGAGCTCGACGACGCCGAGGTCGTCACGATGTGCGACCCACGCGAAGACCGCCTCGAGCACTGGGGCAAGCGCTATCCGGCGGTCGCGCGAGCGACGTCGTACATGGACGTGCTGTCCGACGACCGGGTGGACGCGGTCGTGATCGCAACCCCTGTCTCCACACACTTCGAGCTCGCCTCGCGGGCGCTGCAGTTCGGCAAGCACACCTTCGTCGAGAAGCCGCTCGCGGGGAGCTCGGAGGAGGCGGCCGAGCTCGTGCGCCTGGCACGCCGCGCAGGGCGCGTGCTGATGCCGGGTCACACCTTCCTCTACAGCCCGCCGGTCGTGATGGTGAAGGAGCTGATCGACCGCGGCGAACTGGGGGAGATCTACTTCGTCTCGTCGAGCCGCGTCAACCTCGGGCTGCATCAGGCGGATGTGAGCGTCGTCTGGGATCTCGGCCCGCACGACTTCTCGATCCTGCGCTA
>JBOHAY010000372.1:0-15811 GCA_050697935.1 Gaiellaceae bacterium | reverse complement strand
GCTCCTTACTGCGAGGGACCGGAAGTCCGCTCGCGCAGCGTTGTCGGTCGCGCGAAGATCCCTGAAGCCGGCCGCTTCGCGGCCGCGGCGCAGCGGTTTCCTCATCAGGTTTTTTGCACTGGCTGCCGTCGCGAGCATCGCGCTCGCCTTCCCTGGTGCGGCGCGGGCCGACAGCTTTTCGCTCTTCTCCGCCGACGTTGCCGTCGACGTCCAACCGGATGGCGCACTCGGGATCAGCGAGCGGATCGAGGTCGCCTTCGCCGGCGACTTCCACTTCGGCTACCGCGACATTCCCCTTCGCGAAGGCGAGAGCCTCGTTCTGCCCTCCGTGGCCGAGCGGGGTGTCGCCTATACACAGGGAACAAACACCGAGCTCGCCCCCGGCACGCCCCGGACGTTCGGGGTCGTCCGGCGCGGGGACGGGATACGGATCGTCTGGTACTTCGACGCTCGCGATCAGACGCGGGCGTTCACGATTTCCTACACGCTCCGTGGCGTTGCAGTCGCGTACGACGACGTGGTCGACGTCAACCTCCAAGTCTGGGGCGACCAGTGGGCCGAGCCGCTGTCGCGGCTGGTCGGGATCGAGAGCGCGCCGGGAAGAATCCTCAAGGCGTGGGGCAAGCCCGTCTGGGTGCGTGGAGACGTCGAGCTCACGGGCCGCCGGGCGACGCTCCGCGCAGTCGGTGTTCCCGCGCACCAGTTCGTCGAGCTGCGCACGCTGATCCCCCGCTCAGCATTTGCGTCCACGCTCGGCATGAAGGTCGCGAGGGGGAATGCTCTCGATCGGATCGTCGAGGAGGAACGCGCCGATGCGGAGCGCTACCAACGGGACCGCGATCGCATTCAGGCGCTCAAGGATCATCCGCTCCGCACAGGTGTTGTCGTTCTCGGGCTCGCGACGATCCCAGCGCTGCTCGTCATCGCCGCCGTGTTCTGGTTTCTCGGCCGGGAGCGTCGCACGGGGTACGACCGCGAGTACGAGCAGGAGCCCCCCACCGAGACCCAACCGGCGCTCGTGCCAACCTTGCTGCGCCAAGGTGGCGAGGCAGGGTCGTATGAGTTCACCGCGACGTTGTTCGATCTGATCCGGCGCGGTGTCTACACGGCCGAGCAGACGACCACTGAGCGGTCGATCTGGGGTGGCCTTCGGTCGGAACAGGTGTCCGACCTCGAGCTCTCGGCCGGCACTCCGCAGGATCTGACCTCATGGGAGCGCGATGTCACCGATGTCGTCGATGCGGTTCTCGACGGCTCGACTGAACGGCTGTCGCGCTTTCGCGACCGCATAGAGGACGACCGCGAGTCGATGCACCCGCGCTTCACCTCGTTCAAGGAGGCCGTCGATCGTGAGGTCGCTCGACGGTCGTGGTTCCGCTCGCTCGGGGCGATCCCGCTCGTAGCCGGCGCCGTCCTCTTCGGCATCGCAGGCGGCCTCCTGATCTTCGTTGCAAGCAATGGCTGGCGACCGGTGTACCCGAGGTATTCCGACGTGGTTCTCGTGGGCGTCGGCGCCTGCCTGATCGCGAACGCCGTCCTCTGCGTCGCAACGCTCGTGTTCAACCGCCGGCTTTGGCGTCGTCGCTCGAAGAGTGCGCAGGAGGAGGCCGAGCGCTGGGACGCCTTCCGCCGCTACCTCTCGGACTTCCCGCGGTTACACGAGGCCCCACCCGCAACGCTCGAGCTCTGGGAGCGCTATCTCGTGTACGGGATCGCATTCGGGATCGCCGAGCGCGTGCTGCAGGGTGCCCAGCTCCACATGCCCGAGGCGCTGCACCAGACGAGCTCCGTCTACTGGATCACCTCCGGCGGCGATCTCGGCTCCGGAGCGACGAGTCTCTCGATCGGTGACCTCGCATCGGGCTTCGGCTCTGCGCTTTCGCCCCCGAACTCGGGCTCGGGTGGCGGAGGAGGTGGGTTCTCGGGTGGAGGGGGAGGCGGCGGTGGAGGCGGCGGTGGCGGGTTCGGCTAGCAGCTCGTCCGAAACAGCCATCTTGTCGGCGTAGTAGTTGGTCGGCACCATGGCCATCTTGGACACTGAGCTTCCCCTGACTGAGGCGGATGTCCAGACGATCATGGAGTCGCTGTTCGACATCCGCGCCGGTGTCGACTATCTCGTCAACGTGGTACAAGAAGAGGAAGACGATGAATCCGAAGAAGAGGAAGAGGATTGACGCACGCCATGCCGAGTGGCTCCGCACGGATCCGCTGCAGCAGCGTCTGCGGGAGCGAGCGGAGTACTGGCGTCGGCGCGCCGAGGAGAGGGAGCGAGCTCAGGAAGGCGAGCGGCGCGAGAGCTCGTAGAGCGCGATCGCGCCTGCAGCAGCGACGTTCAGCGATTCGGCGGAGCCAGGCAATGCGATCGTGACCTTGTGGCTCTGAGCCACAAGGTCGTCGGGGAGCCCTT
This sequence comes from Gaiellaceae bacterium, assembly GCA_050697935.1. GTDB lineage: Bacteria > Actinomycetota > Thermoleophilia > Gaiellales > Gaiellaceae > GMQP-bins7. Next base: position 13,404 of record JBOHAY010000372.1, on the reverse strand, counting down.
CGCGCTCCGCGCCGAGGAGGAGCGTCAGCGGAGGATCGAGATCCGCGCTGTCGATGGAGGAGCCGCCGTGTGCGACGAAAGCCACGCGCTTCCCCGGCAGTGCTTCCCACTCGACGAGCGGAACCCGGAAGATCGCGCCGGCGGACGCTCGTAGCGCTCTCGGGCCGAGCGGATCGGCACAGCCCTCCGACAGCGCAACCCCGGCGCCGAAGGCGTCGGCCGAGCGGATGAGCGTCCCGACGTTGCCGGGATCGGCCACGTGCCAGAGGGCGAGTACGGCCTCGCGCATGCCCGTCGGCAAGTCGTCGCGCTTGTACACGCCGATCACGCGGGGCGCATGCCCAAGTGTCGACACCTCGCCGAGGAGCTCCGGCAGGACGTTCTCGCCGGCGACCAGGAGCTCGACCGGCTCCACGCCCGCAGCGGCCGCGGCCTCGACGAGATCCTCACCTTCGGCCGCGAACAGCCCGGTCTCGGCCCGGTACTTCCGCGCAGAGAGAAGCTTCCGGACGAGCCGGAGCTTCTCGTTCTGACGCGACTCGATCAGGCCGCCTGCGAACCCGCGTCGGCAGCGAGCGCAGCCTTCGCGCGCTCGGCAACCGCGGCGAACGCCTGCGGATCGGAGATCGCGATGTCCGCGAGCGACTTGCGGTCGAGCTCGATCCCGGCCTTCTTCACGCCATCCATGAACCGGTTGTACGAGAGGCCGTTCACCCGCGCGGCCGCGTTGATCCGGACAATCCAGAGCGAGCGGAACGTGCGCTTCTTCGCCTTTCGATCACGATACGCGTAGACGAGCGAGTGCTCGACCTGCTCCTTCGCAAAGCGGTAGCTCGACTTCTTGCGGCCGTAGTAGCCCTTCGCTTGCTCGAGGACCTTGGCGCGCTTCTTGCGCGCATGGACTGCTCTCTTTACGCGCGGCATCGCTCAGCCGCCCCGGAGGAGCTTCTTGACAGCTTTCACGTCGCTCTCGGCGACCTCGTATGCCTTGCGGAAGCCGCGTCTACGCTTCGACGACTTCTTCTCGAGGTTGTGGCTCCGCATCCCGTGCCTGCGCAGGAGCTTCCCCGTCCCTGTCACCTTGAAGCGCTTCTTCGCGCCCTTCGACGTCTTCATCTTTGGCATCTGTCTTCGCTCCTACGTTCTTGTTCGGTCCCAGAACCATGACCATGTTTCGACCGTCGAGGATCGGCTGCTGCTCGATCCAGCCGAGCTCCTTTACGTCCTCGGCGAGCCGCATGAGCAGATCGCGACCCCGTTCCGGATGGAGCGTCTCACGCCCACGGAACATGATCGTGACCTTGACCTTGGCTCGCTGGCCGAGAAAGCGCACGACGTGCCCCTTCTTGGTCTCGTAGTCGTGGATTCCGATCTTCGGCCTGAGTTTGATCTCCTTGATGTGGATCTGGAGCTGATGCTTGCGGGCCTGCTTCGCGCGCTGTTCCTGCTCGTAGCGGTACTTCGAGTAGTCCATGACCCGCGCAACGGGCGGATCTGCGCCAGCGGCGACCTCGACGAGATCGAGGCCCTTGCCGTACGCGAACTCCAGCGCCTCCTTCGTCTCGGTGATTCCCACCTGCCCGCCGTTCTCGTCCACCAGGCGGACACGCGGGACGCGGATCTCCTCGTTGATGCGCTCGTCCCGCTTGCGCGGAACGACCCGGTCCATGGAGGGCCGGCGCCGACGTGGTCTCAAAGGCCCTTCATCAAGCTCTCAGCTTCCTCCTTGTAAACGACAAAACCGCTGCAAGCAGCGGCTCGGATTCCCGTCCAACCCCGGTGGAACGACACCGGCTCGGTTGAACCCCCGCGAGTCATGCTCGGGAGGTGAGGAAGCGATGAGCTCCTGCTTGCAGACGGGGCATGCTACCAGCACCTTCGCGAGGGCGAGGCAAGCCTCGCCCCTACGAGGCTGGGTCCCCCTCGGTAACGAGCTCGCGGAATCGCGTCAGCAACGCGTCGAGTGACAGCGTCGACTGACCCGCACCGCGCTCGCGAACCGCGAGCGCGTCGTCCGACTCGCGGTCGCCGTAGACGACGACAAACGGGATCTTCTCGAGCTCGGCATCACGGATTCTCCTGCCGAGCGTCTCGTCCCGATCGTCGACGTCGGCGCGAAAGCCGTCCGAAGTAAGCCGCTCGCCGAGCGCGCGGGCGGCTTCCTGGTGACCGAGCCCCACGGGGAGGACACGCGCCTGCACCGGCGCGAGCCAGAAGGGAAATTCGCCTGCGTAGTGCTCGATCAGGATTCCGATGAAGCGTTCGAACGAGCCGAAAAGAGCCCGGTGAACGACATAGACGCCATGCTCACGGTTGTCGGCCCCCATGTACGTGAGACCGAACCTGGCCGGCATCTGCGCATCGAGCTGGATCGTTCCCAACTGCCACGAGCGACCGAGCACGTCCGTCAGATGCACGTCTATCTTCGGCCCGTAGAAGGACCCCTCGCCCACTCCGAGCTCATATGGGACACCGTGTCGTTCGAGCGCTGCGAGGAGCTCTGCTTCGGTGAAGTCCCACTCCTCGTCGCTTCCGAGCTTGTTTTCGGGTCTCGTCGACAACTCGGCGTGCGGCTCGACGCCGAAGAGCCCGTAGAGGTACCGGAGGTACTCGATGCACCCGTCCAGCTCGGACGCGATCTGCCCCTCCGTGCAGAAGATGTGCGCGTCGTCCTGAGTGACGTACCGGACGCGGGTCAACCCGTGCAACGTGCCGGCGAGCTCGTTGCGATGCAGCGGCGCTGCCTCTGCGTACCGGATCGGCAGGTCACGGTAGCTCCGCAGCTGGCTGCCGAAGAGCAGCATGTGCCCGGGGCAGTTCATGGGCTTGATCCCGTACGTCTGATCTTCCGTGTCGCCCGGGATGAGGAACATGTTCTCCCTGAACTTCTCCCAGTGCCCAGACGTGATCCAGAGCGCCTTGTCGTAGATCAGCGGGGTCTTGACCTCGAGATACCCGCGTCGCACGTTCTCGCGGCGCCGCACCGCTTCGAGCTGGTTGTAGATCACCATCCCCTTGGGGTGCCAGAGCGGCGACCCCGGCGAGTGCTCGTCGAAGTGGAAGAGGTCGAGCTGGCGCCCGATGCGTCGGTGGTCGCGGGCGCGAGCCTGCTCGAGTCGCTCGAGATGGGAGTCAAGTTCGGCCTGTGAGAAGAACGCCGTGCCGTAGATACGCGTCAGCTGCGTCAAGCGCTCGTCGCCGCGCCAGTACGCGCCGGCAAGGCTCGTCAGCTTGAACGCCTTGATGGGGGACGCGTCCTGCAGGTGCGGCCCTCGGCAGAGATCCGTGAAATCGCCCTGCGTGTAGAGCGAGATTGGCCCCTCGGCAGCACGGGCGAGCTCGACCTTGTAGGGCTGAGATTCCGCCTCGAAGCGCTGGACTACGTCATCCAGAGGAAGCTCCTCGCGGGTCCAGACGCGACCGTCCTCGATCTCACGTCGGATCTCGGCCTCGATGGCCTGAAGGGCATCCGCCGAGATCGGCTCCGGGAACTCGAAGTCGTAGTAGAAGCCCTCGGCGATCGGCGGGCCGATCGCGATCTTGACTCCTGGATACAGCCGCATAACCGCCTCCGCGAGCAGGTGGGCGGTCGAGTGGCGGAGGACGAAGAGCGCGTCCGGATCTCCGGTATCACGCGTGGTCAGGAACTGGATTCGCTCGCCGTCTGCGAGCGGTAGGCGAACGTCGCGCGTCGTGCCATCGACCCGGACGAGCACGGCCTGCTCGGCCAGTTTCGGCCCGATTGCGCGCGCGGCCTCGATCCCCGTCGCGCCGTCGGGGAACTCGAGCTCCGAAGAGTCTGGAAGAAGGACCTTCATGGCGGGTGAGAATAGTCGCGGCTCGTAGTAGCTTGGAGTCGATGCGCGCTGGCACCTGGCTCGCGATCGTCGCAGCACCGCTCGTGCTCCTGGCCGTGTTGCTCGCGCGCCCTGCGATCGACCAGAGCTGGGAGAATCATCCTGCCCACTTCTGGCTCGTCCTCGGCGCGGCTCTCGTCGCAACGGCTCTCGGCTGGGGCGTGACCGCTGCCGCCCGCCGGCGTCGCGACGCCCGACTCCTCCTCATCTCGCTCGCGTTCATCGCGAGCGCTTGCTTCCTCGGCTTGCACGCCCTGGCGACGCCCGGAGTCCTGCTGGGCCCGAACGCCGGGTTCGAGCTCGCCACGCCCTTCGGGCTCGTCATCGCCGGTGTCTTCGCCGTCGGCGCCGCGATTGAGCTCGAACGCAAGCGCGCCGAGGCCGTCATCCGAGCCGCGCCCGTGCTCCTGGGGGCGCTCGCAACGGCGGTGGCATTCTGGGCGGTTCTCTCGCTCGCCGAGCTCCCACCGCTCGACGATCCACTCGCCGCGGAGGAGCTCGACGGTTGGCAGCTCGTGCTCGCTGCGATCGGCGTCGCGCTCTTCGGGATCGCGGCCGTCGGGTTTCTTCGCATTCAGCGCAGGCGCAAGGAGCGTTTCGTCCTCGCCTTCGCACTCGCCTTCGTGCTCCTCGCCGAGGCGATGGTCGTGATCGCCTGGGCACGAAACTGGCAGGTCTCCTGGTGGGAGTGGCACATCTTGATGTTCGGCTCGTTCATCCTGATCGCCGTCGTCGCTCGCGCGGAATGGCACGAGGAACGCTTCAGCGCGCTCTACCTCGACGAGACGCTGGCCGGCTCCACCGAGGTGAGCATCGTGTTCGCCGACCTCGCCGGGTTCACGAGCTTCTCCGAGCGACACGATCCTCCCGAGGTCGCTGCGATGCTGAACGCGTACTTCGTGCGCCTCATCCCGCTGCTGGAGCGAGCGGGCGGCGACGTTCACCAGATCACCGGCGACGAGGTCATGGTCGTGTTCGGCCAGCGTGACGGCGAGACCGAGCACCACGCGGCACGGGCCGCGCGCGCGGCGCTCCTTCTTCAGCGAGAGGCCGAGCGCATCGCGCGTGACCATGGCGATTGGCCGCGGTTCCGTGTGGGCGTCAACAGCGGCGAGGTGCACGCTGGGCTCGTCGGAGGGGTACGGGGACACCGAAAGCACGGATACGTAGGCGATGCCGTAAACGTGACAGCCCGACTCCAGGCGGCCGCACCTGTGGGTCGAGTCCTGATCGGCGAGGGAACCTTCCGAGAGCTCGGCACGCGTGCGGTCGTCGAGCCGGTTCCCCCACTCCGGGCCAAGGGGAAGTCCGAGCCCGTGACGGCATACCTCCTCCACAGTGTGGTCAGAGCACGCCAGCACCGTCCGTAGACTCAGATCCATGAGCGAAACGCGCGCGCTGGAGCCAGGTCGCCTGGCTCGCGCTACCCGCTGGCCCGTCGACCGCCTCGGTGCCCTCGTCCGCGGCGTGACAAACGCCCTCCCGCGCGCGATCGAGGATCTCTTTCACGACCGGTGCCCGCAGTACGCCGCGTCGATCTCGTTCCACGTCCTCTTCTCGCTGTTCCCGCTGACGATCGTCCTCGTTTCGGTGTTCGGGCTCGTCCTCCAGGACGACGAGCTGCGACAGAGCGTCATCGACGAGCTCCTCAGCGTCCTGCCGGTCTCTGAGAGTGGCCAGGCGAACGTTCAACGCTCGATCGAGGGGATCGCGAGCCCGCTCTCGGCAATCGGCCTGATCTCACTCATCGCGCTGCTCTGGGGAGCCTCGGGGATGATGGCCTCGATCCGAATCGGACTCGAGGCGGCGCTCAAGGTCGATCGCGGACGGCCGGCAGCTCACGCCAAGCTCGTCGATTTCGTCTTCGTCGCCGCCACCGGAGTGCTCGTTCTCGTCGTCGTCGGGTTCTCGGCGTTCGCCGCGTTCTTCAGCAGACTCGTCGACCGAATCACCAGGGAGATCGGCGTCGGGGAGAGCCTGACCGGCTTCGTCCTCCGCGACGGCATCCAGCTGCTCGCAATAGGCGTGATGGTCCTCCTCCTCTACCGCTTCGTCCCGGCGCGAAAGCTCCGCACGCGCGGCGCACTCGCGGGTGCGGTGCTGACGGCCGTGGGGACCTGGGCAGCAGTGCGTCTCCTGGCGATCGTCTTCGCCGACTTCTCGCGCTACAACCTCATCTACGGATCGCTCGCCGGCGTGATGACGTTCCTCTTCTTCGTCTACGTCGTCGCGTTGATCCTGCTCCTCGGCGCAGAGTTTGCGTATGCGTGGTCACAGCCGCCTGGACCACCCGGCCCTCCTGCGCGAGCCCGGCTGTGGGGATTCTTCCGAGGCCTCTTCGTCCACCACGACGAAGGCGACCCCCGAGTCAGCGCAGAGACAGTGCGCAAGACCAGAGTCCGCTAGCGCGAACTCTGGTCGCGCGAGTGCTCGAGAGCGCGTCCGCTTTACGAACGCAGGGCCGGCTCGTCGACCGTAAGCGTGCGCGCATCGGCGTCGAGCGTGCAGGACACGCCGAGCGGAAGGGCTGCAAGGTGCTTCCCGTGCCCCAACGGGAGGCCGTAGATCACGGGGACGCCGAGTGGCTCGAGCCGCTCTTCGAGGACATCTTCGATCGTGCGAGACCGCGCCCAGTCCGACACAGGCCGTAGATCACCGTAATCACACTTCTCCATCTGCCCCACCACCACGCCGGCCACGTTGGCGAGCTTGCCCGCGTGAGCCAATTGGACGAGCTCGCCGTCGACGTAGTACGGCGGGACGTGGGTGTCCTCGAAGAAGAGGATCGCGCCGTCCGAGTCGATCTCCCATGGCGTTCCCATCGTCTGCATGAGAAGCCAGAGGCACCCGCCGACGAGCGGAGCAGTGACGCGCCCACCTCGAATCGTTCGTATCCATGGATCGTCCGGATCCCGCGGCACCTCACCTGCGCCTCCGCCGCGTAGGACCTCGAGGAGCCGGTCTCGCGTGAACGCCGTCGTCTCCGCGGCGCCTACGCCGAGAAGTCCGTTGCCGTAGACCGTCGCGAGCCCGGTCCTTATCAGAAGCGCGACATGCAGAGCAGTGAGGTCCGAGAACCCGACGAGTGGCTTCGGGTTCTCCGCGATCAGGTCGAAGTCGAGATACGGGATCGCCTGCGCCGAGCCGAAGCCACCTTGGAGTGTCTGCACGACGTCCACCTCGGGGTCCGCGAAGAGCGCGTTCAGGTCTGCCGCACGCTGCTCCGCGCTTCCCGCCACATAGTCGTCGCGCTCCCAGACACCCGGCGCGAGCTTGACTCGGTAGCCACGCGACTCCCACCACTCGACGCCGCGAAGCACGTCCGAACGACTGTCGTAGGGACTGGCGGCAGCTGCAACGCCGATCGTCCCGCCCTCGGGTAGCGGCCTTCCGAAGCGAGTTGCCCGGGTCAGACGCGCTCGCCTATCCGCAGATCCGAACCGTTTGGCTCGCCTCGGCCTCGCGGCCGCGGACATCGGAGACGACAGCGGTGAGGACGTGTGCGCCCTTCTTTCTGCCCTTCGTACGCCACGTCAGCTCGTAGAGCCCCGCAGTGTTCTTGCGCACACGACCAATCTGCCTGTTTCCGTCGAAGAACCCGACCGAGGAGATCGGAGACTTGTCGTTGGCCACGACGAGCAGCCGCTGACGGGCCGCGACGCACTTTCCTTTGCTCGGCGTGATCCACGTGATGGTCGGCTTGTCGACAACCTCCACCCGGATGCCGTGGATCCTCGTGTTCGGCATCGGGTTCGCGCCCTCCGTGTTGATGTTCTTCGCCTCCTGGAAATCCGAGGCGACCATGCGCATGAAGTAGGACCCTTTGAAGAGCGCGTCCGCGCTCCGCGGGGTCGAGAAGACCGCGATCCCGGTCGCTGGGTCGAACATCGTCGCGCCGACCTGCTCCTCCCCGGTGATCTGGACGTCGCCGTAAAAAAGAAGGAGCGACAGCGGGTCGACACCGGACTTCGCATCCGTGATGCGGGCGACGATTGTCGGGCGTCCCGCGGAGATCGTTCGTGTGAGCAGTTTGACGGCCGGTGGCCTCACGTCGTTCACCCAGGAACGCAGCGTGTAGCGGCCGGCCAGGGAGCGTCCCGTGAAGAGGTCACGTCCCGAGTCCACGGAGACGTAGTAGCGTCCAGCGGGCAGGAACACGCCGCCCGAAGCTCCGATCGAGAAGAGAAAGTCGGGCATGAGCCCGTTCACGTTCACGGGAAGCCCCGCGTACCCGAGGACGTCGTTCTCGTCGAGCGAGCCGAGGAACCAGGGATGGATCGGCGCATTGGAGCTCAGCAGCGACTCGATGGAGGCGTCGAGCTTCGGCGCCGGCCGAACCACAACCACCCCCGCATTCACGGCCTGTTTTGGGATGTCGAGCGCGTAGATCTTCTCCTTGCCGTCGTCGTTGACGGACGGGTCGACCCCGAAGATCCCGAGAATCGAGAACGGCGAGGTGGGCCACCGATACACGCGCGCGCGATCTTCCCCGGACCGCGTGTCCCCCGACTGGGTCGTGCGCAGCGGCACGACGGTCGCCCCGGTCAGGGACGATCGCGTCACCGAGAACGCGTACGGGATCCGCCGCACGTCGCCGCCGCGCCGGAGCAGGACGAAGCCGAAGTTGTCTCCCGCGACTGCGTTCGCCGTCGCCCGCGCGACGATCTGCACGACTGCCGATCCGCCGGGCGCCAGCGAGACCGGGGCAGCCGCGACGGTCGCGCCGTTCGACGCCACCTGGGCGTGGATCTCCGTCGACCACGTGCCGGCGCCGTCTCCGGCGTCGGAGACGGTGACCGCGATCGCCTTGCTCGACGCGTTGGCTGCGTTCGCAGGGAGGTAGCCGAACGAGAGCGACTGCGGGTCGGTGAAGATCAGCGGTCGGTCGGCGGTGCCGACTTTCACGAGCCCGGCTCCCTGCACGAGCACGGTTGCCTCCTGGGTCAAGGACGTGTCACCGAATGCGGGACCCGCCGTCGACATCAGCGCGGACTTGACCTGCGGCGAGGTCCAGGAAGGGTGACGCTGGAGGAGCAACGCGGCCGCCCCCGCGACGTGCGGCGCGGAGAAGCTCGTGCCGTCGAGGACCGCGTACTTGTCTCCGGCGAACTCCTCCAGTGTCGAAGAGAGGATCTGCGCTCCCGGTGCAGTGACGTCGGGCTTCAGTGCGTGGCCGAAAGGTGTGAGGCCAGACGACGTGAAACTCGTCGGAACGCCTGCCCAGGTTGTGGGCACCTCGAGGATCTCGCGGCTGAAACGCACCGTCACGGCGCCGCCGGACGTCGCCGCGGCAGCGCGGAGGCGCGAGCCGTCCAGGTCGGAGATCGTCCCGCCGGAGTTGGAAACGAGGGCGAATGTCGGGTCCCCGGGGCGGTTTTCGGCAACCACCAGGCCGACCGCCCCAGCGTCGCGTGCACGCCCGGATTTGACGGTGTATGGACAGCCGCCGCGACTGACGAGCGCAATTGCGCCGCTGAGCGATCCCCCTGGCGCGGGGCCGCAGAGCTGCCGGTTGGCCCCGGAGATCGAGCCGACGTCGACGAGGCGCTGGTTGCTCGTGATCCAGGACGGTGGGACGCTGGCCGACGGGACGAAGGGAATCCTCGCGATCCCTGCGGGCGAGACTACGGAGATCGACGCACCGAACACGTGCGCGTTGGCCGTGGCACCCACGCTGATTGCATCCGGCGACGTGGCCGGCGAGCCCGCCGTCCCGAGCCCGAAGAAGTCGCGATCGTTGCCGGCCGAGATCACCGGGACGACACCCGCGCGCGCGACGTTCGCAACCGCTTGGATGAGGATGTCGGTGCGCGGGTCCGACTGCGGGCCGCCGCCGGAGAAGTTGATGACGTCCATCCCGTCTCGGACCGCTGCCTCGAACGCGGCAACGATCTCGGGTGAGTTGGCAGAACAGCAGCCGCCGAGCGGCTGCGGGACGTTGAAGACCCGGTAGTTCCCTATGTAGGCGCGAGGGGCGACACCACTCACGTTGTCCACGGCAGGATGACATCCCCCCGAGGCCTCGGAGCACCCTCGCTCACGATCACCCGCAGGCACGTCGGTACCCGCGGCACCAGCGATGATCCCGGCCACGAACGTGCCGTGGAACGAGGTGTCTCGATCGAGCGAAGAGCTGTTCGCACGAGGTCCCGCGAAGCCGCGTGCGACGATCACCTTGGGCGACGTGGCGCCCGGACCCTTCGGGAAACCGGGCGGGTAGGAGAAACCGGTCGGATCGAGGAATGGATGCTCGTGGTCGACGCCGTCGTCGATTACCGCCACCTTCACGCCCTGCCCGCGCGCGCCGGTGAGCCCGGTGAACTGTGGAGCGCCGATGACCGACGGCCCACGGTTGAGCGAGAGCGTGTAGCTGAGGCTCGGATAGACGTTTTCGGCCACATCCGAGCCGAGGAGGTCGGGAAGTCGCGTGTACGGAAGGCTCACGGCGAAGCCGTTGACGAGCAGTTGATAACGGCGCGACACCACGGCCTCGGGGATCACCTCGTGCAGGCTCGCGATCGCACGCCTCTGCTCGGCCTCGAGGCCCGCAAGGTAGGAGCGTGAGAATCGGCTGGACAGGTTGAGCCGGGCATTCGGGCCGAACCCGGCAAACCGCGTCGCGAACGACGCGGCCGCCAGCGGTGGATCTGCCAATGTCACGATGACGCGAACGTTGGCGCCGGTGCGTGATAGCCCCGACAGGTCGGGTGCAGGCCGCACCTTCGCAAGAGCGTCCTCGATGACGCTTCGTGGTGTGCGATCGAGCGCGCCGGAGGCGGATCCGGTGGTTGCGACGAGACCGACCAGGCAGGCGAGGAGCGCGACGCGTCGCACAGGCGCGTTGCTAGCGAACCTTCGAGGCGAAGGGCTCCAACGCCTTCAGGCCTTCGAACACGATCGACACCGAGCCTCGGAACGTCTTGCCCTTCGCAGCGGCAGGGATGCCCCAGGTGCAGGTCGCGGCGCCGGCAACTACGCGCTGGACTTTCGCCTTGAGCCTTGCGGTACCGATTCGGCCGACGCAGGTGACCCTGCCGTTCTGCACAACGGCGCCCGTGTCCGACCGCGCGACGACCATGCGCACCGTGAACGGCTTTCCGGCAGTCGGCCGCCCGGCCGTGACCCTTCGCACGACAAGCGTCGGCGGCGTGATCTTCACGTCGTACCTGTAGAAGCCAACCGTGGGCGCGAAGTCACGCTTGCAGAGCGCGCAGTCGAGCGCACCGGTAACGGGGTCGTACTGGATGTCAGTGAGAACGAGCGCGTCGAAGCTCAGGCGTCTCGTGTTGTTGAGGTCTGACGCGTTGATCCTGATCGTCACTCCGCCGGACCATGAGTGCGACAGCGACGCCTGGGTTGCGCTGAGAGAGTAGTCCGCCCCATCCCACTTGAACAGGATGATCTCGCCCCTCAGGAGTTGGATGACGAAGTCCGCGCCGAGGTTCTCGGCGTCCCCCGTCGCCTGGTTCGAGTCACTGTCGAGAAACATGACAACGCCCATGTCCACGCCGTACTGCGGCCGGTTCGGGACGTTGATGCGGAAGGTGAGCATGCCGGCGTCGTCATTCGAAGCGACGATGGTCGTTATGTCCGGACCCGCTGGATCCTCGCCCGTCGAGTCCTGGTACGTCGTGGTGTTCGCAGTCGCCGAGGTCGGCGTAGCCGCTCCAGAGAGAGCTCCAGAGGCCACGGTCGGAAGCGCGACGACCGCGACGCCGATCGCGAGCAAGATGCCGGGGCGAGTGAGCGATCGCACGTCCGCGTCAGGGTAGATGCGCCCCGCGTTCGGCGCAACTACCTACCGGCCAGGGTCGCGCCGGAAATCTCCGATCGCGTACGTACACTGCGACGGGTCACCTATTGATGCGACGAACGAGCTGTCCGCTGTGACGAGGTGGAGATACCCCCTGCTCGGGTGCCTGCTCGCCTGCGTGCTCGTAGTCCCGACGACCCTGTCCGCCTCGACGCACCGAGCAACCTCGACTCGCGTCGTCGACGCAACCGAGGTGGGATCGACCCTCACCGCGGAATTCGGATTCGCGCGACCGACCGGCATCGCATACGTGCCCGCGAAGAAGCTTCTCCTCGTCGCCACGACCGGGCCCGACCGGACGCGACTGCTTCGGATCGACCGGTTCGAGGATGCCCTAGGCACGCTCGCGGTTCCGAAGATCTCCAACCCGTCGACCCTTGCATGGGATCCCGTCCAGGCTCGGCTCACGGCTGTCGACGGCAAGAAGCGTGTCAGCGTTCGCTCCGCCGACCTGAACGCGAAGAAACCCGCGACGCACCGGGCGGACATCGCGAGCCTTCGGTTGCGAGGCGCGCAGGGCGCAACGTTCGATCCGAGAAGTGGTGCCTGGCTCATCCTGGAAAGCAACTCCCGAACGATCGTGCGCGTTCCGTCGGCAGAGACCGGGAACGAGAAGCCGTCGCGCGTATCTCTGGCGAAGCTCGGCCCCGGGAGGCTCAGAGGCCTCGCGCGAAACCCGGTCGACGGCCTGCTGTACGTCGCGAACGCGGAAGGTGGTCGGATCTTTGCGGTGGACGCCTCCGGAAGCGTCAAGAAGACGTTCAACATCGAGAACGCGCGTATTCGAAATCTCAGAGCGCTGGTCTTCGCACCGAGCGCCGACCGGACGGATCGAGCGGGAACCCAGCACCTGTACGTCGCGGACGCGGGTGGCGGCAAGCTTGCGGGCCGCGTGCTGGAGCTCTCGCTGGCGCGACGAGCGGGGCCCGCAAACACGGTGACGGGAACGTTGGTGAGGACGATCCACACCTCCCAGCTCGGCACTCCGGCGCCCGATCCCGCCGGCATCACCTACGACGAGGCGACCGACACTCTGATCGTCAGCGACTCAGAGGTGGACGAGATGTCGATCTATCGAGGCGCGAACCTCTACACCGTGTCTCGCACGGGAAAGCTCGTCGGCACTGGGACGACGCTCGGCTTCAGCCGGGAGCCGACGGGGGTGGGCTTCGATCCGAGCAACGACGTCCTGTACTCCTCCGACGACGTCAAGGACAGGGTCTTCATCACGAATCCGGGGTCGGACGGACGACACGGAACCGCGGACGACTCCGTGACGTCGGTCAGCACGATCGCCCATGGAAGCCGCGATCCCGAGGGAGTCGAGTTCGAGCCGAGCTCGGGTCATCTCTTCGTCTGCGACGGCTCCGGCAAGGAGGTCTACGACATCGATCCCGTCAACGGGGTCTTCAGCGACGGGAACGACGTGACGAGACACTTCGACGTCGGCAAGTACGGAATCAGGAACTGCGAAGGCATCGGAAGCGATCCGCAACGAGGAACCTTGCTCGTCATCGACGACTACGAGCGAAAGATCTTCGAGCTGACTCGATCCGGCCAGCTCGTTCGTGTCGTCACCATTCCGCTTTCCTACGCGGATCTATGGCTCGCAGGCGTCACCGTCGCGCCCACGTCGAAGCCGAACGACAGCCCGCAGGCGATGAGCTACTGGGTCGTCGACCGGCACGTCGACAACAACGCGAACCCGAGGGAGAACGACGGCAGGATCTACGA
>JBOHAY010000371.1:0-8804 GCA_050697935.1 Gaiellaceae bacterium | reverse complement strand
GGTCGCAACCGTGACGGCGATCGATGTCAGATCGGCTGGGAACGCGGGCCAGACGCCGCTCTCGATCTTGGGGATCTGACCGCCGAAGTCGTCCTCCACGTGCAGGTTCTGACCGGCCGAGACGCGGACGCTCGAGTCCGACACCTCCATCTCCACGCCGAGCTTCCGGAAGGCAGGAACGATCGAGATCAAGTCGTCGGGCTCGACGCCCGTGACGACGACCTCGCCGCCGGTCGCGGCCGCCAGGCCGACGAAGCTGGCCACCTCGATGTGGTCGGGGCCGATCCGGTACTCACCCCCGCCGAGCTCCGTGGTCCCGCGGATGTGGAGGACGTTCGAGCCGATCCCGTCGATCTCGGCGCCCAACGAGACGAGAAAGCGGCAGAGATCCTGTATGTGCGGCTCGCAGGCGGCGTGACCGAGCACGGTCTCACCCTCCGCGAGGACGGCGGCCATGATCGCGTTCTCGGTTCCCATGACCGACGCCTCGTCGAGGTACATGCGTGCGCCCTTGAGACCACCGGCGGAGAGGTCGTACACGCCGTCGACCTCGATCTTGGCGCCGAGCGCAGCGAATGCGTGGACGTGGGTGTCGAGGCGACGGCGCCCGATCACATCGCCGCCTGGTGGCGGCACGGTGACGCGACCAAGGCGAGCGAGCAGCGGGCCCGCGAGAAGAAACGACGCGCGGATCTCGCGCGCGAGCTCCGGGTCGAGATCGGTTTTCGATACGCCGCGAGGATCCACGCGCACGTCGTTGGACCCGGTCCATTCGACGTCTGCTCCAAGGTCGACGAGGAGCTCGACCATCGTCTCGACGTCACGGATATGCGGGACGTTCGAGAGCCGAACCTCGTCCGACGCGAGCACACATGCAGCGAGTATCGGAAGTGCGCCGTTCTTGTTCCCCGAGGCGCGAACCGTTCCCGAGAGCGGGCGACCTCCCTCGATGACGAAGGACTGCATCGCGCGGGCAATGGTACTCGCCGCCTTCACTCGCCCACCTTTCGTGTCACGGCGAGAGGTGCTCGATCTCGAGCTTCGGCACGTCGTCTCCGAGCTCGAAGCCGAGAACCTGCGCGTAAAAAGAGAGCTCGGCCTCGAGCGAGCGAATGATGTTCTCCGCCTTGCGGAAGCCGTGCCCCTCGCCCTCGAAGAGCAGGTACGCATGGGGAATCCCGCGCTCGCGCAGCGCGGTCACGATGAGCTCGGCCTGCGACGGTGGCACGACCTTGTCGTCGGCGCCCTGAAGCACGAGCATCGGCGTCGAGATCCGCTCGACGAAGTGGATCGGGCTGCGTGCGCGGTAGATGTCGGCCCGCTCCGGGTATGGCCCAACGAGCGTGTGCTCGTACTGAAGCTCGAACTTGTGAGTCTCGCCTCCGCCGAACTGCTCGAGGTCGGCTATGCCGAAGTACGTCGCGCCCGCCGCGAACGCGTCGGTGAACGTCAGAGCGCAGATCGTGGTGTACCCACCGGCGCTCCCGCCCGTGATCAGGAGCCGATCCGGGTCGGCCTGGCCCTGTTCCACGAGGTAGCGCGCTGCGTTGACACAATCCTCGAGGTCGACTACGCCCCACTCGCCGTTCAGTCGCTCCCGGTAGGCGCGGCCGTAGCCGGTCGAGCCGCCGTAGTTGACGTCGACCACCGCGAATCCCCGCGTCGTCCAGAACTGCATGTCGAGGCCGAACATCGCGGTCGTGTTCCCGGTCGGGCCGCCATGGCTCATGACGATCAGCGGAGGGCTCTCGTCCTGGGGTGGGTCGAAGTCCGGACTTCTCGGCGGATACACGAGCGCATGTGCCGTTCGATCTCCCTCGGTCGGAAACTCGATCGCGTGCGGTACCGAGAAGTACTCGCCGCCGACGGGTGTCGCCGTGCTCACTCGAAGCACCTCTTCGCTCCCGGAGGGGATGTCGATGCGCCGGATCTGGCTCGGGATCGTCGAGGCGCCAGCGACGACGACGATGACCGAGCCCTCGGCGCACAGGTACGGCGTCCCCCAGGAGTCGAGCTCGAGGCCGAGAGGCTCGAGCAGGCTGTTCTCGGGATCGAGGAGCGCGAAGCTCGTCAGACCTTCCGAGTCGTACCCGCAGGCGATGCGTCCATCGGAGAGAAACGCGAAGGAACGCGACCCGAACGTCCACGCCGGATACCCGAACTCGGCCTCGGTCGCATACAAGACCGAGCGCTCGCCCTCACGGATCCGCTCGAGGTTCCACCAGCCGCTCCGGTCGCTCGCGAACACGAGATCGCCCGAAGGGCTCCACTCCGGCTGCCAGATCGCTTCCGTGCCATCGGCGCCCGCGAGATGTCTCAGCTCGCCGAGCTCACCCGTATCGGACATGTCCGCCGCGAAGAGCTCGCAACCGTCCCACGGCATCCACGGCAGGTCCCAAGCGAGGAAACAGAGCTGTGATCCGTCCAGGGAGATCCGAGGATTCGAATAGAAGTCGCGCCCGCTTGCGATCACGCGTGGTTCGGACGAGCCGTCCGTCGGAACCGCAACGAGCTCGTTGACGACGTCCACGGACCGATCGCTGTCCGCATGCCGCTCGCGAACGCCGACCCACAGCCTCCCGTCCGCTGTGATGCGCCCGTCGGCGTAGCGGTGCCGCTTGTCGGCGATCGCCGGTGTGATCGCGACGGGGGCTCCACCGGGATCGACGCGGTACAGGCGCTGGTCGTCGAAGTTGGAGACGTACGCCGTCCTACGATGGATGCAGTACGCGCCTCCGCCGTACTCGTGAACGCCCGTCCGAACGTTGAACCCCCTCGGAACGACATCGACCAGTCCTTCGCGCTCGGCCCTGACGAGTGCAACTCGCCCGTCCTCGGATGGACGACCTTCGAGCCACCAGACGACTCCGCCTTCGAGCCAGGGTGCGGTAAGGCGCGAGCCCGACCGGGCCACCATCTCCGCGCTGATTGGCGACGACCACGTTCCGTACGGAGTGACCGTCCGCTGTGTCGAGGAAGAATGCAACGGCGGCGGCTATCGTACTCGCCCGTGCGGCCGACCCGAGAGCAAGCATGGGAGACGCTGACCCGCTACACGAAGAGCGAGTCGCTCCTGCGGCACGCGCTGGCCGTGGAGGCGTCGGTCGGTTTCTATGCGCGTCTCTACGGAGAGGACGAGGAGTTCTGGCGCTGCGTCGCCCTCCTGCACGACTTCGACTACGAGATCCACCCTACGCTCGACAAGCATCCGCAGGACGGCGCGCCCATCCTGCGCGAAGAGGGGTATCCCGAGGAGCTCATCGAGGCCGGGCTCTCGCATGCCGAGCATCTGGAGATGCCGCGCGACACGCAGCTGAAGAAGGTCCTTTTCGCGTGCGACGAGCTCTCGGGTTTCGTGCACGCATGTGGGCTCGTCCGGCCGACCGGGATCGACGGGCTTGAGCCGAAGTCGGTGAAGAAGAAACTCAAACAGCCGTCGTTCGCCGCAGGTGTCCATCGCGACGAGGTCTATGTGGGCGCGGAGCTCCTTGGGCTCGAGCTGGACGAGCACATCGCGAACGTCATCGCTGCGATGCAGCCGATCGCGTCGGAGCTCGGCCTCAGGACCGCCTAGGTGCGCGCCGCTCGTTTTCTTTTCTTCGTCGTCTGTGTCGCGTCATCAGGGCTCGGAGCCGCCGGGTGCGGTGAGGGCGACAGCAGCCCGCTCGCCGACGGGAGGCACTTCGGCTACGTGCGGTCTCTCGACGCGTCTTCGAAGCCACCAACGATGGAGGTCGACGTCGCGGAGTTCCTGAGCGGAGACGAGGCCAACGTCGCCGCGGCAGAGGACGGCGTCATCGCCGAGGGTGAACCCGTTCCGAACGACTACTACATCCGCAACGAGGACAAGGCCGTCATCACTGTCGCCGTGGCAGACGACGTTCGGGTGACGCACGTCCAGTGCCCTGACAGCTGTACCGAAGGGATTCCGGGACAATTCGATGCCTTCGCAGCGTCGTTCGCCGATCCGGGCGAGAAGTCCCTCCTGGACGAGTATCGCGGGTCGCAGTCCCAGTACTGGATCACCGTGAGCGGCGACGAGGTTGTCGCGATCGACGAGCAGTACCTGCCCTAGAGCGGGAAGTCCTTCAGGCAGCCGTCGCCGAATGGCGCGCAAGGAAGGCGAGGACTCGGCCCCACGCGTCTTCCGAGTCTGCTGCGAACTCCTCGTACTTGCGGTCGAAGAAGCTGTGCGGGGCTCCGGGATACACGACGACTTCGTGCTCGACGTCCACCTCGTCGAGCGCTTTGCCGAAGGCGTCGACCTCCTCGAGCGGGATCCCCGGATCGTCGCCGCCCATCAGCGCAAGGACCGGTGCCTCGAGCTCGGCCGCCCGGGCCGTCGGCCCCGGCGAGCCGTCGCGCCCCGGACCCGGTCTCCCGTAGAAGCCCACAGCCCCGGCCAAGCCGTGCCCGCTTGCTGCAGCGAGCCACGAGTTCCGACCTCCGAAGCAGAACCCGACGGTGAAGACCGAGTGGCAACCCGTCGCTCGCAGGCGCTCGACCGCCGCGGCGACATCGTTCTGTATGCCGTCCTGCGTCGTCTGCTCGACATGCGGCATGAATTCGAAGTCGTCGCCGCGTGTCGAGACGCCGGCCGTGCGACCGAAGTAGTCGACGGCGATCGCCGCATACCCACGTTCCGCGAAGCGAAGCGCGAGCTCCTCGTAGAACCGGTAGAGACCGCGGACGTCCGGCAGGATCACGACACCGACGCCCGCCAGCTCATTCGGTCCGGCCGCGAAGGCGGCGAACCGATTCCCGTCGCGGGCTTCGAGGACGAGCTCGTCGTGCGATACGGCGGCACCCACGATCGGCGGGATCGGCGGCAGGGAGTCGTCGTCGAAGCACACGCGCTGAGCTTACAAACCGGCGACAAGACGATCGAGATCGTCCTCGCTCGTCCACCAGCCGACGGACGCCCGAACGAGCCCACGTCCGGGAAGGTCGCGCACCACGACGTCAGCTTCGGCCAAGCGGGCGACGACCGTTCCGGACTCCTCCGCGGGCACTCGCCACGCCACGAGCGTCGCCCGCTCCTCCGGCACGACCACATCCGCTCCGGCGTCCGCGAGCAGCGCGCGACAGCGATCGGCCATATGTGCCGCTCTCTCGAAGCGCCAGCTCGGAAGCGCGCGCAGTGCAGCCAGAAGGCCCGCTGTCAGTGCGTTGGGCGTGAGATTGGGATCGAAGCGGCGCGCACCGGGTCTCGGCTCGAAATGTCCGTCCGGCTCGTACGCCTGTTGCGCCAAATAGCTCGGCCGACCGACGCGAAGCCCGTCGGGCTCGGCGACGACGAGCGCGCCCGTGCCCTCTGGCCCACACAGCCACTTCTGGCCGGAGATCGTGTAGTAGTCGAGTCCATCGAGGTCGACCGGAATCGCACCGATCGACTGCGCCCCGTCGACGAGGATCGGGAGCCCCGTCCGTTCCCTGAGCCCGCGCACGGGGAGCACGTTTCCGGTCGTCCAGAGGACGTGGGAGAGGGCGAGCAGCCTGGTTCTCGGCGTGACGGCGGCGAGTATCCGCTCTGGATCCGGTTTCGAGACGACGACCTTCGCGCCGGAGGCATGCAACGGTCCCAGAAGCCCGAAGTGCTCATCCGTCGTCGTCACGACCTCGTCGTCGGGACCGAGATCGAGCCCGGCGAGGACGATGTTGCAGCCGTCCGTTGTGGAGGCGGTCAACGCAACGCGCTCGATGTCGACGTCGACGAATGCGGCGATCTCGCCCCGAAGCTCCTCGCGGAGCGCGATGATCCGCTCGAACTGCGCGCCGCTGCCACGTCCGTGGTGGAGGCCGTACTCCTCCTCGGCGTGTATTGCTTCGACTGTCGAGCGCGCGAGCGGACCGACACTGCCCGCTTGCAGGTAGGCGAACCGCTCGAGCACAGGGAACTGCGAGCGGCCCTCTTCGAACGTCACGCGACGGATTCTGACGACACGCCGCTCTAAGGTTCGCGTCCAATGCATGTCGTCATTGCCGATCCTCCGGCGTACACGCCGCCGTACGACCGTTCGCTGGCGGCCGCGTTGGCCCGCTCGGGCGTCGATGTGGAGCTCGTGACCTCGCGCTTCCGGTTCGGCTCGGTCTCACCGGCAGAGGGGTATTCAGCCCGCGAATGGTTCTACCCGTTGTCCTCGCGGATGGGCTCGTCGCGTCTGCGTCTGGGGGTGAAGGCGCTCGAGCACCCGATCGGAATGGCTCGGCTGGCCACATTGAAGCCGGACGTCCTCCACGTGCAGTGGCTCGGCGCCGTAGAAGCGGACCGCTGGCTGTTCCGGCCACGCAGCCCGGCTGTGTTCACCGCGCACGACATCATTCCGCGCCGAACGGCGTCGAAGATCGGCCTCTGGAGACATCTGTTCGACCGTTTCGACCGCGTTGTGGTGCATTCGGAGCGAGGTCGTGCGCAACTTTCCGAGTTCGGGATCGGCGCAGAGAAGCTGTGCGTCATCCCGCACCCGGCGTTTCGCTCGGAGGTGCAACGCGCCGACGACGGCAGGACGGCTCTCTGTCTGGGTTTGATTCGGCCGTACAAGGGAACGGAGGATGCGGTCGAGGCTGTCCTCCGCGTAGACAGCGCGCGACTCCTCGTCGTTGGCGACCCGCGCGTGCCGCTCGACGGCCTACAGCACGTGGCCGGTGAGAGAGCCGAGTGGCGGCTCGGATACCTCCCCGACGCGGAGTTGCGGCGCGCGCTGTCGGAGGCGACGGTGGCACTCTTCCCGTATCGAGCCGAGATCGACGTCTCGGGCGCGCTGCTTCAGGCGCTCGGAGCGGGACTGCCGGCCATCGTCTACGACGTCGGCGGCCTGGGCGAGGTCGTTGGGCGCTTCGGTGCCGGAGCTGTCGTACCCGCGGGGGACGTCGACGCGATGGCGGCAGCTCTCGAGCATCTCCTCCAGGACGAGAGCACGCTCGCGGGAGCCAGGCAAGGCGCGGAGAAGGCTCGCGCGGAGCTGACCTGGGAAGCATCCGCGGCCGCCCACCTCGAGCTCTACCGCGGGCTCGTCTGATGCTCCGGCGCCGTCGTTTCCACGATCTGGTGGAGCGGCAGCTCGACGTCTTCGCCTCCGACGAGGCGGTTCTTCTCGAGGAAGCAAAGGAGACTGACGCCGCCTGGACGAACGCGGGCGCAGACGACTCGGAAGAGCTCTACGGTGACTACCAGCTCGTCGTCGATGCGATCGGCGAACGTCTCCACGACATTCGCGAGACATACGCCGCGCGCCTCGACGGGCAAGCCGCGGACGATTACCGTGCGACGTTCAACCGAGCTGCGGGAAAGCGGTTCCGCCGCTTCGCCGCGCTCCTCGAGGACGAGTGATGGCGCGCATCGAGGACTACGGGCTGATCGGAGACCTGGAGAGCGCGGCTCTCGTCGACCGGCACGGTGCCATCGACTGGCTCTGTGTGCCCCGCTTCGACTCCGGCGCGATCTTCGCGGGGCTGCTCGGCGGGCCGGAAAACGGGCACTGGACGATCCAGCCCGAGGGCGAGTTCGAGTCACCACGCCGTCGCTATCGCGGAGACACACTCGTTCTCGAGACGGAGCTCGAGACGTCGTCCGGCACGGTGCGGTTGATCGACTTCATGCCACCACGTGAGCTCCGGCCGGAGGTCGTGCGCATCGTTGAAGGCATCCGCGGGCGTGTGCAGATGCGGATGGAGCTGGTGCTCCGCTTCGACTACGGGTCGATCGTGCCCTGGATCCGCAACCTCGACGGCACGCTCGTCGGCATCGCGGGCCCGGACGCCGTCCTCCTCCGAACTCCGGTCGAGCTCGAGGGCAGGAATCTCCGTACCTACGCCTCCTTCGCCGTCGCCGAGGGCGACCGCGTCCCATTCGTTCTCAGATGGACGCCCTCCCACGAGGCGCTCCCCAGCCGCATCGAACCGGAGCGAGCGCTCGACGAGACCGTTTCCTTCTGGGAGGAATGGGCCGCGCGCTGTACGTACGAGGGTCCCTGGCACGACGCGGTCCATCGCTCGCTGCTGACACTGAAAGCGCTCACGTATGCCCCCACGGGAGGGATTGTCGCTGCACCGACGACCTCGCTGCCGGAGGCGATCGGGGGCGTGCGCAACTGGGACTACCGGTTCTGCTGGCTCCGAGACGCGACGCTCACGCTCCTCGCGCTGCTCCGGGCCGGCTACATCGACGAGGCGGGCGCGTGGCGGGACTGGCTGCTGCGAGCGATCGCCGGTTCGCCCGAGGATCTCCAGATCATGTACGGCGTGGCCGGCGAGCGGCGGCTCACGGAGATGGAGCTGCCGTGGCTCGCGGGCTACGAGGGCTCTCAGCCCGTCCGTGTCGGAAACGGGGCCTCGAACCAGCTCCAGCTCGACGTCTACGGCGAGGTCGTCGAGGCGCTCTACCGCGCGCGTCGACAAGGGCTCGAGCCGTCGGACGACGCGTGGAGGCTGACGCGGCGAATCTTCGACTGGCTCGAGTCGGGGTGGCGACAGGAAGACGAGGGCATCTGGGAGGTCCGAGGGCCGCGCAGGCATTTCACGCATTCGAAAGTCATGGCCTGGGTCGCCTTCGACCGCGCTGTGAAGACGGTCGAGAAGCTCGGCCGCGACGGCCCTGCCGACCGCTGGCGCGCCACGCGTGCCGAGATCAAGGCCGAGGTGCTGCGCGAGGGATACAACGCCGAACGCGGGACGTTCGTGCAGTACTACGGCTCGGACCGGCTCGACGCGAGCCTGCTGTTGATCCCGCTCGTCGGGTTCCTGCCGGCGACCGACGAGCGGGTGCTCGGAACCGTGGACGCCATTCAGCGCGAGCTCTTGCGCGA
>JBOHAY010000370.1:0-3038 GCA_050697935.1 Gaiellaceae bacterium | reverse complement strand
CCGCGACGAAGAATGCGGCTGCGAGAGTCATGAGCAGTAGTCCCGCGAGCGAAACGGGGAGGACCTGCAGGCCGTAGAGCCCGAGGATGAGCGAGATCGCTCCTACGGTGCCGGGAAACACGAGCCCGGGATTCCAGAGCTCGACCACGATCCCGATGAGGCCGATCGAGAGCATCAGGGCGATGAGGTTTGGATCGACGAGAAAGTCACGCGCCTTCTGCCAGAAGCTCATCTCGACGTTCTCGATCCGGGCTCCCGTCGTCTCGAGCACGAGGCCTTTCGGAACCGTCTTCGTCCCGTCGATGCGGTCCAGGAGAGCGCGAACAGTCGGCGCGATCACCTCGACGAGCCCGATCGCCTTCGCCTCGCGTGCGCCGTAGTTCGAGGCCTCGGTGACCATATAGCGGGCTGCCTCGACGTTGCGGTCGTGCTCCCGCGCCAGCTCGCCGATGTATGCGGCGGCGTCGTTCACGATCTTGCGGCGAAGATCCTTCGAGATATCCTGGCCGCCGAGCGAGATCGGAGTCGACGAGCCGATGTTGGTCTGCGGCGCCATTGCAGCGATGTCAGCGGACATCGCGATCACGGCACCGGCCGAATCGGCGCTCGAGCCCGGAGGCGAGACGTAGACGACGACCGGGACCTTCGAGGCGAGGAAGCGCTTCACAATTCCGCGCATCGACGTTGCCAGGCCGCCTGGCGTGTCGAGGACGAGGACGACCGCTGCGAGCTCCTCGTCCTCGGCGCGGTCCACGGCGTTCTCGACGTACTCCTGTGTCACAGGGTTGATGTCGTTGTCGAGGTGAACGGCGAGAACACGCGTCTCCGAGTCCTGCCCGCCGGCGACTACTGGCACGGCGAGTGCGACGAGGATGAGCGCGAGAAGAAATCCCCGCAAACAGCGGCTCCGCACCGGTGTAAGGATTCTATCAACGCAGGTTCGTCGCCCTTGCCCGCGAACGGCGAGAGGGCCAACCTGGTTTCTCATGCGCCGCCTTGCCGTCATCACGGCCGCTCTCGTCGCGGTCACCCTCGCGCCCGATGCACTAGCGGGCACGAGCTCGCGCGTGCAGACGGTCGAGCTGTTCGGCGTCGAAGACCAGTCGTTCGCGCCTTCGGTACGGCTCGGACGCTTCACGCTCGCTGGCGTCGAATGGCGGGGCTCGGGCCGCGTTGTCTTTCGAACGCGCTCAACCGCTGGCGACTGGAGCTCCTGGCGCGTCGGAGCCCCCGAGGACGAAGACGGTCCAGACAAGGGCTCACCCGAGGCTCGCTTGCAACAGACTGTTACAAAGCCGGCCGGTCCTGCCTGGACGAAAGGCAATCCCTGGTGGGTCGGTCCCTCGGTTTCGATCGAAGCGCGAGCTGTCGGCGAGGTCTCGCGGATTCGGGCGCACCTCGTCTGGAGCCCCGAGACGAAGATCCCACTCAGGCTTCCTTCGGCCGCCGAGGTGCCGCAGGTCGTGCCGCGCCTGTCCTGGGGCGCCGACGAGTCGATCCGACGTGGGCCGCCCTCGTACGCCGCCGATGCCCGGTTCTCCATCGTCCATCACACCGCAGGGCGAAACGACTACGCGCGTTCCGAGGCACCTGCGATCGTCAGGGCGATTCAGCTGTACCACGTCCAAGGCAACGGTTGGAACGACATCGGCTACAACTTTCTCGTGGACCGCTTCGGGACGGTCTACGAGGGCCGCTTCGGCGGCATCGATCGGAACGTCGTCGGAGCGCACGCCCAGGGGTTCAACACGGGGTCGGTCGGGATCGCGCTGATCGGGTCGTACGGGAACTCGCAGCCGTCCAAGGCGGCGCTGGATGCCGTCGCCCGCATCGTCGCCTGGCGCCTCGATCTCGCCCACGTCGATCCGTCCAGCTTTCTGACCTTCATCTCCGGCGGCAGCGAGCGCTACGCGAGCGGCATTCCGGTGGTGCTGAACGCGGTCTCGGGGCACCGCGACACGGGGTTCACCGAATGCCCCGGAGATGCGCTGTACTCGAAGCTCGGCGTGCTGTCGGCGGCAGCTCGGGTTGTGGGCCTGCCGAAGATCTTCGAGCCACGAGCCGAGGTCAGCGGGTCAGCCGCCCGCTTCCGCGCGACGTTGTCATCTGCGCAGTCGTGGACAGTGGTGGTTGCAACGGCCGGAGGTGTCGAGGTTGCGCGAGGCTCCGGCGACGGGTCTGACGTGGACTGGACCTGGGATTCCTCTGGAGTCTCGGCAGGGAGCTTTGCCTGGACCATCAGTGCCGGCACTGCACGTCCGGCGACGGGAGTTCTCAGAGCCGGCGGCGCCGCACCAGCGCTCGCGATCGAGGCGGCCTCCGCGCAGCCTGAGGCGATTAGTCCAAACGGAGACGGCCAGGCGGACTCGGCGGTTCTGACCTACCGGCTGACTACATCAGCGAACGTCACCGTCGAGATTGCCGACTCCGTCGGAGGAGTCGTTGCGACGATCGTCGACCGCGTGTGGACCGGAGCGGGCCAGCACATGGTTCCGATCGACGGGAGCGGCTTGGCCGACGGTCGCTACGGCGTCGTCATCACTGCGCGGACCGCTGATGGGACATCGACGCAGAGCGTCGTCTCGCTCGCTGTGAGCCGCACCCTCGGTGCTGTCACCGCGAGCCCGGCGGTGTTTTCCCCCAACGGTGACGGGAGGAAAGACCGGCTGAATCTTGCGTTCACGCTCACAGTCCAAGCCGACGTCCGGATTCGGATCGAGCGTGACGGTCGGTGGGTCGCCAGCCCGTTCGCGGGCAGCTTTCTCTCCGGGCCGCAGCGCTTCGTCTGGGACGGCACGCGGGTGGGAGGTGTGCTCAGAGACGGAGAGTACGAGGCGATTGTCGAGGCGCAAGATGCCTCGGGGGGCATCTCGTACAGCGTCCCGTTCGCATCGGACACCGTGCCGCCGCGGGTGCGGATTCTTCCGGGCGTGAGGCTGCGCGTCGAATTGAGCGAGCCCGCGGCGCTCACCCTTCGGATCGACCGGCGCGCCTTGCGCTACGACGCGAAGCGAGCGGGGATCGTTCGCATACCGTGG
>JBOHAY010000369.1:0-11949 GCA_050697935.1 Gaiellaceae bacterium | reverse complement strand
GGAGCACTTCGAGGCGGCAAGGGTGGAGCTCGAGCGGTTCGGCGGGCGCGAGGTGTCGACGACGGGCGACGGGATGTTCGCGACGTTCGACGGGCCGGCTCGGGCGCTCCACTGCGCAGCCGCCATTCGGCGCGTGGCTCAGAGCCACGGGCTCGAGATACGCGCTGGCGTGCATATCGGCGAGGTCGAGCTCGTGGGCGAGGATGTGCGCGGGGTCACGGTTCACGAAGCCGCGCGAATCATGGCGGCGGCCGCGCCCGGCGAGATCCTGGCCTCGGACATGACGCGCGCCCTCGCCGGTGCCTCGGGTCTCGCCTTCGAGGATCGTGGGACGGTCGTGCTCAAGGGCCTCGCCGGGGAGTGGCGCCTCGCGGCGTTCGTGGCCGAGCCCGAGCGAATCCCGTCATGAGCGAGCTGCCGCTGATCCTCGCCGTCGACGAGGATTCAGAGGCGCTGGAGCGGATAACGGGCGAGCTCCAGCGCTACGCCCGCGACTATCGCGTGGTCTGCGGTCCGTCGACCGACGCCGCGCTGCGACAGCTCGAAGCAATGCGCGACCGGGAGGAGGCGGTCGCAATCGTGCTTGCTGCGCGCGGAACTCAGGAGCTAAAAGGCGAGCGGTTGCTCGAGCGCGTGCACGAGCTACACCCGCACGCCAAGCGGGCGCTGCTCATCCCCTGGGGCGGTTGGGCGGACGAGGAGACAGCGGATGCGATCAGGACGGCGATGGCGCTCGGCTACATCGACTACTACGCGCTCAAACCGTGGAGCACGCCGGACGAGCTCTTCCATCGGCTCGTCTCGGAGTTCCTCCACGAGTGGAGGCGGGCCAACGCTCCGGGTCGCCGGGAGATCACCGTGGTCGCCGATCCGTGGTCGTCGCGCGGCTACGAGCTTCGAAACCTGCTTGCGCGCAACGGGGTGCCTCACGCGTTCCACGCATGCGACTCGGAGGAGGGCACCAGGTTCCTTCAGGGCTGCGGGCATGAAGGAGCCGACGTTCCGGTCATGTTGCTTCCGGACGGCAGCGCACTCCTCGACCCGAAGCCGGAGGACATCGCACAGCACGGCACGCGCATGATCACCGAGCTCGACGATGACGAGGAGTTCGACGTCGTCGTGGTTGGCGCAGGGCCGGCCGGGCTCGCTGCCGCGGTCTATGCGTCGTCGGAAGGTCTCCGCGCCCTCGTGGTCGAGCGCGAGTCGATCGGCGGCCAGGCGGGGTCGAGCACGCGAATCCGTAACTACCTCGGATTCTCGCGTGGCCTGAGCGGAGCCGAGCTCGCCCAGCGCGCGTACCAGCAGGCGTGGGTCTTCGGGACGACGTTTCTCCTGACGCGCGACGTCACCGGCATACGGCGCTCGGATGATGGTGGCTTCGTCGTATCGATCGCCGGCGGAACGGAGGTCGAGACCCGCACCGTCGTGCTCGGCATGGGCGTTTCGTACCGTCGTCTGGAGATCCCGGCTCTCGAGCGGTTCGAAGGCGCGGGGGTCTTCTACGGCTCGTCGCCGTCCGAGGCGCGCCAGTTCACCGGGGCGAGTGTGTTCGTGGTCGGCGGCGCCAACTCCGCGGGGCAGGCAGCCGTCCATCTGAGCCGCTACGCGGCGAAGGTCACGCTCCTCGTGCGCGGAGTGTCACTGGCCGCGAGCATGTCCCAGTACTTGATCGACGAGATCGCGGGAAAGGAGAACCTCGACGTGCGTGTCTCCACCGAGGTCGTCGACGCCGAGGGTGGCGAGCGCCTCGAGAGGGTTGTCCTTCGAAGCGAGGGCGGCCCGGCGAGCGAGGCGGCCGACGGGCTCTTCATCCTCATCGGTGCCCAACCCCTCACCGAGTGGCTTCCGGACGAGATCGAGAGGGACGCGCGGGGCTTCGTGGCCACGGGCCCCGACTTCGGGACGACGCTGCCCGGTGTGTTCGCGATCGGGGACGTCCGTGCAGGGTCGGTCAAGCGCGTCGCGTCGGCGGTCGGCGAGGGCTCGGTGGTCATCCAGCGCGTCCACCAGTACCTCGAGCTCGCTGCGGCGGCGGCGACTCGCTAGTGCCTCGGGTCAGACTCCGGGTCTGACCCGGAACACGATCGCTCTAGCTCGAGATCTCGCCGCAGACGGGCGAGTCTTCGAGTGCTGTCCGGAGCTCCGCTTCCGCGTCGGCATTCGTGAGCGTCTCGACCGTAGACGAAAGCGCTGTGCTCATGGCTGTGAGTGACGATGTGATCGAGCTGGCGGCGCCCGGGATGTCGGTCAGCCCGGACACGCCCTGAGCGGTTTCCTCGATCTTCGCGACCTCGCTTTCGACCGTGCTCGAAAGTTCGTCGATGGAGTCCTTCACAGCTTGGCCGGATTCCGTGTCCGGAGCGCCGAGTCCCTTCACGTCGTCGACGAACTTCTCTGTCGCACTCTTGGCATCGCTCGCCGCGGTATCGAGCCCGTCCTGCGAGAACGACGATAGGTCTGTGAACTGCTCGGTGACACTCTTGATCGAGTCCGTCCACGTCGTGATCGCTGTACAGAAGCCGTCGGCCCATTCGTCGGCCGGCGACGCGGACGACGACTCGTCGCTCCCACCACAACCCGCGGCAACGAACACGAGCACGGCGACAACGGTCGCAAGAAGTGTTTTTCTCATGCCTGGACGCTACCTCGTCCGCGCGGCCACGACGACGAAGAACGGGACGAGCGTCCAGCAGGCGAGCTCGCGCAGGCGCGTTCGGCGTGTCGCCGAGTCGTCGGTCGTCACCAACGTCACCTTCGTCCGTGTGCGAATCAGCGCTGCACGTGCGAGCGCGGACGCGCGCCGCCCGTGCCAGCCGGAGGTCACGACGACGACCTCTTGCGCTCCCGTTCGTCGTGCGGCTCGGGCCACGCCCAGGATGTTCCCGACGGTAGACCGCGCGTTGCGGTCGAGGATGACGCGGCCTACGGGGGACGTCCACGCGCGCGCCATGAGATCGGCCTCGGGCGGCGATGTCCTTCGTCTCGCCCAGCCGGAGAGGAGCACAGAGTCGCCCGGCCGCACCTCGGTCTCGGCGCGTGCAAGGCGCGCCGCACAGACCGGGTGCAAGAAGTGCGTGTGCCGATCCGAGTATCCGAGCACAGCGATGAGGCGCATGTTGCTCAGGGCCTCCGAAGCCGGCGCCAGAGCCCGTACACGAGCAGCGTGCTGATCACCGTGAGTACGAGCCGCATGGCTTTGGCGCCGCGCAACTTCGACTCGCCGCTCGCGCGGTCGCGCATGTGCACGGGCACCTCGACGACGTGGAGCCCTTCCTCGCGCAGGCGCAACAGCGACTCGACTTCGGGGGCGCCGCTCGAATACGGCCTGCCCAGGCTCGGCATGGCGTGTCGGTTCGCTGCGTACATGCCACTCGTGGCGTCGTGGAACGGCCGCCCGAGGGCTGTCCGCATCGCGCGGCGCAGCACCGAGGTTCCTAGACGCCGACTGCGTGAGGGCTCGTACCGGTACGCCTCGTAGCCGTCACCGGTGGCGAAGCGCGATCCGACGGCGACATCGGCCTGACCCTCTCGGACGATGTCCAGCAGCCGCGCGAGCTCCTCGACGGGATGCTGCCCGTCCGCGTCGACCCGCCCGACGAACTCGTAGTCGTTCTCGGCGGCGAACGCATAACCGGCCGCGATGCCTTCCTGGAGACCGCGGTTCTCACCGAACGAGAGAACCTCGGCGCCATGGGCATGCGCGACGGCCGCGGTCGCGTCGGTCGAGCCGTCGTCGACCACGAGGACGTGAGCGTTCGGGAGACCGGTGTGCAGCTCGTCGAGAACACCCGGCAGGTTGTCCTCCTCGTTCCACGCGGGGATGAAGACGATCGTGTCGGCGTCGGGCATCCCGTAAGGCTAGTCAGACGACAAGCGCAGCGGCCGCGAAGCGGCCGCCTTCAGGATCTTCACGCGACCAGAATCTGCGCTTGCGGATTCTGGTCTTGCGCTAGACGGGTAGGGCGGGGCTTGCCTCGCCCTCAAATCACGTTGTGCTCGGGGCGCGGCGCGGCACGGGCGAATCTCTCCACGGAGAGCGGCTCGATGTCCATGAACGGGGTCCGACCGAGCACGAGATCGCGAACGATCTCGCCGACCGCGGGAGCCTGCATGAATCCGTGTCCCGAGAAGCCCGTGGCATAGAGGAATCGACTCACGCCGGCCGTTTCGCCGACGAGGCCGTTGTGGTCCGGTGTCACCTCGTAGTAGCCCTTCCATCCGTGTGCGATGCCCATGTCGAGAAAGGCGGGGGCGCGTCGAGCGGCAATCTCCGTGACGCGCTCGAGCCAGGCTGGGTCCGTCGAAGCGTCGAAGCCCGCGGCCTGGTCGCGATCGGCCATGCCGAGGAGGAGGCCCGGGCCCTCGCGATGGAAGTAGAAGCCCGTCGAGAAGTCCACCGTCAGCGGAATTGACTCGGGCAGGCCGTCGACCGGCGCCGTTGTGACGACCTCTCGAAGCACGGGTTCGACGGGAAGCTCGATGCCCGCGCTGCGTGCGAGCGCGGGAGACCAGACGCCGGCCGCGCAGATCACCGTATCGGTCTCGATCGTGCCACCCTCGGTGACGACGCCGCGCACGTTGTCGTCATCCACGTCGATTCCCGTCGCCGGCACACCGGTCAGCACCGTTGCGCCATGCCGCCGCGCGCCGGCCGCGTATCCCTGCGTAACGGCTTCCGGGCTCGCGTGCCCGTCGAGAGGGCAGAACGTCGCCGCGAGCACGCCGTCGAGGCCCGTGAGGGGAGAGAGCCTCGCTGCCTCGTCGGGTGCGACGAGCCTGCTCGGAGCTCCCAGATCGTTCTGGATCGCAACGCTGCGCTCGAAGGTCTCGATGTCCTCGGGCCTGTCCAGGAGGAAGAGGTATCCGACCTGGCGGAAGTCGATCTCGCCGCCGGGACGTTCGGCGAAGCGGGAGAACGCCTCGATGCCTCGGAGCCCGATCTCGACGTTGAGAGGATCCGAAAACTGGGCACGGACGCCGCCCGCGGCTCGGCTGGTCGATCCCGAGGACAACGCATCGCGTTCCAGGAGGCACACGGCGATGCCCGCCTCCGCGAGATGGAACGCGATGCTTGTACCGATCGCGCCGCCGCCAACAACGACGACGTCTGCGTGCGTCGGAGGTGTGGTCACCGTCGAACGAGACTGCGCATGAAGAAGCCGAGGTTGGCCGGCCGCTCCGCGAGTCGGCGCATCAGGTATGGGTACCAGTCCGGGCCGTAGGGAGTCGCGACGAGCACCTTGTAGCCGTCGGCGGCGATCGAGCGCTGGAGCGCCGGTCTGACGCCGTAGAGCATCTGGAACTCGAACCGGTCTCGCCCGATGCCCTCGCGCTCCACGAACGCCTGGATCTGCCTGATGATCGCCTCGTCATGCGTTGCCGCGGCGATGTAGGCACCACCGCGTAGTCCCTGCTCGACGATCTCGAGATACGCGCGGTCGACGTCCTTCTTCTCCGGGTACGCGATCTCGACGGGCTCGAGGTAGGCGCCCTTGACGATGCGGAGGTTCGGCCGGAGCGGGAGGAGTCGCGCGAGATCGTCGGGTGTCCGGTAGAGGTAAGTCTGGAGGACGGTGCCGACGGTCTCGTGTCCCCCTGCGCGCAGTTGCTCGTAGATCTCGAGCGTCGCGTCGAGATGCTCCGACTGCTCCATGTCGATGCGGATGAACGACCCGCGATCGGCGGCGTGGGCGACGAGTCGCTCGACGTTCGCGTAGGCAGTCGTAGCGTCGAACGAGAGGCCGAGGTGCGTCAACTTGAGGGCGACATTCGCGCGGAGCTGCTCTGCGACCAGGCGATCGATGATTTGCTCGTACTCCTCCGTCACGACCTCGGCGCCGGCGGTGTCCGGGATCGCCTCTCCGAGAAGTGTCGTGTTGGCGTGCAGCCCGGCCTCGTTCAGCCTGCGTATCACGGCGACACATTCGTCGAGCGTCTCGCCGGCGACGAAGCGAGCTGCGCCGATGCGCATCCCGTGCCCCTGCACCAGGCGCTGCAGTCGAGCGCTGTCCGCTGCGTGAAGGATGGCTGCGCGGGACACTTTGGAGGCGATCACGATGCTCGAGCCTATCCCGCGTTACAGTGGCCCGCGATGGCAGGCGGTTCGACGCAGCGGTCGTTTGCTCCGGCGCTCTTCCGGTTCTTGCGAGATCTGAAGGCGAACAACGACCGGGACTGGTTTGCCGCGAACAAGAGCCGCTACGAGGACGACGTGCGCGGACCTGCGCTCGACTTCGTGTCCGATTTCGCCCCGCACCTCGAGCGAATCAGCCCGTGTTTCGTCGCGGATCCGCGACCTTCGGGAAGGTCGCTCTTCCGCATCCACCGTGACACGCGCTTCTCGAAGGACAAGGCGCCCTACAAGACGTACGTGGGCATCCAGTTCAGGCACGAGCTCGCGAAGGACGCCCATGCACCCGGGTTCTACCTCCACCTGGAGCCGAAGGCCGTGTTCGTCGGCGCCGGGATCTGGCATCCGGATGCACCGACGCTCGGGAAGATTCGCGAGGCGATCGTCGAGGACCCGGTCGCCTGGCGTGCCGGGAAGCGCGTCGGAGAGGGGTTCCAGCTCGGCGGTGACAGTCTCAAGCGCGCTCCCGCGGGCTACGATCCGGATCACCCTCTCGTCGAGGACCTGAGGCGCAAGGACTTCATCTGCTTCGCACCGCTCTCCGAGAAAGACGTCTGCGCGTCAGGGTTTATCGACGAGTTTGCGCGTATGTGCCGCGAGACGTCGCCGCTGGTTCGCTTTCTGTGCGCGGCCGTCGATGTGCCGTACTGAGCTGGGGTCAGACTCACGGGTCGGACCCCAGCTGCGTACCTTCGGCTACGCCGGATCGATGTTGTGGTTCAAGTGGAAGATGTTGTCGGGGTCGTACTGCCGCTTGACTTCGACGAGTCGGTCGTAGTTCGGTCCGTAGACGGCACGTACCACATCGGCCTGCTCGTCGTCTCCGAGGTAATTCAGCCACCGACCTTCGGAGAAGTGCGGGCTGAGCGCGTCATACGTCTCTTTCGTCCACGCGATGTTCGCTTCGCTTTCGGACGGGTCAACCCAGGTCGACGGGATGAGGAGGTTGTAGCCCGGCCCACGCTGTGGCATCGCGGTCTCGGTCGGGCCGACACGTGAAACAGCTCCGTGGAAGTGCTCGAAGAGGATCCCGTTCATCGGTGACGGGGTCGAGGCGAACCGTTCCACGGCGGTGTCGATGAGCCCGTCGTCGAGCTGGCTGAGGAAGTTGGACTTCCAGTAGTAGAGCGCGCTCCTCGGATAAGCGCCGTCGAGCAGCGTGTTCATCACCGGGTACGGCATCGGCTCGACGTGCGCTATCACGGGGGAACCGAAGGCGAGAAGTGGCGCGATGTCGCGTTCAGCCTGCTCGGGCGCACCGGCATGGCAGATCGCGAACGCGGAGACCTTGGTTCCGGAGCCATCCGGCGCGTGGACGAGTGCCGCGAACACCGTCAGCTCGTCCGGTAGGGATTGCGTGAACTCCCGGTAGAAGCGCAGGAGCTCACCGGCAGCGTCGAAGGGGTGGGCGACGAGGCCGCCGAGGACCTGGCGCAACGGGTGGAGCCGGTACTCGAACGAGGTCGCAACACCGAAGTTGCCGCCCCCGCCTTGCAGAGCCCAGAAGAGGTCTGGGTGCGAGTCCGCGGTGACGTTCAGGACCTCTCCGTCAGCGGTCACCAGCTCGACCGAGATCAGGTTGTCTGCCGCGAGGCCTTGCACACCCATCAGCCAACCCAACCCGCCGCCAAGCGTGAGACCTGCGATTCCGGTGGACGAGATGGCACCGCCGGTCATGGCCAGGCCGTGAACCGCCGCCTCGCGGTTGAACTCGCTCCAGAGCACGCCGCCCTGGGCGCGGATCGTGCGTGTGTCGGGATCGACGTGCATGCCCTTCATCTCGGCGAGGTCGATCATCAGCCCGCCGTCAGTAACCGCGCGACCTGCAGCGTTGTGGCCGCCGCCCCGCACCGAGATCTCAAGCCCTGCTTCGCGCGCGAACGCGATCGCGTCCACGACGTCTGCGGTGCCGCGGCAGCGCGTGATGAGCGCCGGCCGCTTGTCGATCAGGCCGTTGTGAACCTTGCGCGCGTTCTCATATGCCTCGTCCCCAGCTTGAAGCACCGTGCCCGAGCATGCGGCCGAGAACGCCTCGAGGCGCTCGGTGTCGAGCGCTGCGCTAGTGACCATTTCTCACCCCTCTTGTTAGGTCGAGGGGAGTCTAGAACAGTCAATTCAGCGACGGGTCGGGCGGCATGAGCGCGAGCACGCCGAACGGGCCGCCCTTCCGCTTCAGCACGTCGCTCCAGAGCGTGTCCGGCTCCGGGGTAAAGACGTCGTCTGGGAGCGCGGGCTCGACGATCCAGGAGCCTTCTTCGAGCTCGCCGTCGAGCTGGCCCGGTCCCCAGCCCGCGTAGCCGGCATACACGCGAGCCCTGCGGAGCTCCCCGAGCGCGTCCGGGTCGATCTCCGCTGGGAGGAATCCCACCGAATCGAGGACGAGCGTGCCGGCATGCTCGGGCTCGGCGAAGTCGGCGAGGACGACGATCGCGGACGGCTGGACAGGCCCGCCCACGTGCATTACCCCGATGTCGTCGACGAGCACGGCGAGCTCGGGCACCGCTTCGTCGACCGTCGCTTCGGATGCGCGGTTCAGCACCACTCCGAGCGCGCCTTCCTCGGAGTGCTCGCCGACGAGAACCACCGTGCGCCAGAAGTTGGGGTCGACGAGCGACGGGCCTGCGATCAGGAGGTGTCCCTTCAACGACTCCATAGCCATAATCATCGTTGCATGGAGCGAGTCTCCCGCGAGATCCGGCTCGTTGCCCGCCCGCAGGGCTTTCCCGGCGAGGATCTGTTCGAGGTCGCCGAGACGCCGATTCCGGACCCCGCCGAAGGCCAGCTGCTCATCCGCAACGCCTACTTCTCCGTCGACCCCTACATGCGGCCACGCATGAACGATGTTCGCTCCTACGTCGCCCCCTTCACCTTGGGAGAGGCAATGACCGGAGGCGCGGTCGGGCAGGTCGTCGCCTCGCGTAACGCCACCCATTCGGAAGGGAGCTGGGTGGTGCACAGTCTCGGATGGCGCGAGTGGGCGCTGTCGGACGGCTCCGGTCTGCGCCGCGTCGATCACTCGGTGGCGCCCGTCTCGACGTCTCTCGGCGCCCTTGGGATGCCCGGGCTGACGGCGTACTACGGGCTCTTCGAGCTCGGCGAGCCGGGAGAGGGCGAGACCGTCTTCGTGTCCGGTGCCGCGGGAGCGGTGGGAAGCATGGTCGGACAGATGGCGAAGATCGCGGGCTGTCGTGTCATTGGCAGTGCCGGCTCGGAGGAGAAGCTCGACTGGCTTCGCGAGCTCGGCTTCGACGAGGTATTCAACTACCGCGAACGACGTGCCCGCGAGGCGCTCGCGGACCTGGCGCCGGACGGGATCGACATCTATTTCGACAATGTCGGCGGCGACCACCTCGAGGCGGCGATCGGCGCCCTTCGACTTCGGGGTCGAGTCGTCGCGTGCGGGTCGATCTCGCGCTACAACGATGTCGAGCCGACGCCGGGCCCGCGGAACATGTTCATGGTCGTCACCAAACGTCTCCGGATCCAGGGATTCATCGTCAGCGACCACTTCGGTCAGTTCGCCGAGTTCCATGCCAAGGCCTCGGAATGGATCAGCGACGGACGTCTTCGCTACCGCGAGACGGTCATCGAAGGAATCGAGAACGCGCCGCACGCCTTCGTCGGCCTGCTGCGAGGCGAGAACATCGGGAAGATGCTCGTCAAGGTCGGCCCTGACGAGTGAAGCTCCGCTGCCGGATTCTCGGCCATCGTCTGCCGCGCAGAAAGAGGCCGTTCTTCCTCACCGAGCGCTACCAGCGCTGCGAGCGCTGTGGCAGGCGGGTTCGCCTCAAGGACCGGTAGATGTCGCATGCGCTGGTGGCGCGGGCAGGCCGTAAGTGTGGTAAGAACCGGCTAGCTTGGATACCCACCGAAGCGGCGGAGTGGGGGGGCGACTGCGCACGGCACGGCGCAGCGCTGGCTTGACCCAGAAGCAACTTGCCGAGGCGATTGGTGTCGAGCCGATCACGGTGTCGCGGTGGGAGCGCGGAGTCACGAGCCCGTCGCTCCCGCGGCTACGCCGTATCGCCGAGATGACCGAGACGACGGTCAGCGATCTCGTCCGCGCGCCGGATGCCGCGACCGCCCACGCCGTAGAGCTCGCGGCGCTCAGGGAAGAGCTTGCAGAGACGAGGGAGCTGGTGGATCGTGTTGCGCTGGCGCTAGAGCGGCTAGCTCCGACTCGATCTGGCGCAGGCTCTCTCCAAGTGTCTCGAGAGTCCTGACGTCGAGCTCCCGGATGGGAGTGACGAAGACGGTCAGAGCTTCACCGGAAGGTACGACGCGGCGCCGGGCTACGTAACCCGCGTAGAACGCGGTGAATTCGACCTCACGGCCGGTTGAGCGTGCTTCTTCGAAGTGCGGGCCGAACAGCGGTTCCGCTCGAGGGGAGGCCTCCCAGAACGAGTGGCCGACGAATGGACCGAGAGTGCTCTTGACTCTGCCCGATACCTGGGTGATCCGATCGTCGGCGTCGAGCACGTAGAACGAGTTGGCGAGCATCAGGCGCCGGTTCGTACGAGCTGGAGAGTGTGTCGCACGCGCTCGCGATCGAGCACATGACCCAGCTCGTCAAGTCTCGTGAGCGCCGTGTCGAGGCTCGCGCGAAGGCCGTCGAGCGTCCACGTGTCGATGATGCTCAACGTCTCCCACGTGACAGTGAGCTGTGCTCCGTGCGGGATGACCGTCACGTGAGTGACGTAGCCGTCGAAGAACTGCGCGAACGCGACCTCACGGCCGGTGCGGCGCGCAGCGTCGTAATACGGACGGTAGAGATGTCGCGAGCCCGGGAAGCAGTCGAAGACGTCCCGTCCGATGTGGTGACCGAACCAGGGCGCGCCCGCAGGATTCACCTCGACGACTCTGTACTGCTCGTCGAGCACGACGGACGGCCCCTGCTCAACCGTGACGGCCACGGTACTGCGCATCCTACGACTCCGGCCGGAGGGTGTCGAGGAGATGACCAGTGCGACCCCCGCTGATGGGTGAACAGCAGCTCCAGACGAGCTAGGCACGCGTCGTGTGCAGCGCAACCGCCAAGCGCGGAGGGGCATCGAGTTCGCGGTCCGGCCTCATCAGCAAGGCTGAGGCAACTAGGCTGGATTCGTGATTCGGTCCGTGATCCTCTCCGCTATGCGGACGCCGTTTGGCCGCCTCGGCGGTGGGCTGGCCTCGTACCGCGCGACCGAGCTCGGCTCGATCGCCATCCGCTCGGCGCTCGAGCGCGGTGGTATCGAGCCCGGCGAGGTCGAGTACGTGATCATGGGTCAGGTGCTCCAGGCTGGGGCGGGCCAGGCGCCGGCAAGGCAGGCGGCGGTGGGCGCGGTTATCCCCAAGGAGGTGCCCGCAGACACGATCAACAAGGTGTGCGCGTCGTCGATTCGCGCTATCGAGATCGCCGACCTGATGATTCGTGCAGGTGGGCACGATGTCGTCGTGACCGGTGGGATGGAGTCGATGTCGAATGCGCCCTACCTTCTGCCGAAGGCGCGCTTCGGCTATCGGCTCGGGAACGGCGAGGTGATCGACCACATGGTTTTCGATGGTCTCACGTCGACGTTTGACGGGCTGCACATGGTCGCGCAAGCCTCGAAGGTGTCGCGTGAGCTCGGCATCTCGCGCGAGGAGCAGGACGGCTGGGCCTACCGCTCCCAACAGCGCGCCGTCCGCGCGATCGACGAGGGGCTGTTCGCGGACGAGATCGTTTCGGTCGGCGAGCACGCCGTGGACGAGGCCCCGCGGCGCGATACCTCGCTCGAGCGGCTCGCGAAGCTGAAGCCTGCCTTCGACTCGGACGGGACGACGACGGCCGGCAACGCGCC
>JBOHAY010000368.1:0-2055 GCA_050697935.1 Gaiellaceae bacterium | reverse complement strand
CTTCTACACCGCGGAGCGCCGTAAGGTTCCGGCGGATGCTCGACCCCAAGGTCTTCAAGGCGTACGACGTGCGGGGGATCTACCCCACGGAGCTGGACGAGGAGGGCGCCTACGCGATCGGACGCGCGTACGTCGAGGAGTTCGAGCCCCGGCGCATCGCCGTCGGGCGCGACATGCGCGTCTCGTCGCCGTCGATGGCGCGCGCGGTGATCGAGGGTGCGGCCGACGGCGGCGCGGACGTGCTCGACATCGGGATGGTGGGTACGGAGATGGTCTATTTCGCCGTCGGCGAGCTCGGCCTCGAGGGCGGCATCTGCGTCACCGCCTCGCACAACCCCAAGGAGTACACGGGGATGAAGATCGTTCGGCGCGGCGCTCTCCCGGTCGGCGGAGACTCCGGCCTCACCGAAATCCGCGCGCTCGCCGACGCAGGCTTCGATCAGGTCGACCTACGTGGCAACGTGCGCACCGAGGACGTCTGGAACGGATTCGTGAGCAAGGTGCTCTCGTTCGTAGACGTGTCGAAGATCACGCCGCTTCGCGTCGTCGTCGACGCCGCCAACGGGATGGCAGGTCTCATGCTTCCACCGGTCCTCGCGCACATGCCTCAGCTCGAGGTCGTCTCGTGTTATTTCGAGCCCGACGGCACATTCCCGAACCACGAGCCGAACCCGCTGCTTCCCGAGAACCGGGAGTTCATCGTCGCCAAGGTTCGGGAGGAGAGCGCCGACCTCGGGGTCGCGTACGACGGCGACGCCGACCGCTGCTTCTTCGTGGACGACACCGGCGAGTTCGTACCGGGAGACTTCGTCACGGCGCTCCTGGCGGAGAAAGTGCTGGAGACAGCACCCGGGCAGAAGGTGATCTACGACGTTCGCGCCAGCCGCGCGGTGCCCGAGACCATCGAGCGCGCAGGCGGTCTCCCCCTCGTCAACCGAGTCGGCCATGCGTTCATCAAGCAGCGCATGCGGAAGGAGGACGCCGTTTTCGCGGGCGAGGTCTCGGCGCACTACTACTTCCGGGACTTCTCTCAGGCCGACACCGGCGTCGTACCCCTTCTGCTGATGCTCGAGCTTCTCTCGCTGAGGGGTAGACAGCTCTCGGAGCTGCTCGTGGGGTACAGAACGCGCTTCTTCCTCACCGGCGAGATCAATACCCCCGTCGCGGACGTTCCGTTGAAACTCCAGGAGCTCAAGGAGCGCTATGCGGCAGAGGGCGGGCGGATCTCGCACCTCGACGGCATCTCGATCGACTTCGACGACTGGCACTTCAACGTGCGACCCTCGAACACGGAACCGCTGCTGCGCCTCAATCTCGAAGCCTTCTCGGAGGAACTGATGGTCGAGAAGCGCGACGAGGTCCTCGACCTGATCCGTGCCTCGTGAGTGACGCTCTCGAGCTGGGCCGGGTGACCGATCGGCGTCCTCCTTTCAAGTACTCCGCCCGCACCCGTGTCTGGTTCTCTGACACCGACGCCCAGGGCGTCGTGTACTACGGGCGCTACCTGCCCTACTTCGACCATGCTCGCACCGAATACCACCGCCACGTTGCGAGCTTCCAGTCACCGGGAGCGGAGTTCGTGATGCGAGCCCTTGAGGTCGAGTACGTCGCGCCCGCGCGCTTCGACGACCTGCTCGAGCTCTTCGTGCGCATTCGACGCATCGGCACGTCCAGCGTCACGTACCAGTGCGCCGCCTATCGCCTGCCCGACGATCTCCTCATGGTCACCGCAACGCAGACACTGGTTCTCGTCGATCTCGAGTCGCGGCGCCCTACGCGGGTGGGCGACGAGCTGCGCGATCGCGTCCTCGCATTCGAAGGGGCTGATCTCGAGGCGTGAGCGCGGGAGTTCTCGAAGCGCTCGAGCGGACACTCGGCGGAGACGGCGAGCCCGACGACGTCCTGCGAGAGGCTGTGTCGGTCCTCGCTACAGATCCGGAAATCGCATGGGCGGGAATCGCCTTCCTCGACGACGGAGCGCTCGTGCTCGGCCCTGCGGCCGGCAACCCCGACGTGTCGCAGCGACTGAGCGTGCCGATCCTGTTCCACGACTCG
>JBOHAY010000367.1:0-13986 GCA_050697935.1 Gaiellaceae bacterium | reverse complement strand
CTCCCTCGTCGGTCGCAGCTTCGCGGACGAGAACGAGGCGTCTGCGCGCCCGAGTGCAAGCGGTGTAGAAGAGGTAGCGATCGCGCGCGACGGAATCGGTGCGTTCGAGTCTCCCTCCCAGCGCTCGCCGCGCGTCGTCGTCCAGGAGCGGAGACGGCCTCGCACGCCGGGGAAAGGCACCCTCCTCGAGGCCCAGGAGGAAGACCACATCGAACGTTCGCGTGCGCGCTCGCTCGTAATCGAGGACCGACACGCGTCCGCTGTCACCGCTGGCTGGCGGCCGCACCGTCGCGCGCTCGAGTGCAGCGACCACGTCTTCGTGGGACAGTGGTGGGCCATCTCTCTCGATGAACGGGACGAGGTCGTCCAGAACCCGTTCTGCGGCCCGGTTCGCTTGCGCGTCGGCGCGTGCGTCGTCCGAGACGGGCGGCGACGAGACGCCCCAGGCGTTCCGCATCATGGTGGCGAGGAGCGCTCTAGCTCCCGTGACCGGTTGATCAGCTCCCGCTCCCCGTAGCTCTACGAGCGCCGGCACCGGGGCACCGCGCAGCCGTTCGGCCTCCTCTTCGACTCTGGTTGCCTCGCTGATCGCACGGCCGCGGAGGCGCCCCTCGACGAAGTCGACGGACCGTCGCTCGAGCCCCGAGTACGGCGAGCGAAGGAACGCGAACAGATCGCCGCGACCGCCGCCGAGCCAGGCGAAGCGAAGGAGCGCGAGAAGAGCGCCGCCGAGCGCGGTCTCCCCGAGCCGCGACGGGTGCTCGATCGTGTACGGGATGCCGAGCTCGTCGAATGCCGTCCCGAGAGGCGCCCGCCACCGTTCCGGTGAGCTGCAGATGACGGCGACGTGATCGGGCGACGTGCCGGCTCGCAGACTCGCCACGAGCTCGCTCGCGAGCAGCTCCGATGTCCCGCGAGCCCCCGCACCCTCGAGGAACCGCAGTGCTCCATCGAGACGTGGCCCGGAAGCCGCTGCGTCGGAGAAGAGCTCTTTCTCGAGGTGAAGCAGGGACGCGGGTGCCTCTCGACCGAACGGGCGCGGCAGCTCCTCGATTGCGCCGGCGGCGAGCCCGGCGAGATCCCCGACCGTACGTTCGAGAGCTGCGAAGGCCGCCCGTCCGGGCTCATAGGGAATCGAGACTGTGACGTCGGCCCGGCCGGCGAGCGCCTCGAGCAGCGCCCACTCGGCGGCAGTCAGATCCTCGAAGCCGTATGCGAAGACGGGCTCACCGTGCCAGGAGTCGAGGTCTCTCTGAAGGCGGGCCACGGCGGCGCGCCGGAGTCCCGGGCGGTCGCGAAGGCCGAGCCGATCGAGCTCCAGGCGATACTCCCGTACCAGTTGGGCCAGATCGCCGTCGAGCTCATCCGGATCGAGGAGGGCGGATTCGATCTCGGAGAGGGCCGCGAGCAACGTGTCGGCAAAGCCGCGCGTGGAAGCGGACGAACCGAGATCGTCGAGCTGTGCCGTGGCAATCGCGCGGCGTGCCGCGAAAGCGCGCTGAACCTCGGAGGCGACTCCGTGCGCCCCGACTTCGTCTTCGACGATGTACTCGAACAAATCGTCGAACGTGCCGATCCGTCCCGCAAGCAGAGCAGGTCTGCGACGGAGGAGATCCCGCTCCACGCGCTCGATGTCGGGACGGTTCGGGACGACGAGCCACGGATCCCGATCGAGCACGTCGAGGTACCGCTCGAGGAGCAGCGCGACCTTGCCGACATGCGCCGGCCCGACGACGAGCGCGAGGCCCATGGATCCATCGTAGTCCCGGCCTTGGACGCTCTTTCGTACGCGCCGCCGAAGTTCTGCGCAAACTGCGACAAGGCGGGTTCAAGTCTTCCGTGGAAGACTTGAACCCTGTCTGCCGCTACGCGACTGCCTTGGGGCGTCGGCCGCGACGCGCGACAGCCTGGCCCGGCATAGCTCCCGCGCAGTCGTCGCAGAGATCGGCCTGCTTCGACCCGCGACGAGCGTCCGTGTAATTGAGACGCATCATGGCACCACGACCTTCGGGCACCTCACTGCTGCACTTGTCACATACGAGGATCGTCTTTCTTGCCATCGCTTTTCCTCCTCTTCGCTTTCTAAAGGAAGCGAAGACTAGAAAAACTCTTATCAAAATGCAAGTGAAAAGTGTTTCGCTTCTTTCTTAGCCGAGATTCTACGCAGTAGGATCTCGGCGTGCAGACGATCGCTGTTCTCGAAGGAGACCAGACCGGCCAGGAGCTCCTGGAGGAGTCATTGCGGGCTCTCTCTGCCGACGTCATCGGCGTCGAATTGAGGTTTCCACGGTTCGACCTGTCCCTCGAGAGCAGACGCGCGACAGACAATGGCGTCGTCTACGAGGCAGCAGCCGCGATTCGCGAGCACGGGTACGGCCTGAAGGCTGCGACGGTCACACCGGAGACCGCCGGCGACGTCGGCTCGCCCAACCGGATCCTCCGCGAGGAGATCGGCGGCAAAGTGATCGTCAGAACAGGGCGGCGAATCCCGGGCGTCGTCCCACTCGGAGGCGTGCACGCTCCCATCTCTGTCGTGCGAATGGCGGTCGGAGACGCGTACGGCGCGACGGAGTGGCGTGAGGGCGAAGGCGATGACGAAGTCGCGCTACGCACCGAGCGCATCGAGCGCCGGATCTGTCACGCGGTCGCCGAATTCTCGTTCCGGCAGGCGGAACGGCTCGGCGCCAAGGTCTTCGGCGGGCCGAAATACACGGTGAGCCCGATCTACGAAGGAATGCTGAAGGAGGAGATGGACGAAGCCGCGCTTCGCCACCCCGACGTGCCCTACGAGCCGCAGCTGATCGACGCGACATTCGCGCTTCTCATCTCCTCGAGCGGCGCCCCGATGGTCATTCCCGCGCTCAATCGCGACGGGGACATCCTCTCCGACCTCGTGCTCCCGCTCTTCGGCTCTATTGCCGGGTCGGAGTCGCTGCTCGTCGCATTCGGGGACGACTACGTCCCGAACGCGCTCATGGCGGAGGCGGCACACGGGACCGCACCGGCTCTCGAAGGGAAGGATGTCGCTAACCCGATGGCGATGATCCTCGCCGGAGCAGTGCTCCTCTCGCACGCGGATGAGGAGCGCTGCCAGGCTGCGGGGCGGGCGATCCGGGAGGCGTGCCTGGAAGCAGTCGCAGAAGGAGTGCGCACAGCTGACCTCGGCGGCCACAGCGGGACACACGCGTTCACCGACGAGGTGATCCGGCGCACGAAGAGCAAGCTCGACGTCTGGGCGTCGTTGTGATGGTTCAGCCCGCGACCGACCAGTCGTCTCCGTAGAGTTCGGCACCGCATGCGAGTCGCAGTTCCGAGGGAGACGGCTCCCGGCGAGCGTCGTGTGGCGCTCGTCCCCGAGACCGTTTCGAAACTCCGAGCTGCCGGTTTCGAAGTGCAGATCGAACGAGCAGCCGGGAACGAAGCCGGCTTCCCGGACGAGGAGTACGCCGGCGCCGGGGCGGAGCTCATCGACAGCGCTGCACTGGCGGCCGGATCGGATTGCATTGCGCGCGTCGCGCGTCCCTCGGCACAGGA
Source organism: Gaiellaceae bacterium (assembly GCA_050697935.1). Classification (GTDB taxonomy): domain Bacteria; phylum Actinomycetota; class Thermoleophilia; order Gaiellales; family Gaiellaceae; genus GMQP-bins7. The sequence goes on along the minus strand of JBOHAY010000367.1, from coordinate 10,452 downwards.
GATCGGGGCGATTGCGCCCGGGACGGTGCTCATCGGATTCCTCGACCCTTTGACAGATCCGGACGGCATCGCCCAGCTCCGTGAACGCGAGATCGTCGCATTCGCGATGGAGTCGATCCCTCGCATCACGCGCGCACAGTCGATGGACGCTCTCTCGTCGCAGGCGACCGTCGCCGGCTACAAGGCGGTGCTTCTCGCTGCCGACCGGGTGCAGAGGCTGTTCCCGATGCTCATGACAGCCGCGGGCACGATTGCTCCGGTACGCGCGCTCGTCATCGGAGCCGGTGTGGCCGGCCTGCAGGCGATTGCAACGGCTCGGCGGCTCGGAGCCGTCGTCTCCGCATTCGATGTACGACCGGCGGTGAAAGAGCAGGTCGAGAGCCTTGGCGCAGCCTTCCTCGACCTCGGTGTGCGAACGGAAGAGACGGCCGGCGGGTATGCGAGCGAGCTCACTCCCGAGCAGCAGGCCCAGCAACAGGCAGCGCTCGAGGAGCGGGTACCCGACTTCGACGTCGTGATCACGACCGCAGCCGTCCCGGGCCGAGCAGCACCGAAGCTCATCCCGACGAGCGCGGTCGAGCGGATGCGCTCCGGGTCGGTGATCGTCGACCTCGCCGCCGAGACGGGAGGCAATTGCGAAGCGACTGTGCCCGGAGAGGTCGTCGAGCACGGACGCGTGACCGTGATCGGCACCACGAACCTCCCCTCCTTGATGGCGTACCACTCGAGCCAGCTCTACTCGCGGAACGTCAGCGCGCTCCTCATGCACCTCGCTCCGAACGGCGAGCTCGCGCTCGACTGGAACGACGAGATCACCTCGGGCGCGTGCGTCACGAGACCGGTGAGCGGCAGATGACCCCCCTGCCGCTCGTCATCGAGCTGACGATTCTCGTACTCGCCGCGTTCCTCGGGTTCGAGGTCATTTCAAAGGTGCCGACGATGCTCCATACCCCGCTGATGTCCGGCGCCAACTTCATCCACGGCATCGTCATCGTGGGCGCGATCATCGTGCTCGGAAACGCCGACGATACGTTCACGAAGATCGTGGGGTTCATCGCGATGGTGCTCGCGACGGCGAACGTGGTCGGGGGTTGGTTCGTGACCGACCGGATGCTCGGAATGTTCAAGCGCCGGCCGGAGCCGAAGAAAGACGAACGCTCGTGATCTCCGATCCCGACGTCGTCGGCCTTCTCTACCTCGTCACGATCGTCTGTTTCGTGATCGCGCTCAGGTTTCTCTCGTCTCCGAGACATGCGCGGAAGGGGAACTGGGTCGGCGGCGCGGGAATGCTGGTCGCGATCGGCACGACGCTGCTGCTCGAGGGCATCGGGAACTGGGCCCTCATCGTCGTGGGAGGCCTGATCGGAGCCGTCGTCGGCGTCCTGGGAGCTCGCAACGTGCGGATGACCGCGATGCCGCAGATGGTCGCCATCTTCAACGGCGTCGGTGGCGGCGCGGCCGCACTCGTCGCGCTTGCCGAGTGGCACAACGAGGTCGGGCTCGCCTGGGACTCGACGACGTCGATCGTGCTCTCTGCGCTGATCGGCTCGATCTCCTTTGCGGGATCGGTCATCGCCTTCGCGAAGCTGCAGGAGCTTCTCAGTGGGCGGCCGATCGTCTTCCCCGGCCAGAACGTCGTGAACATCCTGGTGCTCCTCGCCGCGTTCGGGCTCGGAATCGCCGCAATCGCGGGCGTCCACGAGCAGTGGGTGCTGTGGGCGCTCGTCGCACTGGCCCTGCTCTTCGGCGTGATGTTCGTGCTCCCGATCGGCGGCGCGGACATGCCGGTGGTCATCTCGCTTCTGAACGCGTTCACGGGTATCGCGGCATCCGCCACCGGCTTCGTGCTCGACTCGACCGTTCTGATCGTCTCCGGGATGCTCGTCGGCGCCGCCGGCACGCTGCTGACGCTGCTGATGGCCAAGGCGATGAACCGATCGATCGCGAACGTCCTCTTCGGCGCGTTCGGACAGGTACAGACCGGGGCAGGGACGGCACGGGCCGACGACGGCCGCACGGTTCGCGCGACGACGGCCGAGGACGTCGCCGTGCAGCTCTCGTTCGCGCGGAAGGTCATCGTCGTCCCAGGCTACGGGATGGCGGTAGCGCAGGCGCAGCACGATGTCCGCCAGCTCGCGGACATCCTCGAGAGCCGCGACGTGGACGTCAGGTACGCGATCCACCCGGTCGCCGGTCGGATGCCCGGTCACATGAACGTCCTGCTAGCCGAGGCCAACGTGCCGTACACGCAGCTCTCCGAGATGGATCAGATCAATCCGGAGTTCACGCAGACGGATGTCGCGCTCGTGATCGGCGCGAACGACGTCACCAACCCGGCCGCGCGGAGCGATCCGGGGAGCCCGATCTACGGGATGCCGATACTCGACGTCGACAAGGCAGCCAGCATCATCGTGCTCAAGCGGTCGATGAACCCGGGCTTCGCGGGGATAGACAACGAGCTCTATCTCGATCCGAAGACGACAATGCTCTTCGGGGACGCGAAGGAGTCGATCCTCAAGCTCATCTCGGCAGTGAAAGCGTCGTAGGGACGAGGCTTGCCTCGCCCTCGGTCCCGATGAACGTCCCGGTCTTCAGCGCCCGCGACGTCGAAGCCGCCGTAAGCCCACACGAGGCGTACGACGCGGTACGGGACGCATTCATGGCCTTCGCGCGCCGAGAATGGTCGATGCCGCCGAAGGTGTACGTCACCAACTACCCGGCCGGCGACTTTCGGGCCATGCCGGCGATCGGCGGCGGGCACGCGCTCCTGAAATGGGTGACGTCGTTTCCCGGCAACCCCGCGCGTGGCCTCCCGACGGTGACTGGTCTCGTCGTGCTCTCGGACGCCGACGACGGACGGCTGCTCGCCGTGCTCGATGCGGCAGCACTCACTGCCTTGCGCACCGCTGCCGCCGGAGTGCTCGCCGCGGACACGCTGTGTCGACCGGAGGCGTCGTCATACGCGGTCGTCGGCTGCGGGGTCAACGGTGCCGAGGCGGTGCGCATGCTCGTCGCACACGGTGCGACGCCGCTCGTCTGGGACGTCGACGAGGAACGACGCCGAATGGTGGCCGAACGCCTGGACGCGCGAGTCGCCGGGAGCGCGGCGGAGGCACTCGCATGCGAGGTCGTGCTCACAGTGACGCCAGGCTCCGCAGTTCTCTACCCTGCCGGCTCCCTCGAGCCGGGGCAGCACATTTCGCTGATGGGCGCCGACGGGCCGGGGAAGGCGGAGGTCGCTCTCGACGAGCTCGGGCGTTCACACCTCTTCTGCGACGACTGGGAGCAGGCGAGCCACGGCGGAGAGCTCGCGGCGGCGGTCGAGGCCGGTGTCGTCGCCCGTCACGACGTCACCGAGCTCGGTGCCGTGCTGGTGGGCGAGGCAGACGGTCGGCGAAGCGCCGGCGACATCACTCTGTTCGACTCGACCGGCCTGGCGATCCAGGATCTCGCGATCGCGAAGGCTGCGTACCTCAAAGTGCCTGAGTTCGAGCTCGCGACGATCAGCCTGTAGGGGCGAGGCTTGCCTCGCCGGGTGCGAGCAGCCGCCGAGGTTCGAACGCTTCGAGCAAGGGCGCGGACTCGCCGAGGATGGCCCGCGCGACGAGCCGCCCGCAGGCAAAGCCGAGCACGTTGCCGTGCCCGGAGTAGCCGCCCGCGACCCAGAGACCGTCCTGACCCGGAACGGGCCCGACCACCGGCACGAAGTCGAAGACCATGCCAAAGATCCCGGCCCAGCGATAGTCGACTCGGAGGGGCCGACCGAGGTGAGACTCGATGAAGCGATCGAGCGCGTCCTGCACTACGGGAGTCGTCACGTCGTCGGCCGTGAACTCGGTGTCGAGCGAGACGTCTCGGAAGCCGCCCGCCACGATCCGCCCGTCGGGAGCCTGATGCCAGTAGTCGAAGCCGTGGCGTCCGTAATGTGGTACCTCGAAGAGCCTCTCCTCGATCGGCTCCGTAGCGACCACCTGTCCTCGCGTCGGGACGATGAGGCCTTCGAGCTCGCCGAGGAGACCGCTCGGATAGCCGTCGGTCGCGACCACGACCGTCGCCGCGCCCGTCTCCTCCACGGAGCCGACGCGCGCGTGCTCGTGGATCTCGACGCCCGCTTCGGCGGCGCGACTCGCCAGTCGGCGGACGAACCGGGCGGGTTGGAGAACGCCGTCCGGAGGGTGAAAGATCGCCGCCGGATACCGCCCCGCAAGCGGGGCCGGAAGCTCGTCGTGCCACTCCGCTGCGAAACCGGCATCACGGAGAGCTTCGTACTCGAGCCGTAGCTCTTCCCGTTCCTCCTCGTCGGCCGCCAGACGCAAGCTGCCGGTCCGCCGAAGGGCGTCGCCTGCGAGGACCGCGAGCTCGACGAGCTCGGCCTCCGTCCACTGCCAGAGCGCGGCGGTGCGCTCGTGCCCGATCGACTCGGCGAGGACGGGGTACGGAGCCGAGCCACCGCGAAGTGCGAACCCTCCGTTGCGGCCGCTGGCGCCGCCGGCGATCTCGCGAGCTTCGTAGAGCCGCACGCGAAGACCCGCCTCAGCGAGTGCCAGCGCACACGAACACCCCGTAATCCCGCCGCCGACAACCGCGACGTCGGGCTCGCGGTCGAGCCGAACGACGGGAAGCGGATCGTGCGGCTCCGCGAGCCAGTACGAGATGGCGGCCATGGCGTAGCGATCCTAGACAGCCGCTCGGTACACACCGTCCTCGAGGGTGACTCGCCCCACGAGCTCCAGCTCCATGAGTGAGGCCGCGAGGGGTGCGGGCTCGATGCCCGTCGCGCGCGCAATCTCGTCTGCAGTGCGAGGCCCGTCTCCCAGAAAGGCGAGCGCCGCCTGAGCAGTTTCGCCCAGATCCGCCCTCGACACCTGGAGTGGAACCAGGTCGAACAGCTCGAGCACGTCGCCGGCGCACGTCACGGGGATGGCGCCCAATCGGAGCAGCGCGTTGGTGCCGGCTGAGAGCGAGCTCGTGATCTCTCCGGGCACCGCGAGCACGTCCCTGCCCTCCTCGAGCGCGAAGTCCGCCGTGATGAGAGCACCGCTGCGCTCACGTGCTTCGATGATCACGGTTGCGGAGCAGAGTCCAGCGATGATCCGATTGCGGGCGGGGAAGCGCCAGGGCGCAGGCTCGATTCCAGGCTCGTACTCCGAGACCACCAGCCCGCGCTCGCCGATTCGCCGCGCAAGCTCTGCGTGCGCCGCTGGATAGTCGCGATCGACACCGCAGCCGAGAACGGCGACCGTCGTTCCGCCGGCGTCGAGCGCGCCTCGATGGGCCTCCCCGTCGATGCCCCGAGCCATTCCGCTGACGATGACGAGACCTGCCGCGGCGAGCTCACGGGACAGAGAACGAGCGACGGACCGGCCGTAGGCCGAGCAAGCACGGGCACCAACGACCGCGACAGCAGCTCGAGCGAGCGTCGCGGCCTCCCCGTCGCCCCGGACAAAGAGCGCAGGAGGGGGATCGTGGATCGCGGCGAGCAAAGGTGGGAACGAGCCGTCGCGCCGTCGAATTCGGTGAACCACAGCGGCCATCACGCCGCGGCGAGCTCGCCGGGCATCCGATACGAAAGTGCCTCGGCCACGTGGACAGGCTCCACCGCTGGTGCACTTGCCAGCGCTGCGATGGTCCGCGCCACCCGCGCGACGCGCACGCGCCCCCTGCCGGACAACGGGAGCCGATCTACCGCGTTCGACAGCAGCTCCGATGCAGCATCGGTGCGCCGCGGAAGCGCCGTTCGCAAATGCTCGCGCGCCGCGATCACCCGCTCACGTACGGCGGTCGACGGCTCTCCCGGCTCGGCGGCGAGCTCCACGGCTCGCGGACGCGGCATGGCTACGGCGAGGTCGAAGCGATCGAGCAGCGCCTTCGAAAGCTTCTCTCGGTACGCCGCGAGTCGCTGGGCAGTGCAGCCACACTCGACGGCGGGATCACCGCGCCCGCCGCACGGGCACATGTTCATCGTGCCGACGAGTTGAAAACGCGCGGGAAACAGCGCGTGACCGCCGACCCTGGAGACGGCTACGACGCCGTCCTCGAGCGGTTGGCGGAGTGCTTCGAGTACCGAGCGTGGGAACTCCGGGAGCTCGTCGAGAAGCAGCACGCCGCGGTGGGCAAGCGAGACCTCGCCCGGGCGCGGGCTCGGCCCGCCACCCACGACGGCTGGCGCCGACGCTCCGTGATGCGGAGCGCGAAAGGGCGGCACGGCGACAAGCGGTCGGTCGGTAGGCAGCAGGCCCGCAACGGAGTGGATACGGGTCACCTCGAGCGCCTCCTGGCGCGTAAGCGGCGGAAGAATTCCCGGCAAGCGCCTGGCAAGCATCGTCTTCCCCGTGCCGGGAGGGCCCGCGAGCAGAAGATTGTGTGCACCGGCAGCGGCTATCTCGAGCGCGCGGCGAGCTCGCTCCTGACCGCGCAGGTCGACAAGATCGGGAGCCGGCAATCCCTCGAGCACATCGTCCGACAACGGTTCGAATGCCGGCGCCTCTATCTCACCGCGGAGGTATGCAACGACCTCGGCCAGATGGCGAACGGGAACGGGCTCGATACCCGCAAGCGCCGCCTCAGGAGCGGACTCGGCGGCACACAGGAGACGGCGGAGCCCGGACCGGCGAGCTCCTTCCGCCACCGCGAGCGTGCCGACGACCGGGCGGACTCGCCCGTCGAGGGCGAGCTCGCCTACTGCGGCGTGTTCGGCGAGGCGCTCGGGCGGCACTTGACGCATTGCGGCGAGGAGCGCGAGCGAGATCGGCAGATCAAATCCCGACCCCTCCTTCCGCAAGGCGGCGGGAGCAAGGTTGACGGTGATGCGGCGGTTGAGGGGCCACTCGAGCGACGCCGACACCACCCCGCTCCGAACCCGATGCTTGGCCTCCTGGCACGCACGATCGGCGAGCCCGACGATCGCGAACCCTGGGACACCTGGCTGTAGATGCGCCTCGACCTCGACCTTTCGGGGCTCGAGGCCGACGAGAGCATGAGTGATCGCGCGTGCGAGCACTCAGCCGACGGTACGGGTGCGAAGGCGCCGCGTGAGCAACGCCTTCGCACCAAGAGAGCTACAAGTTGCTCAGGGCGTGTAGCAGAGCGCGTGCACGGTGAACGTGCTCGAGTTGCCGCTGTCGTTCAGACCGACCCCGAGGAAGCCGATGACCTGGTTCTGAGCGTTGAGCTGGGGCTCGAGTTCGCCTGTCATCAGCTCGCGGCCCGCCGCGTCGTCGCTCCAGGACGTGCCACCCGAGATCGCGCGCTCGTTCCCCTGGCAGAGTGCCGTGACGCGAGCGCTATTGTATGCGCCGTTTTCCGCCGTGCCGCCGTCGACGGCGATAGACGACGTCCTCACCGTGATCGCACCGATGACGCCCGCAGGGCCGGCGGCTCCTGCAGGCCCGGCAGCTCCTGCAGGCCCGGCAGGCCCCTGTGGACCCGTGGGCCCGGCGGGCAGCTGACCGGGTGCGAAATCGGAGCGAAGAAGCGACTTACTCGCGACCTTTGCGGAGTTGATCGCGTTGTTCTTGATCTTCGGATTCGTGACAGCGGTGTTCTTGAGCTGCGCGGTGCCGACGCTGTTCTTCGCGAGTTGCGTCACAGCCGCAACGCTCGTCCCACCAAGCGCCACGAGCAGCGCAAGGCACGCAACGATCATCGCCGGCGATGGCCGGCGCAAGAGCTTTCGCATGTCGATCCCCTTTCGATGGCTCGATGCCAGGCTACCCCGGCGACCGGCTGAACCACGGACGAATGCAGGACTTCTTACGCTTCCCTTACCGCGACCAGGATCGACTCGAAGTATTCGCCCGCACGTCTTCCGGTGCGGCGGTTCACGTGACGCTCGAGACGATCGGCGAGACGTAACCCGCTGCGTTCGAGTATCTCGGGGTAGAGCTCGCGGCGGTCGTTGACGACGACGACCACGGGCGCCCCGGGTGCCAGCACCTCTGCGCAACGTCGGAGCACGTCCGAGATCCCGTCCACGTACGCCTCGAGTGCTGCCCGGCTCGTGCCTCGAGCGGCGGCACCGAGCTCACGCTCGCGACGGTCGTCGAGCCCGATCAGCTCATACGCGTACCGATGCTGCTCGTGGTAGTCGATGAGGCCCGGATACGGGGGGGACGTGACGACCCCGTCGAAGCTTCCTTCGAGCTCGATCTCACGCGAGTCCCCATGGAGAACCTCGGCGCCTCGCAACCGGTCTCGAGCGCGCTGAAACTCCTTCAGTCGCGCGAGGGTGTCGAGGAGATAGCGGGCGAGGAACTTGTTGGCTTCCTGGACCGGTCGGCAGGTTCGCCGGTGCTTGTGGCACCAGTACGGGTCACGTTGAGGCGTCCGGGGGAACTCGAGGTCGAAGTGCGCAGTCAGCCGAGCGGACCGGGCGGCCCGCGCGAGCACGACTCTGAGGACGTCCGCGCTCTCGTACTGGTCGACCAGGGATCGGAAGTGGAGCAACTCGGCCGCCGCGCCCGGTGCGTACCACTCCTTCACGTAGCCGTGCGCTCGCCGTCGCGAACGCCCGAGGCGTGAGAGCACATCTCGAAGCTCGGTCTCCAAGAGGAATGCGTCGTAGCGCGCGGTCTTGACGCGCATGAGCAAGGCGTTGAACGCCGCAATGTCCACGCCCACGGCGTCGTATCCCGACTCGAGCGCCTGCACGAGCGTCGTACCGGACCCGGCGAAAGGATCGAGCACTCGACCGCCTGAACGAACGTAGCGACCGAGGAGTGCCTCGACGAGCTGAGGAACGAACTTGCCGAGGTACGGGTGCAGCCGGTGGACGTGCTTGGTGCGCTCGCGCTCTGGAAGCTCAGCCTCCGTCCACGAGAGCTCGAGGTCGCCGCCGATCTCCTCATACAGCGCAGCCTGCGTCGGTGCCACACATGCGTGTTCGACAGCTGCGAGTGAGGTCCTACGCCAGAGGCACCCGCTCGATCCGTCGACCGCGGACGCCAACGGCTTCGAACACGAGCTCGAGCCGGGCGAGCTCAGGGTGCTCGGCGAGCCAGGCCTGCGCGCCGGTCTGCACGCGCCGCACTTTCCCCGAGTCGATCATCTCGAGCGGATCTCCATATCCCTCGCCGCCCTTCTCCTTCACCTCGACGAAGAGCAGCCGCCGCCCACGGCGCAGCACGAGATCGAGCTCGTACCGACCTGCGCGGGCATTGGCTTCCAGGAGGCGATAGCCGCGCAGGCGATAGTGACGGAGCGCGCGCCGTTCTCCGCGATTCACGCCGCGGAGGGCGTGGCGGAACGGGCCTCGTCGGCGGGGTTCCGCCGGTTGCTGCGGGGCAAGGACGCAGGGAGCGCCCCTACTGGACGTACGGGCGTCGCGACTGACGGTGACGCATCGCGGCCTCCAGTGCAGCCCACCGGCGCAGCGCCTGTTTCGCTCTGCCCTTCCTGGTAGCAGGCGGCTTGAAACGAGCGGCGGTGAAGCTCGGAGGGCCCGAACGCCCGGACGGCTTTCGAGTGCGCAGGAGTGATGTACCCCACGTGCGAGACGAACCCGTAGCGCGGATAGAGGGCGTCGAGCCGGCGCATGACCCGGTCACGCACCACCTTGGCCACGATGGACGCCGCGGCGATCGCCGCGCTGCGCGCGTCTCCGTCGACGACCGCCCGATGTGGCGGTGCCGTTGACCCGAGTCGAAACCCGTCGACGAGGCAGGCGTCCGCGGGAGGATGGAGATCACCGAGCACAGCACGCAATCCGGCCAGATTCGAGCGGTGCAGCCCCGACCGGTCGATCTCGCTCGCAGGCACGATTCGCACGCTGATCGCCGTAGCACAGGCGGCGACGGACTCGAACAGCGCCTCGCGTTCCCCGAGCGTCACCTGTTTGGAATCGTTCAGCGTGCTGAGCGGTCGAACGCGCGCTCCCCGTAGGAGCTCGTAGTCGAAGAGCACGCCGGCGACGACGAGCGGCCCCGCGAGCGATCCGCGGCCGGCCTCGTCGGCACCCGCCACGAAGCGGACGCCGAGACGTCGATCGAACCCGAGAAGACGCTGGCCGGCGGATCGAGCCACGCGGCCGAGAATACTGACTAGCCCTGCCGGAGCTCGCGGACGCGCGCCTTCTTCCCCACTCTCTTGCGCAAGTAGTAGAGCTTTGCGCGCCGCACGTCGCCGATCGCCATGACCTCGAGCTTCTCGATCTTCGGAGTGTGGAGCGGGAACGTGCGCTCGACGCCGACGCCGAACGACTGCTTGCGGACGGTGAACGTCTCCCGGAACTGCGAGCCCTGGCGCTTGATGCAGATGCCCTCGAAGACCTGGATCCGCTGGCGGTTGCCCTCGATGACCTTGAAGTGCACGCGCAGCGTGTCGCCTGCCTTGAACTGGGGCAGGTCCGTGCGCATGTGGCGCTGCTCGAGGCTCTCGATCGTCGTGTTCATCGCAGAGGAAGGCCGGCGGGCCGGGTCGCCATAGTAGCGGAACACAACTCGGCCAGGCTCACAC
>JBOHAY010000366.1:0-4137 GCA_050697935.1 Gaiellaceae bacterium | reverse complement strand
GGCAATGCCCGCCGGCCCGGACTCGAACCGAACACCGGCTGCGAGGCCGACGACGAGATAGAAGACCACCTGGACGATCCCGAGCACGACCACACCGGCGAGCTGGCCCGTCAGGAGCGCCCAGTCCCTGAGCGCGGTCAGCGAGAGGCGGTTGATGAACCCGGTCTGGACGTCCCGAGCGAGATCGGTGCCCGCGTTCATCGTCGAGAAGAGCGCACCCTGGATGAAGGGGATCGCGAACGCGAAGGCGAGGAACGACGCGGTGGGGAAGCCGGGGAGATTTGTGGAGGAGTCGAGACCGCCTGCGTTCACCGCCATCAGCGCGATCGGGAAGATCAGCGGCGGGATGACGCTCGCAGGCTGCCGTGACGTTCGGATTACCGAGCGTCGCGCGATTGCGCCGACTTGCGGCCAGCTACTCACGAGCCGTCCGAGATCGTGGGGCTGACCTTGCCTCGCTCTCGATGACAGCGCAGTTCCGGGCGAGGCAAGCCTCAGCCCCTACAGCTTTCACCCTCGCCCCTCTTTTGTGACGGCTTCCGCTTCCTCTGTCGCGCCTTCGAGGGTGCGGCCCGTCTTGGCCAGGAAGACGTCGTCGAGGGTCGGCGCGCGCAGCTCGAGGTCGGCGACGTCGACGCTGTTCTGGTCGACGGCTCGAACGATGTCGGTCAGACCGAGTCCTTCCCGCAGGCGCACGGCGACGTCACGACTCGTCCCGAGGGGATCCCCGAACTGTGCGAGGAACTCCGCGATGCGTGGGCGATCCTCTTCCCGATGCGGGATCGCATGCACGCTCGGCCGCCCGATCTCGGCCTTGAGCTCCGCCGGCGTGCCTTCCGCGACGATCTTCCCTTGGTCGATGATCCCGACACGGTCGGCGAGGACGTCGGCCTCCTCGAGGTACTGGGTCGTGAGGAACACGGTCACGCGGTCCTCGCGACGCAGGAGTGCGACCTCTTCCCAGAGCGCGGTTCGGCTCTGCGGGTCGAGACCCGTGGTCGGCTCGTCGAGGAAGAGGATGCGCGGGCTGTGAATGAGGGCGAGTGCGAGGTCGAGGCGGCGCTTCATGCCTCCGGAATAGCCGGAGACCTTACGATCGGACGCGTCCGCAAGCCCGACTCGGTGCAGCAGCTCCTCCGCGCGGGCGGCGCGCTGGTCCTTCCGAACGCCTTGAAGAGTCGCCTGCAAGCGGAGATGATCGCGGCCGGTGAGGAGCGGGTCGAGCGCAGCTTCCTGAAGCGCTACCCCGATCAGCCCTCGCACCTTCGGTCCGTCCTTGACGACGTCGTATCCACCGACGCGAGCTGTTCCCGCCGTCGGGGGCAGGAGCGTCGTCAGGACGTGGACGGTGGTCGACTTGCCCGCGCCGTTCGGCCCGAGGAAGCCGTAGATCTCGCCCGGTGCGACGGAGATGTCGATCCCGTCGACCGCGCGCGGCCCCTTCTTGTACTCGCGGACGAGACCTTCGACCTCGATCCCGTTCTCCTGAGGCTCCACCGTTCAACACTAGCGGCGCCTCGTCGGCTGCCAGAGCAGCCGCGACGTGCCGGCATCGCGGGTCGATGTCCGCCCGTTGCACCGAGCGCCCCGTTTTCACGCGAGGGGGATTAGACGGGTTCCAGCGGGAGCTTCGCGGCGACCACTGGCTTCCCGTGGCGCTGGTAGGCGACGTCGACGGAGTCGTTCTGCCGGTAGGTCCCGGCAAGGCCCACCCACATCGAGGTCCAGCGCCAGAAGCCGAGTTTGCCCTCGCTCTTCAGCGCGCGGTCGAAGACCAGCGTCCGGCCGTCGACCCGGAAGTCGGCGCCCTCCCGTTGCTGGACGCCGTTGACGAACACCTGGAACGGACGCACGACGTCCGCGGGCAGGCGTACGCGAGTTCCCTGATACACGCCCTCCGACACGTTCATAGAATGGCAGCAGGTGCGTGAGGAGCTCCCAACGGCATGCGGATCGAGGCTGTCCCCATCCCGTTGGAAGCTCCTACTCCTCGTCTTTGCCGGGCTCGCGCTGCTCGCGGCGGTCTCGGCTCCGACGGCGCTGTCCGACAACGGTGGCTTCACGCCGGTCCCACCCGAGTCGCCGAACGCCGAGGGCATCCGGGACAGCTACCTCTTCGTCTCGATCTTCGTCCTCGGGGTCTTCGTCCTCGTCGAGGGGTTGCTGATCGCCTTCATCGTTCGCTACCGCCGCCAGAAGCGCGCGCGCTTCGAGGACGGTGCGCAGGTGCACGGGGCGACGAGGCTCGAGCTCGCCTGGACAGCTTTCCCCGTCGTCGTCCTCTTCCTTATCGGGGCCTTCGTCTTCATCGAGCTTCCGGGGATCAAGAACATCCCCCCTGCAGGTGCGAGCGGACAGCTCGAGATCACCGTGACCGGTCGGCAGTTCTACTGGCAGTACGAGTACCCGAACGGCGTCGTCGCGATTGACCAGATGCGGGCTCCGGCGGGTGTGCCGGTCCGCCTCAAGGTGACGGCACCGGATTCGGATGTCATCCACTCGTGGTGGATCCCTTCGCTCGGCGGGAAGATCGACGCTATACCGGGCACAGTGAACGAGACCTGGTTCGAGGTCGACAACCCAGGGACGTACACGGGGCAGTGCGCGGAGCTCTGCGGTCTCGAGCACGCGCGGATGCTCGCGTCCGTGGAGGTGATGCCGGAGGCCGAGTTCGAGTCCTGGCTCGAGCAGCGCCGCATGGAACAGACCGCGGGCACGTCCGAGCTCGGCCAGGAGACGTGGGAGGGAGTCTGCGCGAAGTGCCACGGCCTGAACGGTGAGGGCGGGATCGCACCGCGAATCGCCGGCTCGATCGTCCTCGCAGACCCAACAGCCGTCGAGGATCTCGTTCGCAACGGCCGCCGCACGATGCCAGCGGTCGGCTCGGGCTGGACCGACGAGCAGGTCCTCGCCCTGACGAACTACCTGAAGGAGAACCCGCCGAGTGGCAGCTAGAGCCGAATCGACACCGGCCTGGCAACGCGGCAAGGTCGCCAGCTGGCTCGTCACCACGGACCACAAGCGAATCGGGATCCTGTACATCTCGACGGCGCTCGTGTTCTTCGTGCTCGCGGGGTTGATGGCCCTCGTCGTCCGGCTCCAGCTGTCACAGGCGAACGCGGACGTCCTGAGTGCCGACCGCTACAACGAGCTGATCACGATCCACGGCACGGCGATGGTGTTCCTCGTCGTCGTTCCGCTTCTCGCCGGCTTCGCGAACTACCTCGTGCCGCTCATGATCGGCGCGCGCGATGTCGCCTTCCCGCGGCTGAACGCGCTGTCGTACTGGCTCTTCTTCCTCGGCGGCGCCATCCTGATGCTGAGCTTCTTCGCCGACGGAGGTGCCGCCGACACGGGCTGGACGGCATACCCGCCCCTCTCGACGCAGGCTCCCGGCAACGGGCAGGACCTCTGGATCCTCTCGCTCCACATCCTCTCGGCATCGTCACTCGCTGGTGCGATCAACTTCATCGTGACGATCCACAACATGCGCACACGCGGGATGTCGTGGACGCGGATGCCGCTCTTCGTCTGGTCGATCCTGCTCTACGCGTGGCTTCTGATGGCCATCCTGCCGACGCTCTCGGCAGGCCTCACGCTCCTGCTCCTCGACCGCGGGGTCACGCTCGGGCCCTGGGACGTGCAGACGAACTTCTTCAATCCCGCCGAGGGCGGATCGCCCGTCCTCTACCAGCACGCGTTCTGGTTCTTCGGCCATCCCGAGGTGTACGTGATCGCGCTTCCGGCGTTCGGGATCATCTCCGAGGTGCTCCCGGTGTTCGCGCGGAAGCCGGTGTTCGGGTACAAGGCGATCGCGTTCTCGACGGTCGCGATCGCCTTCTTCTCGATGCTCGTGTGGGCGCACCACCTGTTCACGGTGGGCCTTCCGATCCCGTTGCAGGCGTACTTCATGATCGCGTCGATGATCATCGCCGTCCCGACCGGGATGAAGATCTTCAACTGGCTCGCCACCCTCTGGCGCGGCAACATCAGCTTCGACACGCCGATGCTGTACGCGCTCGGGTTCCTCTCGATCTTCGTGCTGGGAGGGCTGACCGGGATCTACCTCGCCGCCTTCCCGATCGACTGGCAGGTGCACGACACCTACTTCGTCGTCGCCCACTTCCACTACACGCT
>JBOHAY010000365.1:0-4541 GCA_050697935.1 Gaiellaceae bacterium | reverse complement strand
GAGCACGGCTGACGACGACGAACACCGTCATCAGCGCGGCTCCAGCGGCAAGCGTCGCAATCGCAGCGACGCCAGGCGACGCATCGGTGTCGACCGACAGCCAGCGCACGAGGTTGTCGCGGCTCGCGAACACGATCGTGGCCACGAGCGCCAGTACGAGCCCGCGTAGCCGAACGTGCTCCGGCCGGTCCCGCTCACTCACGAGCAGGAACCCGCCAGCCACGATGAGCACCGCGCCCGTGACGAGCGCCGCCTCGAGCGGCTCCCCGAGAAGGACGACGGCAATTACGATCGAGAAGAGCGGCCCGGTCCCGATGACGACCGACGTCCGTGCCGCGCCGGCCTCACGTACGGCGAACGTGAACAGGAACTGCGACACGCCCGGGCCGAGCAGACCCGCAATGAGAAACGGCCATACGTCTCTCGTCAGGCCGCCCTGCGCAGCTGCGAAAGGCGCGACGACGCCCGTAGCCACGAGAACCGTGAACAGCGCACCGCCTTCGGCGAGCGCACCCTTGCGGAAGGCGACTCTCATGGCGACCGTCGTCGCGCCGAACAAGAGCGCGGATGCGAGCGCGAGGACAACAGCGTCCATGGCCTACGTCCGTTCTGTCCGGCTCGCCACGCGGCGCAACGTCCGGGCCGCCGCAGGTTCCGCGAGGACGATCCCAGCCATCATCACCGCGCAGCCGAGCCATCCCATCCAGCCCAGCACCTCGTTCGCCAGGAGCACCCCGAACAGAGCGGCGAACGGCGCCTCGAGCGTGAACACCAAGGCGGCACGGGCTGCCGTCGTCTTCGCCTGCACCCAGGTCGCGATGAGATAGCCGAGCGCTCCGGCAAAGAGCCCGGTCACCAGGAGCGCACCCCAGACCGTCCTTCCCTCCGGGACCTCGAGCTGGCCGAGCGACGCGGCGATGATGGTGAACCCGACGAACGACGTCGCCATCTGCAAGAACGTCAGGGCGCGCGGGTCGTAACGCGGTGCGTATCGCTCCATCGCCGTGATCTGGAACGACTGGAAAACGGCATTCGCAAGGACGAGCGCGTTTCCGAGCGCCGAGCCACCGGGAACCCCACTCAGGAGGAGCAGCCCGACGACTGCGAGCACAACCCCGGCCCAGAGTGCACGCGGCACCCGTGTTCCGAAGAGCACGAGCGCGAGCAGGGGCGTGAAGACGACGTAGAGCCCGGTGATGAAACCCGTGCTCGCAACCGTTGTCAGCTCGAGCCCGGCCGTCTGCAACCCGTATGCCGCAGCGAGCAAAGCTCCGACCCCGACTCCCGCCACGTAGCCCTCGCGCGGCAGCGTTCGCAGCGACCTCCACGCGAACGGCGCGAGCGCCAGAGTCGAGATGGCGAACCGCACCGCGAGAAAGGCAAACAGCGGATACAGGGCGAGTGCGTCCTGCACCTGGACGAACGTGACACCCCAGATCGCGGTGACGCCCACGAGGGCGAGAAGTGGGCCGCGCCGGGTCACCACCCGGATTCTCTACGCTCTGAGGGATGGGCTTGACCGACACACTCGGGCGGCCGCTGCGAGATCTCCGGATCTCCGTCACCGATCGCTGCAACTTCCGCTGCGTCTACTGCATGCCCAAGGAGGTCTTCGGCCGCGATTACCGGTTCCTGCCGCGGCGTGAGCTCCTCACCTTCGAGGAGATCGAGCGCGCGGCTCGTGTCTTCGTCGATCTCGGTGTGCAGAAGGTCCGACTCACGGGCGGAGAGCCTTTGCTGCGACGCGACGTCGAGGAGCTGGTCGCCCGCCTCGCCACGCTCGGCGACGTCGACCTCACGCTGACGACGAATGCGGCTCTCCTCGCACAGAAGGCACATGCGCTCGCCGACGCAGGGCTCACGCGCGTGACGGTCAGCCTCGACTCGCTCGACGACGAGGTGTTCCGAGCGATGAACGACGTCGACTTCCCGGTCGCGCGAGTGCTCGCAGGCATCGACGCTGCGGCCGAGGCCGGGCTCCCGGTGAAGGTCAACGTCGTCGTCAAGCGCGGGCTCAACGAGAGCTCCGTCGTCGACATCGCCCGCCGCTTCCGGGGAACGGGCCACGCGGTGCGCTTCATCGAATACATGGACGTTGGCGCGACGAACGGGTGGCGGATGGACGACGTGGTGCCGGCCGCGGAGATCGTCGCGGCGATCGACGCCGAGTTCCCACTCGAGCCGGTCGAGGCCGCCTATCGCGGCGAGGTTGCGAAGCGCCACCGCTACCGCGACGGGGCGGGTGAGATCGGCGTCATCGCGTCCGTCACCCAGCCGTTCTGCGGGGACTGCACGCGAGCCCGCCTCTCGGCGGACGGCAAGCTCTACACCTGCCTCTTCGCAGTCCGCGGCCACGACCTGCGCGCGATTCTCCGAGCGGGAGCGAGCGACGATGAGCTCGACGCGGCGATCAGGGCAGTGTGGGAGCGGCGTACCGACCGCTACTCCGAGCTTCGCACCGAAGACACCTCGAGTCTGCGCAAGGTCGAAATGTCCTACATCGGCGGATAGGCACTTTGCTCGCGCGAAAGTGCCTAACTGCGCACTTCATCGCTCAGGCAGACTCGGAAGCCGGAACGGGACGCCGGGCGCCGCGCTTCAGGAGCCCTCGCCCCGGTTCGACGGTGGTTCGGCTTGAGCGCAGGATCGTGGCGACGGAGACGAGCACCGCAGCGCCGGCGATGACCATTTGCAAAGTGATCGCCTCGTCGAGAAGCAGCCAGGCGAGCGCGACCGCGACGATCGGGTTCACATACGCATACGTGGACACGAGTGAGGTCGGCGCGGAGCGCAGGAGCCAGACATAGGTCGAGAAGCCGACGAGACTGCCCGCAACCACGAGGTAGCCGAGGGCGAGGATCGCGTCACTCGTCCACACAGCCTCACCGACCTCCCCGCTCCCGAACGCATATCCGGAAAGCAGAATCCCGCCACACACGGAAGCCAGACCGGCCGAGATCAACGGATTCTTGGGTAGCGGCGCCCCCCGCGAATACAGCGATCCCGCCGCCCAGCACATCGCGCTCAAGACGATCACGAGCGCCCCCAGCCTGTCGACCGAACCGTCACCGAACGGATCGAAGAGAAACGCGAGCCCGGCAAATCCCAAGGCGATTCCCGCATAGGTCGACAGTTGGAGTCGGCGGCCGAAAGCGACACGGTCGAAAAGGGTCATCCAGATCGGAATCGTTCCGACGAGCAGGGCCGCAACACCGGCTGGAACTGTCTGCTGCGCCCACGCGAGGGCACCGTGGCCCGTGACGAAGAGCAAACCCCCGAAGATGAACGCAGCGACGATCTGCCGCCGACCGATGCTGTCTCGAGTCCCCCTGCTGCGCGGAAGGGCGATCGCGAGCAATATGCCGCCGGCTATGAGATGACGAACCGCCATGGACAGGAACGGCGGGAGATCGCGAACGACGATCGCGAGCGCGATGAACGTCGAGCCCCAGACGACATACACGGTCGCGAGGGCGAGCCACACCCGCACGCCGTATCGCGCAGCCACTCGTGGAGTATGAAGGCCGAGTGATGATCAGCTCAAGTCGAGTCCGGGGGTTGTTCGATCACGAGAGCTGATTGCGCGTGCGGTGCAAGAAGTCGCACTACGGGTGTTTGACGTCACCGCCTCGCCTCTCGTTAGAATCGGGCGGTCGTGTCGAGCCTCGTCGCCGAGACCTCCCGGCGCCTGCCACGCGGATGGGCGCATCTAGGCTTCCAGTTCGCCATCTGGATGGGGTTCTACGTGGTCTACCAGGTGGCGCGCGGCGCGGCTGACCGCAGCGTCGCGAGCGCGTTCTCGAACGGTGAGTGGGTTCTTCGCAAGGAGAGCGAGATCGGTGCCCTCTTCGAGCCCGCAGTGCAACGAGTCGTCGACACGTCGTCGATCCTCATCACACTGACGTCCTACACGTACTGGCTTTCGCAGTTCGCCGTGGTCGGCGCGACGCTGCTCTGGGTCTACTTCCGCCACCACGAGAAGTTCGCCGGCTTCCGGAACTGGCTCATCGGTGCAAACCTCGTCGGGCTGGTCGGCTACATCCTCATGCCGACTGCGCCGCCGCGGATGTTCCCCGAGTGGGGATTCGTCGACACGCTCGGGCAGTTCTCGTCGATCAACCACGACAGCGGCCTGATCTCGTTCGCCTCGAACCCGTATGCGGCGATGCCGAGCCTGCACGCAATGGATGCGCTCATAGTCGGCGCCGTCATGTTCGGCCTCGTACGCTCGCGGATCGCGAAGGCGTTGTGGCTCGCCTGGCCTGCCTGGGTCGCTTTCTCCGTCATCTCGACGGGGAATCACTACTGGCTCGACGTCGTCGCCGGATTCGTGCTCGCGGTGGCGACGGGACTCGCGCTTCGTCGAGTCCGGACGCTGCGCCTGAGCTCCGTTCAGGGTGATCGCCCGTCGCGAGGCGGATGATGGAGGCCGTAAGGCAAGGACGCAGGGAGCGCCCATATCCGCAGCGATATGGGCGGACCGAAGATGAAGCTTCAGGCGTCCAGCGCCGCACAGCGACATGGTCGATCATTGCCTGAGG
>JBOHAY010000364.1:0-17133 GCA_050697935.1 Gaiellaceae bacterium | reverse complement strand
GCCCGGACACGATCGCCTGCTCGACGGCGCCCGCCACGAGCAGCGCGTCCGTGCGGTAGCCGACCCCACGCTTGCCGAACTTGCCGAACGCCGAGAGATCGCGTCGGATCTGCGTCGCGTTGATGTTCGTGTACTCGGAGATCTCCTGCGACGAGATCCGCTCCTTGCCCATCTTGCGCGCCTGGGTCAGGACTTGCAGGTACCTGCTCAGGCGCGCGGCGACACCCACGGTCAGGCGTTCGGTCACGTGTCCCCCCTGTCGAACGTTTGTGACAAAGCGTCACGATTCTGCCTACGGCTCGTTCGACCTCGCCGGACGAACCGTCAGAACGCGGGCGCGGAGGGCGTCCGGGTCGACGAAGTAGGTGAACGCGAGCTCGCCGTCGATCTCGAGCGCCGGGAGAAGCCCGCGGTAGCGCGACTCGAGCTCGGGACGGCCGCCGATGTCGATTAGCTCGAGCTCGAAACGGAGCTCGTCGTGCAGTTCGGCGACCACCTCGAGCGCACGCGCGCAGAGGCTGCAGTCGGCCGCGTGATAAACGACGACTCGGGGAGCCGGTGAAAGAGTCACACCGCCGCGGCCGCGAAGCGGACGCCTTCAGGGATCTTGCGCGATCGGAGACTCCGCGCTAGCGGATCTCCGGTCTGCGAACAATTCATGGGTAGAGCCCTCTCGTCGTCGTCGCTTCCGCCACCCGCTGCACGGCCAACCCGTACGAGGCCATGCGCAGGCTGATCTCGCGACTCTCGCGCGTATGCCAGGCCTCTTCGAACGCGCGCGCAACGATGTCACGGAGCTTCGCGTTGACCTCGTCCTCACTCCAGAAGTACTCCTGCAGACCCTGCACCCACTCGAAGTACGAGACGACCACGCCTCCGGCATTCGCTAGGACATCCGGGAGAACGAGCACTCCACGATCCTCGAGAATCGCGTCCGCCGTCGGCGTGACAGGCCCGTTCGCTCCTTCGCAGACCACCGTCGCCTTCACGCGATCGGCATTCTCGTCCGTAACCACTTGCTCGAGAGCGCAGGGCGCGAAGATGTCGCACGGGAGCTCGACGAGCTCTTCATTCGTGACCATGTCGGCATTCGCCAGTCCGGTGAGGGTCCCGTGCTCCTGCTTGTGCGCGAGCGCAGAAGGAACGTCCAGGCCGTTCGCGTTGTACGCCCCCCCGACCGAGTCCGAGATCGCAACGATCTTGGTTCCTTCGAGGTCGAGCAGGCGAGCGAGGTTCGCTCCGACGTTGCCGAAGCCCTGGATCGCGACGGAGTAGTCGTCCAGTCGACGGTTCTGCTTCATCGCGAGTCCCTGGATGCAATAGAGCGCGCCGCGAGCGGTCGCCTCGACACGCCCGAGAGACCCTCCGACGGAGAGCGGCTTGCCGGTCACGACGCCGAGCACGGAATGACCCTTGTTCATCGAGTACGTATCGAAGATCCACGCCATCACCCGGCCGTCGGTGCCCACGTCGGGAGCGGGGATGTCCCGCTCAGGCCCGATGTCGTTGATGATCTCGCTCGTGTAGCGCCGCGTGAGCCGCTCGAGCTCGGACAGGGAGAGGATCTTCGGATTGCAGACGACCCCGCCCTTGGCGCCGCCGAACGGCAGTCCCATGAGCGCGCACTTCCACGTCATCCACATCGAGAGCGACTTGACCTCGTCGAGCGTGACGTCAGGGTGGTAGCGGATGCCACCCTTGGACGGACCGCGCGCGATGTTGTGAGTCACGCGATAGCCCTGGAAGACGCCGGTCGACCCGTCGTCCATCGAGACGGGGATCGAAACCTCGACCGCCTTCTTGCACCCGGAGAGAACGCGAATCAGGTTTGGGTCGAGCGCAAAGATCTCGCCCACTCGGCGGAGTTGCGACTTCGCCAGCTCGAACGGATTCTCGCGGAGATGGGACTCCGCCTCGGCAGTTGACATGGAGCTACGCCTCCTGGCTCGTCTAGACGGGGGCGAGTATAGGGCGCGCAAGAGGATGGAGACACGTCGGCTGACCACGCTGGGCGGCGCGAGGCAAGGACGCACGGAGCGTCCATATCGGGTCAGATATGGGCGAGGCTTTCCGGGGCCCCCCGGGAAGTGCGCAGCACTTTCTGGGGCAGGGCGGAGGACGCCGCATCGCGCCGTGCCAGCGTGGTCAGCCGACCTCAGTCTCTGTCCTCATGCGCGCCCTGGACACGCGTCACCGGACGCGATACTCGACCGTCTCGGCCTGCCTCCGTGTCCCGTCTCCGGGCCATGCGACAACGCGAACGAAGTACCTCCCGGCTCGCAGCCGCGCGCCGGTCGGCCCCCTGCCGGTGAGCCCGAACGTATAGCGGCCGGGCAAGAGCTCACGCCGGCGAGCGAGCGTTCCCAGAAGCGTTGTCCCACGCAAGAGCTGGACCTCGAGGAGGTCGACCGCCCGAACCTGAGGGTCGGGCGTCACCGTCACCGCACCTGCGACGAGAGCGAGAACCGCGGGTGTCGCATCGGACACGCGCTCGTCGGTGGGCACGATGGTGACTCGGGAGACGAGGTCGACGGTCGCCGGAACCGCAACCGCCCACGGGACGTGCACCTCAGGAGAGTCGCCCGCTCGCAGAACGAGCTCACCCATCGCCACACCGGCCTCGTCCGAGAGGTCGAAGGTGTCGGCGCGCACCACGATCTCGGCATTTCCTCCCGGCCGGAGGCGAACGCGATCCGGATCGATCGTGATCTCGACGCCCTTCGACGCCAGCGACGCGTTCCCGATCGAGATCGCGAGCCGGCGAGTCGAGATGTTGTGAACGCGGAACGTTCGCTCGATCTCGGTCGAGCCGGCCGTGGCGGTGCCGAACGAGAGAACCGCCGGCTCCGCGAACGCCTCCAGCTGCGCGGCCCCTCGGAGGTCGACGAGGCCGGCGCCCGAAGCCGTCGGGTCGAGGTCGGACCTCTGTGCAGAGCCGACGAGGAGCCCGTGCAGGCCGACGGCATCGACCGCGGGGCGGCCCTCGGCGAGGATCGCGGCGACTCCCGCCGTCACCGCTGCCGCAGCGCTCGTCCCGCTCACCGTCCCGAAGCGGATCTCACCCTCGTCCCCGCGGCCGGGCTCGGAGGTAGGCACAGACACGCCGGGCGCCACGAGATCGGGCTTGACCCCACCGTCGAAAGCGAGCCCGCGCGACGAGAACGAAGCGATCGACCCTCCGCCTTCACGCACGGCGATGTCCACACCGCCGATCGCCACGGTCACGGGGACGCCTGCTGCGATCAGCGCGCGGATCTCGCGCACGAGCCCGTCGGCGAGCCCCACGACGGGAACCCCGGCCGGAACGTCGAGGCTGAATGCGCCTGCCGGCAACGGGCCGTCGACGAGGACGGCAAGGGCGCCGGCGGCCGTCGACTCCTCGACGGTGTCGTCCGAGAGCACACGTCGGGGGAGCACGACAGCGCGGCCCGCGACGCTGCTCACTCCGTCGGTCGAGAAGAGTCCCGGGATTCCCTTGGCCGCTGTGACTCGGTTCACGATGACGACGTCCGCGGTCACCGTCTCGGACGGAGCGCCACCGAGCGGAACGGTGTCCTCGAACAGCACCCTGAGCCCGGCGCGAACGTGCACGCGCACCGTCGGTGCCGCGAGCCGCCCGTCAGCCGCACCGACGGTCACGGCCGAGGAGGCGCCACCGGGCCCGGCGATGCTGCCGTACCCAGGACCCGCGCGGCCGTCGTTCCCCGCCGGAACGATCGTCAGCATGTCGAGCTCGGCGGCGCCCGACACTGCCCGCCCCAGCGGTCCGTCCGGGAAGGCGGCGTACGGTTCCACGACACCGATCAAGGCGATGCGCGCGGCATCGTGCGCATCACCGTCGTCGTTGGGATCGACTGCCGCCTCGAGACCGGCCAGGATCTGATCGGTGCGGGAGTAGACGGTGTACCCGCCTTCGGCGTTCGGCTGCCAGCCGGCCACTCGAACGGGGAGGATCGACGCGCCTGGGGCGATGCCGTGGAGACCGTCCGGCCCCTCGGACCCTGTCACGATCCCGGCAAGCTCGGTTCCGTGCCGCTCTGGACGGCCGGGAATCGTGGGATGCGGCTGCGCGATCCCGCCGCTCCCCGGGTTGATGACATCGATTCCGGAGAGGACGCTCCGGCGAAGGTAGGGATGTGACGGGTCGACACCGGTGTCGAGCAACGCGACCGTGACCCCGGTGCCGTCGAGGCCGGGAATCTCGAGGTCGGCCACCGACGACGGCAGGACCCCTCCCGAGCCGTCGGTCTGTGCCGGATAGGCGATCCGCACCGGATACACGCCTTCGACCTCACGATCCCCCTCCAGCAGCGCAAGCGACGTCGGATCGAGCCTGGCCGAGAAGCCGTTGAGCACGCGTGCGTAGCGGTACTCGGCGGCTATCCGCGCACCTGCGGCGGACAGGCGGGCAAGAAACTGCTCCTGCTGTCCGACCGCGGCCGCCGTCCATGCGCGCATCTCGGCCTCGGACGCGCGCCCTCCGGCGACTCGGACGCGCTCGGCGAGCGAGGGCGGCTCGAGCAGGACGACGTACCGCTGAGCAGTCGAGACGGCGGCGCGCACTCCCAGCACCCCCTGCCAGCCCGCCTCGTCGATCGAGGAGACCGTCGGCTCTTGCGCGCGCGCACCCGCCGCGAGCAGGAGGACAAGCAGCGCTGTCGCCGACAGGCCGGCCGCGCGGCTAGGAGAAAGACGCGTATGCATCGAGCCCAAGGTAACCAGGGTACGGAAGCGCCTCGACATACCGGGCCGCCGAGGCGATCATCGCAGCGTTGTCGGTGCACAGGGCGAGCGGCGCGAAGCGCACGCCGGGAAGCGCCGCGCGAAGCTCGGAGTTCGCAGCCACGCCCCCGACGACGGCGACGCGGTCGAGACCGGTCGCCGACACGGCCTCCTCGAGTCTCTGCGTCAGCGCCCGAACGATCGCGTGCTGATACGAAGCCGCCAGGTCGGCTCTCCGTCGCTCGACCTCGTCTTGGCCGAGCTCACGCACCCGGTAGAGCAGCGCCGTCTTGAGGCCCGAGAAGGAGAAGTCGAGGCCGGGGACGCGCGCGACGGGAAACGGGAACGCGTCGGTATCTCCGTCCCGGGCGATCCGGTCGATCTCCGCGCCCCCGGGATAGCCGAGGCCGAGAAGCCGCGCACCCTTGTCGAACGCCTCGCCCGCCGCGTCGTCGAGCGTCGTCCCGAGCCGCTCGGACGCGCCGCGCTCGCGGACGGCCAGCAGCAGCGTGTGGCCACCGCTTGCGAGCAGGCAGAGGAAAGGCGGGTCGAGAGGGTCCGGCTCGAGGTAGAGCGACGCGACATGCCCCTCGAGATGGTCGACCGGAACCAGCGGTAGGCGCCGCGCCCAGGCGATGGCCTTCGCGGCCGAGATTCCGACGAGCAGCGCGCCGACGAGCCCCGGGCCCCGAGTGACGGCGATCCGCCCCAGGCCGTCCAGCGCCGCATCCGCGGAGTCGAGTGCCTCGCGGACCACAGGGGCCACCAGATCGAGATGCCGTCGCGACGCGACCTCCGGCACCACTCCCCCGTAGCGAGCGTGGAGGTCGGCCTGTGACGACACGATCGACGCCAGCACGTGGCCGTCGTCAGTGACGACCGCTGCCGCCGTCTCGTCGCAGGACGTCTCGATGCCGAGGATCACGCGCTTTCCCTTCGGGAAAGCGCTAGAAGGTAACTCCAGCGCTCAGCCATCCGTCGCGTCCGCTTTCCTAAGCCGTTTCCGCGCCAGCGGAAACGGCAGGCTCGCGCCACATGATCAGGGCGTCTTCGCGATTGTCGGTGTAGTAGCCGCGGCGCACGCCTCGCGCTTCGAAGCCGAGGCGCTCGTACAGCCGGATCGCCTGCATGTTCGAGACACGAACTTCGAGCGTGTATCCGCTCCGCGGATCGGACGCTGTGACCTCGAATAGCCGCTCCAAGAGCGTCGTTGCGACGCCTCGGCGCCGATAGTCGGTGGCAACTGCCACGTTCATGACGTGCCAGGCATCGACGTACCGAGAGACGAACGCGTATCCGACGAGACCTCCTTCCTCGGCATAGGCACCGAGCGCGAGCGAGCTCGGCTTCCGAAGCTCGGCGACGAACATCGACCTCGACCAGGGCGTCGGATACGACGCGCGCTCGATTTCCTCGACCGTGTCGAGATCACGCGGCTCGAGTCGACGAAGCTCGATGTTCATGCGTGCAGCGGCTTCGCGTCGGGTGCGCGCACGTAGATCGGCTGGATCGCATCGGCCGGCCCGAAATCGCGAGCGAGCGACGCGTGGAAGCGAGCGCGCGGAACATGCAGCTCGTCGTGGTCGGGAGGCACCCGAGCGCCCATGCGCTCGAGGGTGGCCCGATAGCGCGTAGCGCCGCTCCCGACGCAGAAGGTTCCAGGCTCGAGCTCTAGGTCGTCCGGCTCGAGGACGCGCGGCCCGGAGACGAACACTTGACGCCGACGTGCGTCGATCACCGGGAACGCGCCGGGTCGCGCCGCCGCGAGCGCGTCCAGCGTCGACACGCCGGCCGCGAAAACGTCCAACGCCAACCCGAGCCCTCGAGCGATCGCAAGGCCAATCCTCGTGCTGGTGAAGCTTCCCGGGCCCGTCCCGACGACGAGAGCGTCGACGTCTGCGGCCTGCGAGTGGCTAGCGTGCAGGAGCGCATCGAGATCTTCGAGCAACGTGCGCGGGACCGACATTCGCTCCCCGAGCACGTCGCCGTTCCGCAGAAGAGCGCTGGTCGCGACATCAGTTGCTGTGTCGAAGGCGAGGACGAGCATTACTCGATGCCTTCTAGCAGCGCCGGATCGTCCGCGGCGAGGTCGATCCGACGCTCGTCGTCACCGGCATGGAGGATGGAGACAATCGCGCTGGCAGGCGGGAGCGCGCCGCGTCCGGCTTCCGGCCACTCGACAAAGACGACCGCACCTTCGAAGTACGGCTCGAGATCGCCCCAGTCAGCGAGTGCCACGCCGGAGTAGCGATAGAGATCAAGATGGGAGACCTCGAAGCGCCCCTCGTAGCGATGTCCAATCGTGAATGTGGGACTGGTCACGGGTGCCGTGACACCGAGTGCCCGGCACGCGCCGCGCACGAATGTCGTCTTCCCGGATCCCAGCTCACCGGAAACGGTGACGACGTCTCCGAGCTCGAGCCGCAGAGCGAGCCGCGCGGCGATCGCCTCGGTCTCCTCGGCCGAGGCGCTGGCGAGGGAGACGCGCACGCTAAAACAGGCCGAGCTGGACGGACTCGGGATCTGATTCGACGACCGACGCTGGCGGCTCAGGCGCCGCGCTCGGTTCACCGACGACCGAACGTTCGAGGAGCGCAGGAATCCGCGCGAAGTCCTCCTCGAGCACCTTGAGCATCGACGGCGTGTAGAGGGCCGCAGCCGGGTGGTAGATCGGGTACAGGTGCACGGTCCGAGCGCCAAGCGTGACCTCCTGCTCCTGGCCGTGGACACGTGTGATTCCGGCGGGACGTCCGGAGAGCAGCTTCGTGGCGAAGTTCCCGAGGGTCGCAACGAGGGTCGGCTCGATCAGCTCGATCTGTCGGAAGAGATGAGGCTCGCAGGCGGCGATCTCCTCGGGTTGCGGGTCACGGTTTCCTGGAGGCCTGCATTTCAATACGTTGACGACAAACACGTCCGCTCGCGTGAGACCGATCCCCGCGAGGAGCTTGTCGAGGAGCTTCCCCGCCTGGCCGACGAACGGCACGCCCTGCTGATCCTCGTGGAAGCCGGGCGCCTCGCCGACGAACATGAGGTCGGCGTCCGGGCTACCGGAGCCGAAGACCACCTGCGTGCGGCCGTGAGACAGCGCGCACTTGGTGCACGAGGCCGTCTGCTCCGCGTAGTCGCGGAGCGCCGCGGCACGCTCAACGGCGTCCATCGGACCGGCAGTTTACGTGGCGGCCCGGATGCGTTCTCGTAGGGGCGGAGGTTGCCTCGCCCTAGCCGCAGCCGCAGGAGCCGCCGCAGCATCCGCCCCCACCGCCCGACGGGCCGGCGAAGCTCGGCTTCGACGTCGCTCCGACCACAGCGAAGCTCGAGAGCTGCTTCAGCACCTTCGCAGCGCCGCACTCCGGACAGGTGACGGCTTGATCGCCCGAGCGGACGAGCTCCTCGAAATGCGACTCGCACTCCATGCACGCGTACTCGTAGATCGGCATGGGTCGAGTGTACTGTCGAGACCCGTGAGGAGGTGGAGTTCTCCGACGCTCGAGGGTCGCATCGTCCGGCTCGAGCCGCTCGCGCTCGAGCACGACGAGCGCCTCTGGCTCGCATCGCGCGATGCTGCGACCTGGAGCTGGCTCAACGTGGTCCAACCGCAAACCCGCGAGGACTGGACAGCGTTCGTGGAGCAGGCGCTCGCCGCCTCCGGTGCAGGCACCGAGATTCCGCTCGTGACAGTCCGCGACAAGGAGATCGTGGGTTCGACCAGGTTCCTCGCGCTGCGACCGGAGCACCTCTCGGTCGAGATCGGTTGGACGTGGCTTCACCCCTCGGCCTGGGGAACCGGAACGAATATCGAGGCCAAGCTGCTCCAGATGAGGCACGCCTTCGAGGCGTGGGGCTGCCGTAGGGTCGAGTTCAAGACGGATGCGAAGAACGAGCGCTCGTGCCGTGCGCTCGAAGCGCTCGGCGCGACGTTCGAAGGGATCCACCGCAAGCACATGCTCGTCCGCGAAGGCGAGAACCGCGACAGTGCCTGGTACAGCGTCACGGACGACGACTGGCCGAGCGTTCACGCGCACCTCCAAGCACGCCTTGCGAAGAAGTAGCCGCTCCGGGCTACACTCCCGGTGCCCGGTATCCCAGTGGGGAACTGGAGCGAGAGATGATCGAGAGCATTCGAATCGTGGGCGCGGGCGGTCGCGTCGGCTCGACGGTGACGGCGCGACTGGCGGAGCGCGGCGTCGCACTCGACGCCGACGAGCCCGACCTCATCCTCCTCTGCATCCCCGACAGGGCGATCGCGGAGGTCGCAGCGGATCTCACACTTGGTCCCTGGGTCGCGCATGTCAGCGGAGCCACTCCGCTCACGGCATTGGCGCCTCACGTGCGGAGGTTCGGGCTACACCCGCTGCAATCGTTCTCGAGAAGGCTCGGACCGGAGCAGCTCGACGGTGCGTGGGGAGCGGTGACCGCGGAGACCGACGACGCGCGAGCCGTGGGCTTCTGGCTCGCGGAGACGCTCGGCCTGCGACCGTTCGAGCTCGACGACGCACATCGTGTCGCCTATCACGCCGGCGCGGCCTTCGCCTCCAACTACCTCGTCACGATTCGTGCGGCCGGCCGCTCGCTGCTAGAGGTCGCCGGCGCTCCACTAGAGGCACTCGATCCGCTCATCCGGGGGGTCATGGACAGCGGGTTCGAGCTGACCGGCCCGATCGAGCGCGGCGACTGGGAAACCGTCGAGCGGCATCGTGCGGTGATACGGGAGGAGCGACCGGAGCTCGAAAAGCTCTACGTCACTCTCGCCGCAGCGACGGCGGCGATTGCCGGCCGAGCGGTGCCGGGAGGGCTTTGTGGCTCAGAGCCACAAGGTAGTGAAGAGCGCCGCATGAAGATCGCGCTGACGATCCAGGAAGCGCGGGAAGCGCTCGCGCCGTTGCGCTCCGGGTCGATCGGGCTCGTGCCGACGATGGGGGGGCTTCACGAGGGACATCTGTCGCTCCTCCGGGCCGCGCGCGCCGAGAACGAGACCGTGGTCATGAGCCTGTTCGTGAACCCGGCGCAATTCGGTGACGAGAGCGACTTCGCGCACTATCCCCGCGCCGAGGGGAAGGATTTCGCGCTCGCCGATGAGGCGGGAGTCGATGTGGTCTTTGCTCCGTCTACGGAAGAGATGTATCCGCCGGGTTTTCAGACCTGGGTCGACGTGACGGAGCTCGGGTCGACTCTCGAGGGCCGCTTCCGGCCCGGTCACTTCCGCGGAGTTGCGACTGTCGTCCTGAAGCTGTTCGAGATCGTGCGCCCGCAGCGGGCGTACTTCGGCCAGAAGGACGCGCAGCAGGCCGAGGTGATCCGCCGGATGGTCCGCGACCTAGCGCTCGAGGTCGAGCTTCGCGTCCTCCCTACGGTTCGCGACGCCGATGGCCTCGCCCTGAGCTCGCGGAACGCACTCCTCTCGTCGGCCGAACGTGAGCGCGCATCGTCCCTCGCGCGCGCTCTCGCCACTCGAGATCGAGAGGAGGCCCTCGCGCTGCTAGCGGAGGCCAACGGTCTCGAGATCGACTACGTCGAGGTCGCCGACTTCGATCCGCCCGTCCTCGCCGGCGCCGTCCACGTCGGCTCGACCCGCCTCATCGACAACGTCATCCTGGAAGGAGACCCCGAATGAGCATCCGCCCGCAGAAGCCCGCCCCCGCGACCCCCGCACCGGGACGGCTCCCAATCACAGAGCTCGCCGAGATGAAGGCCCGACGCCAGCCGATCGTCATGGTCACGGCGTACGACGCGCCGGGCGGCCGCCTCGCCGACGAGGCTGGAGCCGACCTGATCCTCGTCGGCGACTCAGCAGCGATGACCGTCCTCGGCCACGACTCGACCGTGCCGGCGACCATGGACGAGATGCTCGTCCTCACGCGCGCCGTCACGCGCGGCGCGCGGCGCCCCCTCGTCATCGCAGACATGCCGTTCGGCTCGTTCCAGATCTCGGACGAGGACGCCGTGCGCAATGCGATCCGCTTCGTGAAGGAAGCCGGTGCGGACGCGGTGAAGCTCGAGGGTGCGGGCGTGATGCTGTCCCGCGTCCGCGCGATCGTCGGTGCGGGAATTCCCGTGATGGGACACGTCGGCCTCACCCCGCAGTCGGCGACGATGCTCGGCGGTTACAAGGCCCAGGGCCGCTCGGCCGAGAAAGCCGGCGAGTTACTCGTCGATGCAAGAGCGCTCGAAGCAGCGGGGTGCTTCAGTCTCGTGCTGGAAGCCGTCCCTGCAGCGGTCGCAGCACGCATCACGGCGGAGCTATCCATCCCGACGATCGGAATCGGGGCCGGCGCCGAGTGCGACGGCCAGGTTCTCGTTTGGCACGACGTGCTCGGCCTCTACGAGGGACGCACGGCGCGCTTCGTCAAGCGCTACGCGGCCATAGGGGACGCGATTCGCACGGCGCTCGAGGAATACGCGGCCGACGTCCGCGAGCGCCGCTTTCCCGAGGAGCGACACACATACGTGATGCCTGATGAGGAACTTGCGCTGTTCGAGCAGGCCGCGTCAGATCAGCGCAAATACGCCGACGATCGCAGCTAGCAACGCAACGCCTGCAGCCAGTGCCGCGACTGTGCGCGGCCAGGTCCAGCCGTGTACGACTCTGATGCCGATGGCGAGAAGTCCGACCGACCATGCGACGAACCCGAGCTGGAGCGCGAGCAGCACCGACTCCCCCGTCCCGTCGTCACGCCCACCCTCTCTGAACGTATCGCCCCCATAGAGCGCGAGCCGCATCGGAAACAGCACCAGCAACGACAAAGCGAGCGGCGTGAGCGCGAACCCCACGAGCTGTCGCTCGCGCCGAAAGTCGCCGACACTGCCGAGGAGGCGCGCTCCGAAGAAGAGCGCGAAGCCGAACAGCAGATAGCCAACTGCACCGTAGAGACCTCCCGCGACGAACGCCCAGATCGCCACCAGGAATGCGTCGTACTCTTGCTTGTCGAGGAGAGCGCCTGCCGTGGGCGTCGCGAGAACGGCAGCTGCACCCGCCATCCAGACCAACAACAGGAGCGGCTCCGACCTCGCAGCGACGTCGTCGGGATCTTCCTCCCGCAAGGCGAAGAAGACGGACCGGGGGCTCAGCAGCACGGCTGGGACGCGCAGCCACCACGCTCGATCAGGCGAGAGCTCCTGGCTCGTTTCGGCCACCTCGAACGCCACGGGCCGGAGCGTAGCCGCACCGATTGAGCGACGCCTGGCATGGCAATAGAGTTCGCCCGTGGCCGACACGCTTCTCTGCTCGTCCTGCGGAACGACGAACGAGGCGGGACGGAAGTTCTGCGGCGAGTGCGGGGCAGCGCTCGCGCTGGCCTGCGCGGCGTGCGGCGCAGCGAACGCGCCTGGTGTCAAGTTCTGCGGCGAGTGCGGCGCTGCGCTCGCTTCGCGACCGCAGCCGAGAGAAACGGAGACTCCGGCTGCGACTCCCGCTGCCGAGCGCCGGTTGGTTTCGCTCTTGTTCCTCGACCTCGTCGGGTTCACGACCGCATCGGAGGAGCGCGACGCCGAGGACACGCGGGAGCTCCTCTCCCAGTACTTCGAGCTCGCGCGCGGTGTGATCGAGCGCTACGGCGGCACGGTGGAGAAGTTCATCGGAGACGCGGTCATGGCCGTCTGGGGAACTCCGACCGCGACCGAGGACGACGCCGAGCGCGCCGTTCGCGCTGCCCTCGACCTCGTCGCGAGCGTGCCCGAGCTCCACCCCGATCTCAGAGCTCGTGCGGGTGTCCTCACCGGCGAGGCCGCCGTGACAATCGGTGCCGAGGCTCAGGGCATGGTCGCCGGCGATCTCGTCAACACCGCGTCGCGGGTGCAGTCGGCCGCCGAGCCGGGCACCGTCCTCGTAGGCGAGACGACGCGCGGCGCGAGCGAGGCGGCGATCGCGTACGAGGACACCGGCGCGCACGAACTGAAAGGAAAAGCCGAGCCGATGCGGCTCTTTCGGGCGCTTCGCGTCGTCGCAAACCGCGGCGGCGAGGGGCGCTCGGCCGGGCTCGAGGCGCCGTTCGTGGGACGTGAGCGCGAGCTCCGGGTGGTCAAGGATCTGTTCCATGCGAGCGCAGAGGAAAGCCGGGCGCATCTCGTCCTCGTCACCGGGATCGGCGGAATCGGCAAGTCCCGACTCTCGTGGGAGTTCGAGAAGTACGTCGACGGTCTCACGCTCACCATCCTGTGGCACAAGGGGCGCTGTCCGTCGTACGGCGAGGGTGTCGCGTACTGGGCGCTTGCCGAGATGGTGCGAGGACGTGCGGGGATCCTCGAAAGCGAGGACGCGATCACAGCGGCCGAGAAGCTCTCGGCTGCCGTTGAAGCGCATGTTCAGGATGCGAGCGATCGCGACTGGATCGAGCCGCGACTCGCGCACCTGTTGGGCGTTGCCGATGCGACGTTCGAGCGTGAAGACCTCTTTGCCGCCTGGCGACTCTTCTTCGAGTTGCTCGCAGACGAGGCTCCAACTGTTCTCGTCTTCGAGGATCTGCACTGGGCAGATGCCGGGCTCCTCGACTTCGTCGAGTACCTGGTCGAGTGGGCGCGCTCCAAGCCGATCTTCGTCGTCGGTCTCGCACGGCCGGAGCTCGGTGAACGACGACCCGGCTTCGGGTCGGCGACCCGCGGCGGCTTCACCGGGCTACCTCTCGAGCCGCTGTCCCCCCAGGCGATGGACTCGCTGCTCGAAGGGCTCGTCCCAGGGCTCCCGGACGAGCTCCGCGACTCGATCCGCACTCGCGCCGAAGGGATTCCGCTCTATGCGGTCGAGACCGTGCGGATGTTGCTCAACCGCGGCCAGCTCGAGCGCTTGAACGGGAACTACAGGCTCATCGGCGACATCCAATCGCTCGCGGTGCCTGAGACACTCCACGCGCTCGTCGCCGCCCGCCTCGACGCGCTTACCCCCGACGAGCGCCGGATCGTGCAGGACTCCTCTGTTCTCGGAAAGACGTTCGTGCCCGAGGCGCTCGCGTCGCTTTCGGGCCGGTCGCAAGGCGACCTGGAGCCGATACTCGAGAGCCTGGTACGCAAGGAGGTTCTCTTCCTGGAGCTGGATCCCCGCTCGGCCGAGCGGGGGCAGTACGGCTTCCTCCAGGACCTCGTTCGCCGGGTCGCGTACGAGACGCTCGCGCGTCGCGACCGCAAGGCGCGGCACCTCGCCGCGGCAGAGTTCTTCGAGACGTCGTGGGGCGGACGCGAGCAGGAGGTCGTCGAGGTGGTCGCCTCGCATTACTTCACCGCCCTCGACCTCGAGCCCGATGCCAAGGATGCGGCAGCCCTACGCACGAAAGTTCGCGAGACGCTCACACGCGCAGGCGAGCGAGCCGCCTCACTCGGCGCCAACGCGGAAGCAGCCGGCGCGTTCGCGCGAGCCGCGGAGCTCGCCGAGGAGCCGCTGGAGGAGGCTCGGTTGCGCGCGAACGCGGGCAAGGCCGCCCGATCTCATGGTGACATCGAACGAGCCACGACCTACTTCCTACGAGCCATCGAGCTCTACGAGCAGGACGGGAATCTGCATGCGGCTGCACGGGTCCATGCCGACCTGGCGTTCGGCGTGTACGCCTCAGGCCAACCCGGCGATGCGATCGAGCGAATGGAAAGCGCGTACAAGATCCTCGCCACGGACGAGCCCAACGAGGATCTGGCCTACTTCCTCTCACAGCTCGCACGATGGCAGTACTTCGGAGGTCGCTTCGATCTCTGCGAGGAGCGCAACGAGCGGGCGTTGGCAATCGCCGAGCGCCTACGGCTGTTGGAGGTGCTCTCGCATGCGCTCAACACGAAGGGCCTTCTGGCTATGCAGCAGGGTCGCTGGGAGACGTCGCGCGGGCTCATCCGCCACGCGCTCGAGATCGCGATGGAGAGCGATATTCCCCACGCAATAGGGCGTGCCTACACAAACCTGAGTGTCGCCGAGCAACGGCTCGGCAACCTCGAAACCTGCGAGGAGCTCACCCTCCGCGCCCTCGAGATCGCTCGCCGGATCGGTGATCGTCCGGTCGAGTGGTTCCAGCTCGGCAACTTGTCCGAGTCGTACCTCCAATCCGGCAAGTGGGATGAGATCGCAGCGATCACCGACGATGTGCCGCAGGGTATGGAGGCATCGTCGGCCGTGCTGTACATAAGTGCCTCAGAGGTCGCACGACATCGCGGAGACACGCCGATGGCCCAAGCGACGCTGGCCAGAGTGGCGAGCATGGCGGAGTCGGCGTCGTTCCAGGACCGCTCTTCCTTCGTGGCCGCCAAGTACAACGTCCTGATGGCCGAGGGCCGATCAGACGAAGCGCTTGTGCTCATCGAGAATGCACGCCTTGACCTCGCCGCACAACTCGGCAGCGATTGGCTGGATCTCCTGATCGCAGAAGCGGCGCTCGCCGCCGACCGCGTGGATCGGGCCGCAGCTGCCATCAGCGAGGTCGATGCTCTCGCACCGGGCGATACCGGGCCGGTCATCCGAGCACAAGCGGCTCGCTTTCGCGCGTCGGTGGCGGCAGCCCAGGGTGACGGTGAGCGCGCCGAGGACAGCTTCAAGATAGCGGCCGCAGCGTTCCGCGAGTACGGAATGCCGTTCCAGCTCGCGTGCACCCAGCTCGAGCACGCCGAATGGCTCGTCTCGATCGGTCGGGCGGACGAGGCGCAGCCCCAGGTCGAGGAAGCGCGCGAGACGTTCGAGCGACTTCGGGCGACCCCTTGGCTCGAGCGCGCAGACGCACTCGTTGCGAGCCTTCCTGCCGTTGCGGTGAGCTAGGCCGCCGCAGCCGCGGGCTGCGCAAGCACGCCGCGCAGGAACTGCCCCGTCGACGACTCCTCAATCTCAGCGACGTCTTCAGGAGTCCCGGTAGCGATCACCTCACCGCCCTCGTCCCCTCCTTCGGGCCCGAGATCGACGATCCAGTCGGTCTGCTTGATCACGTCGAGGTTGTGCTCGATCACGAGCACCGTGTTGCCGTTGTCGACCAACCGCTGGAGCACCTCGAGCAGCTTCTCGATGTCGGCGAAGTGGAGCCCCGTCGTCGGCTCGTCGAGGATGTACAGCGTCTTTCCGGTCGCGACCTTCGAGAGCTCCGAGGCGAGCTTCACGCGCTGCGCCTCGCCTCCCGACAGCGTCGTCGCCGGCTGGCCGAGCTTGATGTAGTCGAGCCCGACGTCGTGCAGCGTCTGCAGCCGCCTGCGGATCTTCGGGATCTTCGCGAAGAAGTCGAGCGCCTCCTCGACCGACATCTCGAGGACGTCCGAGATCGACTTCCCCTTGAAGCGCACCTCGAGCGTCTCGCGGTTGTAGCGGTGCCCGTGACAGGTCTCGCAGGGGACGTAGACATCGGGCAGGAAGTGCATCTCGATCTTGATCGTTCCGTCGCCCTTGCACGCCTCGCAGCGGCCACCGCGGACGTTGAACGAGAACCGGCCCGGCTTGTAGCCGCGGATCTTCGACTCCGGAGTGAGCGAATAGAGCTCGCGCACGTGGGTGAAGAGATCGGTGTAGGTGGCCGGGTTCGAGCGCGGCGTGCGCCCGATCGGGCTCTGGTCGATGTCGATGACCTTGTCGAAGACGTCGATCCCGTCGACGCTCTCGTGGTCTCCGGGCTTCGTGCGCATCCTGTTGAGTCGGTTCGCGAGGGTCTTGTAGAGGATCTCGTTCACAAGCGTGGACTTCCCCGATCCGGACACACCGGTAACGGCCACGAACCTCCCGACCGGGAAGTCGACGTCGATCCCCTTGAGGTTGTGCATGGAGGCGCCGCGGACGGAGAACCAGCCGCGGTCGTCCTCTCCACGCCTCGGTGGCACGAGGATCCGCCGCTCCCCGCGCAGAAACTGGCCGGTGACGGAGCCTTTCGTCGACGCGATCGTGTCCGCCGTGCCCTCGCCGACGATCTCGCCCCCGTGCTCGCCGGCGCCCGGCCCCAGGTCGACGACCCAGTCGGCCGCGCGCATCATCTGCTCGTCGTGCTCGACGACGAGCACGGTATTCCCGACATCGCGGAGCTTCTCGAGCGTGTCGATGAGTCTGCCGTTGTCGCGCTGGTGGAGCCCGATCGACGGCTCGTCGAGGATGTAGAGAACACCGACGAGCTGCGAGCCGATCTGCGTTGCCAGGCGAAGCCGCTGCGCCTCCCCGCCCGAGAGCGTCTTCGCCGCCCGATCGAGCTGGAGGTAGCCGACACCGACGTTCTCGAGGAATGTCAGCCGCTCCCGAACCTCCTTGAGGATGCGCCGACCGATCAGCTCCTCGGTCTTCGTCAGCTCGAGCTCGTCGATGAAGCGCAGAGCGGCCGTCACCGACATCCGCGTGAAGTCGTGGATCGAGTCACCGCCGATCTTCACCGCCAGCACCTCGGGCTTGAGCCGGGCGCCGGCGAGCACGGGGGCGAGATCGTCGGCGAGGGCACGGCGGACACGATCGCGTCGACGAAAGGCTCCGTCACCGGCCAGTTTCTGCGC
>JBOHAY010000363.1:0-9777 GCA_050697935.1 Gaiellaceae bacterium | reverse complement strand
TCTCGCTGGGCTCGGTGTCGGAGCGCTCGCCCCCACGATCGCGCTCGCGGCCGTCCTCCTGTATGCGGGCTTCGTCGTTCCTACGACGGCGTCGACTCGTCGTCGCTGAGACTCTCCGACCGCTCGCCACACTCCCCGCGAGCTTTTCGCTCCCGAAGCCAGACCGATCCGAGCACGAGGATCACTGCGAGCACGATCGACGCCTCGACGATCGCTCCCGCGACGCCACCGTGCGCCACTAGCCCCGCGAGAGCAGCCACAACCCTCCGACGGTGTAGAGCACCATCAGCGCGAGCATCGGGTACTGAGAACGAAGCGCCGCGCGGCGGTCGTCGAACAGCGCAACGGCCCGATCGTGTGCGATAGCCAACCCGGCGACGTGCCCGACCACGAGCGCCCCGACCTGCGCGTACCACACGGTCTCGGGCGAAACGATGGCGAGATTCGGCGCGAAGTCGGCCGTGCCGAACAGATCCCACCCCTTGCCGAACGGATCCGAGATGAGCTGGATGATGAACTGGCCTTGGATCAAGAAGAGTGAAAAGTAGTGCGCGACGAGGTAGGCAGCGGCGATCGGCACGAGCGGGAGCACGAAGTCGGGAACGAGTGACCGTTCGCTGTGGACGAGTGCCCGAACCGACGACACGGCAGCGAGATACGTCAAGGCGACTCCGGCGACGAACGTCGCGAGCCCGGCCACGTTCACGAGAGTCGTCGCGAGATCGACGATGCGAATCGACGACCCGGCGAGATCGGCGCGGACGTTCCCGAGCAGGTTCTGCCATGTGCTGGTTCGCGCGAACCCGTCGAAGCTCGTGGAGCCGAGCATCACGGCAACGAAGACGAGAGTGCCCGTGACGTGCTCCGCGCCGCCGAGACCGGTGAACGGCCAGCGGACCACGACTCGCCCGTCGTGGACCGCGAACGGTGCGATTCGAGCCAGGAGACCGAATGCGACCGCAAAGCCCTCGCCGCAGCGCGTCCAGGGATCCCGTCCATACACCGCCATCCCTGCGAGCGCCCAATAGGAGTAGAGCGCGATCGCGATTGCGAGCGTGCGCGGATAGGAAGGGCGCGGATGTGCGAGCTCGAGCGCGACGAAGGCGAAGAGCGCGCCCGCAGCCGGATACCGCCCCCAGCGCCCCGGCCACTCGAGGACGGGGCGCGCCTCGCGTCCGCCGCGCTCCAACACCCACACGGTGGCATCCGCGATCGCCCGCCACGGGCTGAGCACGCTCCACACGTTCCCGAACGTCACTGAGAGGAGCGGTAGCCCGAGCCAAAAGATGACGTAGGTGAACGTCGGCGCGAAGTTGAGCAGCTCGATCGTCGTCCCGAACAGGGCAGTTGCGAGCGTGAGTCCCAGGAGTACGACAACCGCCGCCTGGAGCACGAGCCGAAGCGGACGCGAGAGGAGAATGAGGTTCAGCCCGTGCGGAAGTGACCTCCCGTCGGCGTGTGATTCGAGCACGGGCTCTCGCCAGAGAGCGCCCAGCAGGACGAACGAGACGATGAGGACGATCGCCGCGGTCGTGAAGAAGAACGACTCGGGAACCGGGAGGTCGCGCACCCCTCCGATCCCGTGGGCCAAGGAAGTCACTCGACCGTCAGATCGGCGATCTGCACGCCGCGATCTTCGAGTTCGACCTCGAAGCGCCCGCGGAGCTTTGCGCGAAACGCAATTCGCGCGGTGCCGCCCGCCGCAACGTCGCGCATGATGTCGTATCCGTGGAGGTGGACATGGTCCGCGACGTCCGACTTCACGACGAGCACGACCCGATCGCCCTTGTCGACGGTCTCGCGGACGATCCCGCCCTTGGGCGCGCCGTTCACTACGACGATCCGCACCTCGGTCAGCTTGTCGACCGGAGGCGTTGTTTGCGTGGTGGTCGTCTGCGAAGTCGTCGTCGAGTCCGTCGCGTAGATGTCGGAAGTCGTCGCCGACGAGTCGCCGCTGCTGCCACAGGAGGCGAGGGCGTGCCCACCGACGAGGAGCGCGCCCAACACCAGGAGAGGCGCCGCGCGACGGATCGCATTCACACGAGGAGCGTAGCCGCGCCTCCCGCTGTGGAATGCTCTAACCGTCGCCGAGCGCGGCCCGGGCTACCGGCGCCCAGCGAACGGAGAACTCTGGATTGAGATCGAGCGCCTGGCCGTACCAGTCCCGCATGGCCGCGGTGTTGCCGCTGCAGCCCTCGGCGTAGCCGAGGTGGAAGTAGAGGAGCGCGTCCTCCGTGCCCAGGCGAAGTGACCGCTCGGCGAACGGGAGCGCGTCGACGCAGCGTCCCGCACGAGCCAGCGCCCATCCCACGGCGTCGTCACCGTAAATGGACGGCCGGTCGGCGCGGGCGCGGCGCGCCAGGGCGACGGTCTCGAGAGGACGGATGCGGTTGTCGGCGCGATAGACAGCGGATTCGAGATCCATCTGCACGCCGTTTGTCTCCAGCAGCCGATCGACCACAGCGACGGTCGATCGCTGGCGACGCGCCTCCGCAGAGCGCCCTTGTCGATCGAGCAGCTCGGCGATGAGAGCGACCGCCTGGGACGTCGGAAGCGCTTCGGCTGCCCGACGCGCCTGAACGAGCGCCGTATCGAGTCGACCGCGCGCGGCCTCGATCCTCGCAAGCTCGAGGCGGGCACTCGCGTAGCCGGGGAGAGCGTTGAGCGCGGCGAGCACATGGCGCCTGGCAACCTCGTCTTGACCGAGCCCGAGCTCGAGCTTCGCCAGTTCGACGTGCGCCCACGCGGTCGGCTCGGGCTGGCCGGCCGCAGCGTCGAGAGCGAGTCGCATCGCCCAGACTGCTCCCGCCCTGTCACCCGTCAACTCGCGCGCGTACGCGACGCGCGCGTACGAGGCAAGGCTCGGTCGAACAGACACCATCCGCTCGAAGGCGGCGAACGCCTCGTCGTACCGGCCGAGCTCGACGAGCGCGTCGCCGATCACGCCGTAGGGGCGCGCCGAACCCGGAAGCAAGCGCTTCGCTCGGCGCCCGTACGCGAGCGCCTTGCGGAACTCGTGCTGGATGAGGGCGAGCGAACCTAGTCCTAGAACGGCGTTCGCGTCGTCCGTTCCCGCCTCGATCGCTCGGCGGAGAGCGGACTCCGAGCGGGGAAGAAACGACGCATCTGCCGTCTCCCGCCAACGAAGCTGGTACGCGAAGCCGAGCTGCGTCAGAAGCGCAGCATCCCGCGGATGGACACGTGCCTGCCCCTCGAGCCTCGCGATGGTCGCAGCGCCGATCCCGCCGACCGGCCCCCCGAGCGCGCGTTCCGCAAGCGCTCCAGCGACGGCCGACGTTGATACCGCGGATGGGGACTCGGCGACGACGCCGCCGACGAGGCCCCCGAGAGCCAGCGCGATCGCGACCGCGCAGCCTGTCAGCAAGTTCCGTCTTCTGCCCACCTCAGACCCGACTCCGAGTCATGCGAGCTTGTTCAGAGCAGCCTGGGCGAGAGGTGCCTGGAGAACGTCGAAGTGCGGATTCAGGCGCAGCGCCTCGGTCAAGAGACTCCGCGCCTCGGCCGTCCGCCCCTGTGCCGTGGCGATCATGCCGGCGTGGTAGTAGAGCCTGGAGTCGCGCGTGCCCACCGAGAGCGCGCGCTCGATCAGACGTCGCGCTCGGACGTGCATGCCGTTCTTGTGGAGAGCCCAGGCGGCGGCGTCGAAGCCATAGACGTCCTTTCGCACCCGGAGCTCTCCGAGCGCAAGGCGGAGCGCCTCGCCCGGACGAAGGTCGTGGTCCGCGTAGAAGTTGGCGAGCTGGCGGTTGTAGACCTGGCGGTTGGCTCGCGCGAGCTTCCCGATGAGCTCGACGGTTGCATGCTGCTCGTGGGCCTCACTCATCCTCCCCGCCGCCGCGTACACATCGCCGAGCGCGGCGAGGAGATCAGGCTGTGGGACGATCGCTGTCGCGCGGCGATAGAGGCCGATTGCCGCCTCGTGATCGCCCTGGGCGGCTCTCGCCCTGGCGAGCCCACCGAGGGCGAGCGGATAGTTGGGAAAGAGCCTCAGAGCGGAGCGGTAGTGCGACTCGGCCAGTTCGATCCGTCCGGCCTTGAACGAAAGCTCGCCAATCTGATAGGCGTACCAGGCGAGGCTCTCGCCGTACTCTCCCGACTCCTGCGAAAGATTGGCGGCCTTGTCCATGAGCGTGAGTGCCTCGTCGGTACGCCCGCGGAGATCGGCGAGGAGCGCGAGGCGGCTGTACGTAGCCGGAGTGGCGCCCCAGGCGAGGAGTCTGCTGTAGGCAGCCTGCGCCCTCCCGTATCGCCCGAGGGCCAAGTGCGCGTCGCCGAGAGTGGCGAGTGCCTGCAGGCCGCGAGGGTCATCGACGATCGGCTGTGCGACGGCGAGTGCCTTGTCGAACTCGTGGAGCGAGAAGAGCACGGTGGAGAGGGACGCCGTCGCCTGCACGTAGCGCGGATTCACTCGAAGCGCGCGACGAAGCGCCGCCCTCGCCCGCACGTAGTAGCCGACATCGCTCGTCTCGCGCGCCTTCCGCGCATACGCCTGGCCGAGGTAGGTCAGGTCGATGTAGGCGTTCGCGTTCCCAGCCGCGCGCGTCGACCAGAAAGCGATCTGGTCGGAGGCCTCAGGAGTATCGGAGCGAGATATCGCCGCCGAGTCGTTCGTTTCAGATAGGGGTCGCGGCTCAGCGACAGCTGCGGCTCGGCTCGAGGCGACGAGGTAGGAGAAGCCGTAGGCGAGCCCGACAAACCCGACAGTGACGGCTGCGAAGAGTGAGAGGAGTCTGAGCTTGGCCATGACGTCGTCGCTGACCCGGGTCGGTCTGCCGAGGTGGCGCGAAGCCACCCCGGCGTGACCGAGTGACCCGCAGGTCCTAGTTAGGCGCTCCCAGATACGGGAAGCCGCTCAGGAACGTCGAGTCGTTGTTGACGCAGTCCGTCGTGATGAGCCCCTCGGTGATGAGCCCGAGCTCGGCGTCGATCACGTCGTCCGCGAGCCCGCGGCCGTTCAGGAAGCCCGTTGCCTTCGACAGGTCAACCGTGAGGATGTCCGGCAGCAGGATGTTCGCCAGGCCCTGGATCTTGCCCGCGTCGTCGCTGGGATCATCGGTCCCGTCGTTCAGGCTGTAGAGAAGCGTCAGCGAGTTCACGACCTCGTTACGCCACCGCGCCTGATCCCTGTTCGGCGTCGTCCGGTTGAACTGGTCTTCGAGGTTGCCGTCCGCCGTGGAGCCGGCCTCGAAGGGGTTCGGCGGAATGAACACCGTGAGAATCGCCGGGCGGCCCATCCGCTCGATCTGATCCCCTCCGACGACCGTCCGTCCCCACACGCCGACGGCACCCGAGCCGATCATGCTGGTCGGCACCTCGACGGCGATCACGGACGTGTTCAAGCCCAGGAAGAAGTCTGTGCCGACGCCTCCCGGGCAGAAGGCTGCTCCAGCGTTGAAAGCGGCCAGGTCGAAGAAGAACGGATCGTCGCGAAGACCCGCGAACGCCTTCACGCCGTCCTCTGACTCGACTTCGTTGGTCTCTCCACGGGCGATGACCTTGCTGTCATCCCCCTTGATCCGGCGGACGGTGTAGTCCTGCTGGCCGTTCTCGACCGATGAGAACTGCGTGCGGATCGTGATGTCCGGCCGGGCGTTGCCGTTCGTATCGATCAGGAGCTCGTAGCGAGCGCCCGGTCGGAACGTCGTGCCGCTGATCACGCCGGCGGCCGGGTTCACCGTCATGGCAAGCACAGTTCTGTTCAGGTTTTGCGACGCCCCTGGATGAAACACGTAGACGTCGTTGATGTCTGTCCGGCCGTCCTTCTTGACGGTCGGAGCATCGAGGTGATCCGCGCTCACAGCGGGGATCGCCGCCACCGTCGCGACCGCCGCGACGGCGAGCAGCCCCAGTACCTCGATGCGAATGAGCTTTCGTACGCGTCGTGCTCGCACCTTGCCTCCTCCTTCTGTCTGTTCTTCCCTGGATGTCCTCGCCGGCTGCGCGTTGTTCGCCCGCAGGTGCGCATCGGTTCGCCGGAACGAGTGGCGACGACCTCAGGGGTCGCGTACGGTCCTTCGTGCCCACGGACGAGAGGAGAGCTCCATGGAGCGCGATCAGTACGTCGTCTGGATCACGACGCGCCGGATCAAGCCGGGCACCTACGAAGACTTCCGCCACGCGTGGCGACCGAGCAAGTTCCCGGACGGGATGCTGCGTGCGTACGAGTGCTTCTCGGAGGAGCGAAGCGAGGTCGTCGGAATCTCCACGTGGGAGTCGCTCGAGGCTCGGGAGAGCTACCGGCTGTCGGAGGTCGAGTCCGCACGGCAGCAGGCGATGGCGCCGTTCGTGGAGGCCGAGAGCTCGGGGCTCTACCTCGGACGCGAGCTGAAGATCCCGGGCGAAGGGTAGATCTAGGCCTCGAGCTTCGAGCGCACGAGCTCGCTGACCACGCGGGCGTTGGCCTTACCCTGGGTCTCCTGCATCACCTGACCGACGAAGAAGCCGAGCAGTCCCTCCTTGCCGCCTCGGTAGGCCTCGACCTGGCCGGAATTCGCGGCGAGGATTGCGTCCACGATCGGCTCCAGGGAGGCGGTGTCCGACACCGCCTCCTGCGCGAGGTGGGGATCGGCGCTGAAACCGGGGTCGCCGAGCTTCGCGATCGCCTCGTCGAATGCCGCCCGTGGTATGCGTTCGCGGGCCTCGATGAGCCGTGCAAGCTCCGCCGGCGCGACGGCGTCGACCTCGACACCCGCGCCGACGACGGCGTTCGCGATGACGTTCGCGGATGTGACCGAATCGGCGCCTGAGGCGACCGTCTCTTCCCAGAGCCGGTCGAGCCCGCCCGTGACGAGCACCGTCGCGCGGTCGAGGTCGAGCGCGGCCTCGATTCGCCGAATACGGGCCGAAGGCAGTTCCGGGAGCTCGGCGCGGAGGGCGTTCACCAACGCCGCCGGTGGCTCGACGGGGACGAGGTCCGGTTCGGGGAAGTAGCGGTAGTCGTCGGCTTCCTCCTTGGCGCGGCGCGCGGTGAGCCTCCCGGTCGCCGCGTCGAAGTCGTACGTCTCCTGGCGCACCTCTTCACCCGACTCCCACACGCCGATCTGCCGCTCGACCTCGGCCTCGATCCCACGGGCGATGAATGTGAACGAGTTCATGTTCTTGATCTCGGTACGCGTGCGCAGCTCGTCGGAGCCGGACGGACGAACGGAGACGTTCGCATCGACTCGCAGCGTCCCCTTCTCCATCTCCGCGTCCGAGATCCCAAGCTCGACGATCGTCTGGCGCAGGAGCTGCAGGAACCGCTTCGCCTCGTCGGCCGAACGGATGTCCGGAGCGGTGACGATCTCGACGAGCGGCGTCCCGCCTCGGTTGTAGTCGACGAGCGAGATGTCTGCCCCGCCGATACGCCCAGAGTGGCCGCCGACGTGAACCGTCTTCGCCGCATCCTCCTCCAGGTGGGCACGCATGATCCCGATCACACGGTCGCCATCTGCAGTTGGTAGTAACATATTGCCATTTATGCAAGATGGAAGATCATATTGTGATACCTGATAACCCTTCGGGAGATCCGGGTAGAAGTAGTTCTTCCGGGAGAAGACGGCCTGACCGGGGATCTCGCAGCCGAGCGCGAGTCCCAGCAAGACCGTCCACTCGATCGCCTGTCGATTCAGGACCGGGAGCGCGCCCGGGAATCCGAGGCAGACGGGGCAGGTCTGCGTGTTCTCCCCCGCCCCGAACCCGACCGTGCAGCGGCAGAACATCTTCGTCCGCGTCTTCAGCTGGACGTGGATCTCGAGGCCGATGACGGGCTCCCACATGCCTCTCTCGTTTCGCCCACTCATGCGTGACCCTCCGAGTCAAGGCACCTTGTGGCTCTGAGCCACAAAGTCGTCATCGCGCTTCACCGTCGTGGGAGGCTCGCAGGCGGATGGGAACGGTGTCGAAGCCGAGCGCCTGCTCGAGCGCATGCCCC
This sequence comes from Gaiellaceae bacterium, assembly GCA_050697935.1. Taxonomy (GTDB): domain Bacteria; phylum Actinomycetota; class Thermoleophilia; order Gaiellales; family Gaiellaceae; genus GMQP-bins7. Next base: position 1,844 of record JBOHAY010000363.1, on the reverse strand, counting down.
GCCCGGAACAGCGCGTTCTCCCCGAACTGCGGCCCGAGCAGCTGCAAGCCGACCGGGAGGTCGTCCGACAGCCCACACGGGATCGAGAGCCCCGGAAGCCCGGCGAGGCATGACGGAATCGTCAAGAGATCGCACGCGTACATCGCGAGCGGATCAGCAGCCTTGTCGCCGAGCGGGAACGCGACGGTCGGCGATGTCGGTGTCGCGATGACGTCGAACCGGGAAAGCGCCTCGCGGTGCTCGCGGATGAGCAGCGTGCGCACCTTTTGCGCCTGCCCGTAGAAGGCGTCGAAGTACCCTGCGGAGAGCGCGTAGGTGCCGAGCATGATCCGCCGCTTCGGCTCGGGGCCGAAACCGTCGTTGCGGGTTCGCTCGACCATCTCGTCGTAGGTTGCGGCGTCTGTGCGCGGCCCGTAGCGAACGCCGTCGTAGCGCGCCAGGTTCGAGGACGCCTCGGCCGGGGCAACCAGGTAGTAGCAGGGCATCCCGTAGCGATACGAGGTCGGCAGGTCGCACTCCCCCACGTCCGCCCCGAGCTCGCGAGCCAGGTCGAGCGAGCGCTCGAAGGCAGCGCGAACACCGGGCTCGATGGCGGCGAGCGTCTCGATCTGCTTCGGCACGCCGACGCGCAGGCCGTCGAGCCGCTCTCCCTCGGGAAGCTGCACGGGCTCGGTCAGCGCGACCGTCGTCGAGTCGTGCGGATCTCGACCCGCGATGATCGAGTAGAGGAGCGCGACATCACGCACCGTCTTCGCCACCGGCCCGACCTGATCGAGGCTGGAAGCGAAAGCGACGACGCCGTACCGCGAGACCGTCCCGTACGTCGGCCGTAACCCTACGTTCCCGCACAGTGCCGACGGCTGCTTGATCGAGCCACCTGTGTCGGAGCCGAGGCCCCAAGGAGCGAGTCCCGCGGAGACCGCGGCCGCCGTGCCGCCCCCCGAGCCGCCGGGAACGAGTGACGGGTCCCACGGGTTGTGCGACGGCCCCCAGGCCGAGTTCTCGGTCGACGAGCCCATCGCAAACTCGTCGGTGTTCGTCTTGCCGAGCAGCGTCAGCCCAGCCGTCTTACAGCGCGCAGCAACCGTTGCGTCGAACACGGGCGTGTAGCCGGAGAGGATCTTGGAGCCGGCGGTCGTCTCGACACCCCTCGTCGAGATGACGTCCTTGAGCGCGATCGGGATGCTCGTGCCGTCCGAACTCTCGACCGTGCGCAGGTACGCGTGCAGCTCGCCGTCGCGAGCGGCGATCGCCTCGAGGTAGGCGGAGTGGAGCTCCGTCGGCGAGACATCGCCCCGCCCGACGAGACCCAAGGCGTCCTCGGCCGTGAGGCGCAGCGTGTCGACGACGGGAGCCATCAAGCGGACGGCGGGACGCGGAACAGGTCGCCGTCGCGCGAGGGCGCGTTGGCAAAGACGTCGTCCAGCGAGAGCGAGCTGCGCGGCTCGTCCTCGTCCCAGACGTTGACGAGGTCGAGCGGGTGCGACGTCGGCGGCACGTCTGCGAGATCGAGCTCGGCGACCACACCGACGGCCTCGAGAATCGCGTCGAGCTCGACCGTAAGCCGCTCGACCTCGTCGTCGGTGAGCGCGAGCCGCGCGAGTCGCGCGACGTGAAGAACCTCTTCTCGTGAAATCGCCATTGGCCTGATTCTCCCGGAATGGGTGGTGAGCCCGTCTGTCACCGCGACCGCACCGGCAACGCCGGTGCGCTTTAGGGCTTATCGCGATCGAGAGTCTGCCTCCTGGCAGATTCTCGATCTGCGGAAAGACGCGTCGTGAGCCCGTCTGTCACCGCGACCGCACCGGCTACGCCGGTGCGCTTTAGGGCTTATCGCGATCGAG
>JBOHAY010000362.1:0-4758 GCA_050697935.1 Gaiellaceae bacterium | reverse complement strand
GCCCCGGCGATCTCCTGCACATGGACGTGTCCGAGTACGTGCGCTTCCGCCGGCCAGGTCATCGCCTGACCGGGGATCGGCGCTCGCAAGACCGCTCTCCCGACGGCGTCGATTACGTGCACGCCATCGTCGACGACCACTCCCGACTCGCCTACGCCGAGATCTTGGGCGACGCTCGCGCACAGACGACGGTCGCTTTCCTCACACGCGCGCTCGCCTTCTACGCCGGGCACGGGATCGAGCCGAAGCGGGTGATGACGGACAATGCCTGGGCGTACTCGAAGAGTCGCGCACTGCGCGAGCTCCTCGCCCGTCACGGCATCCGCCATCTGCGTACGAAGCCCTACCGGCCGCGCACGAACGGCAAGGTCGAGCGCTTCCACCAGACGATGGCGCGAGAGTGGGCATACGGGCTCGTCTATCGCTCCCATCGCGAGCGGGCGGCCGCACTGCCACACCGGCTCGACCACTACAACCGCGGCAGGCCGCACAGCTCGCTCGGAGGCCGGCCTCCGATCAGTCGCGTTCACAACGTCTGTGGGTAGGACATCTAGCCGCTCGCCCTCACCCACGGGTCCACAACGAAATGCACCGAGCCGGTGGCGCCTTCGTCCGGCTTCCCGACTGACCTCCGCCGAAGCGAGTGCCTGTCGGAGAGCCATCAACCTCGGACGCTCCGTACTCGGTGCAACCCGCACCCTAGGGAGCTGGGCAAGCGCCGTCAAGGTTGCCCGGCGAATCTCTGCGCAAATTGCGAAGTTTTCTTTTCACACCAGCTCAACCTGCGTTCAACGCCGTGTGCTCGGATCACTCGAGAAAGGAAAAGAGCTCGGGCGCGAAGGCCCAGGCCACGAGAGTTCGCCGAGCCGGGAACGCTTTCGTCCACCTTCCCGACGAACCTTCCGCTTCCGCGTAGTGCTCCTCGGGGGGCTTCGTCCTACCGACGCCCCGTGCTCGGCGCAGGCAGGAATCTACGAAATGGGACGCGTCCGATCAAGGGGTGTCCCAACGGAACTTCTCGCAAATTGCGCGACTGCTCAGCCGATCCAGGCCTGGCCGTTCCAGTACGCGCGGAGCCTCCCTCGTCTCCCGAGCTCGAGGTGGAGCTCGTCCGGCTGGCGAAGCCCGGGCGTCGTGAGGACCTGGAGCCCGTCCGCCGCATGGATGAGCTCGAACTCGCGATCGGGCTTCTCCGTGGCGGCCTCGAGCACGAACGCCTTCCCACTGCAGCACCCGACCCGACGCGGCCAGACATACACGGCGCCGCCGCGCTCGTCGACGTGCTCACGAACGTTCGATCCGACGACGAGCCTCACATGACGAAGTTTAGGCTCCCGCCATGCGGAACCGAGCGCGCGCCGTGGTCATCGGAGGGGGCGTGGGCGGCTGTTCGATCCTCTACTGGCTGGCCCGCCTCGGTTGGGACGACGTCGTCCTCGTCGAGCGCGCAGAGCTGACGAGCGGCTCGACGTTCCACTCCGCGGGGCTCGTCGGCCAGCTGCGGAGCACGCTCTCCCTCACGAAGATGATGATGGCGAGCGTCGACCTGTACCGCACGCTCGAAGACGAGGTCGAGCTGGAGACCGGCTGGCACGAGGTTGGTTCGCTGCGCCTTGCGTCGACGCCCGAGCGGATGGAGGAGATCTCGCACCAGGCCGGATGGGCGAAGACGTTCGGGCTCCCGCTCGAGCTGATCTCTCCGGAACAGGCGCAGGCTCTCTTCCCGCCTATGGCGGCAGAAGGTGTCCTCGGTGCGGCGTTTCTTCCGACGGACGGCTACATCGATCCGAGCCAGCTCACGTTCGCACTGGCCGAAGGGGCGCGGCGGCGTGGCGCGGAGATCAACCAGCAGACGCGCGTGACGGGGATTCGTCAGCAGCGCGGACGCGTCGAGGCGATCGAGACCGACAAGGGCGAGATCGAGACCCAGATCGTGATCAACGCCGGCGGCATGTACGCGCGCGAGATCGGCACGCTCGCGGGCGTGAACGTTCCCATTGTCCCGATGGCCCACGAGTACCTGATTACGAAGCCGACGGGCCTGCCGCTCGACATGCCGACGATGCGCGATCCGTCGCTCCTGGTCTACTTCCGTCCCGAGTCGGGCGGACTGGTTATGGGCGGGTACGAGCGCCACTGCGAGCCGTGGGGGCTAGACGGGATTCCGCCCGACTTCAACTCGCGGCTCCTCGAGGAGGATTGGCCGCGTTTCGAGGAGCTCATGGAGAACGCCGTCGTCCGCGTTCCCTCGCTGGCGGAGATGGAGGTCGTCAAGCTCATCAACGGGCCGGAGGCGTTCACACCGGACGGCGAGTTCATCCTCGGACCGTCGGACGTGCGTGGCTTCTGGGTCGCCGCCGGCTTCTGCGCCCACGGGCTCGCCGGCGCAGGCGGGATGGGAAAGCTCGTCGCCGAGTGGATCGTCGAGGGCACGCCCTCGCTCGACGTCTGGCACATGGACTCGCGCCGCTTCGGGGCTGCCTACAGAAGCCCGGAGTACACCGTCGCGCGCACGAAGGAGATCTACGAGACGTACTACGACGTTAAGTACCCGGGCCACGAGCGGTCGGCGGGACGGCCCCTTCGCGTCTCGCCTGCGTACGCACGTCTCCAGGAGCTCGGAGCCGCCTTCGGCGAGAAGTCGGGCTGGGAGCGGGCCAACTGGTTCGAGCCCAACGCTGCGCGCGGCGACGAGTCGCTCCGTCCGCGCGGGTGGGCGGGGAAGCTGTGGTCGCCGGCGATCGGGTCCGAGCACGTCGCGTGCCGCGAGTCGGCGGCGATCTTCGACGAGTCCTCGTTCGCCAAGCTCGAGGTCACCGGTGAGGGAGCCGCCGCGTTTCTTGAGCGGCTCTGCGCCAATCGCGTCGCACGCGACGTCGGCCAGGTCACATACACGCAGATGCTCAACCCGAGGGGCGGCATCGAGTGCGACTTCACGGTGACGAGGCTCGAGGGGAACCGGTTTCGCATTGTCACGGGAACCGCGTTCGGCCAGCACGACCTCGCGTGGCTCCGCCAGCACTCCGACGACGGGTCGGTGCACGTCGCGGATGTGACCTCGCAATACGCCTGCTACGGCGTCTGGGGGCCGACGGCGCGCGCGATCCTCCAAGCCCTCACGACCGCCGACCTCTCGAACGAGTCGTTCCGGTACATGCGTGCGCACGAGCTCGCGATCGGACGGGTGCCGTGTCTAGCGCTGCGCGTTACATACGTCGGCGAGCTGGGTTGGGAGCTCTACTGCCGCTCCGAGTTCGGGCTCGCGCTCTGGGACACGATCTGGGAGGTGGGGCGCGAGCACGGGCTCGCCGCGGGCGGGTACAGGGCGATCGACTCGCTGCGGCTCGAGAAGGGCTACCGCGTCTGGGGCGCGGACATCACGCCGGAGGACACGCCGTTCGAGGCTGGGCTCGGGTTCGCCGTGAAGCTCGACAAGGGTGCGTTCCTCGGCCGCGAGGCGCTGACCGAGGCGGGCGAGCCCGAGCGGCTGCTCCGGTGCCTGACGCTGGACGAGCCGCGTGCGATCGCGCTCGGTTCGGAGCCGGTACGGGTCGGGCGAGAGCTCGTCGGACGCGTGACGAGCGGTGGGTACGGCTACACCGTCGAGCGGTCGATCGCGTACGCGTATCTCCCCGCCGAGCACGGTGTCGGCACCGAGGTCGCGGTCGAGATCTTCGGCGAGTGGATCGACGGCGAGATAGCCGCCGAGCCGCTCTTCGATCCCGCGGGCGCGCGGATCCGCGCGTGAACGCCTTCGCCGCCGAGGTCGAGCGGGTCTGGCCAGGCCGGGGAGCCCGCTTCGAGGTGCTCGGCGGCGGGATCACGAACCACAACCTGAAGGTCGAGGTCGACGGCGAGCGCTACGTCCTTCGTGTGGCGGGGAAGGACACGAACCTGCTCGGAATCGACCGCTCGGTTGAGCTCGCGGCGACCGAGGCTGCGGCGGCGGTTGGAGTCGGCCCCGAAGTGGTGGCGTTCGTGGAGCCCGAGGGTTGGCTCGTGACCCGCTTCGTCGAGGGTGAGACGCCTCCCCTCGAACAGATGCGCGAACCGCGCATACTGGAGCGCGTTGCCGCTGCCCTCCGCGCGTTCCACGTCGGGCCGCCCATCCCTGGGAGCTTCGACTCTTTCCGCGTCGTCGAGAGCTACCGAGACACCGCACTCGCGCGTGGCGGAACGATCCCCGAGCCGTACGACTGGGCGCACGGCGTCGCTCAGCGCATCGAGGCGCTGCGGGGGGACGTCGCGCGGAGGCCGTGCCACAACGATCTCCTGAACGCCAACTTCCTCGACGACGGCGACCGCCTGCGGATCGTCGACTGGGAGTATGCGGGCATGGGCGATTGCTTCTTCGACCTCGCGAACTTCTCGATCAACCACGATTTAGGTCGGAAGCAGCGCGAATCGCTCCTTCTGGCCTACTCGGGCGAGGTGCGGCGGGACGAGATCCGTGCGCTGGAGCTGATGCTCTTCATGTCCGACTTCCGAGAGGCGATGTGGGGTGTCGTGCAGACCGCGGTGTCCGAGCTCGACTTCGACTTCCAGGCGTACGCGAACGAGCACTTCGAGCGGCTTCGGCGTACCGCCTCCGAGCAGTCGTTCGTCGCGGCCCTCGAGGCCATGTAGACGAGGGGCGCCTCGCGGCGCCCCTCGCGAGCTCCTACGAAGCCGACGCTAGGTCGCTTCCGTGGGAAGAGCGAACTCGCCGAGCTGTTCCTCCTCCATCCTCTCGAGCTCCTCTTCCGTGCCCATTCGGAC
>JBOHAY010000361.1:0-3346 GCA_050697935.1 Gaiellaceae bacterium | reverse complement strand
GCGCCGACGCGCGCAAGCCACTCCGCGAGGCGCTCGAGCTGGCCCGTGCCTGCGGCGCTGACGCGGTTGCCGCGCGCGCCCACGAGGAGCTCGTCACAGCCGGTGCCCGCCCCCGCCGAGACCCCGTCGAAAGCCGCAGCAACCTCACCGCCTCCGAGCTCCGCGTCGCTCGTTTGGCCGCCGAGGGGATGACCAACCGCGAGATCGCGCAGGCCCTCTTCCTGACCGAGAACACGATCGAGACTCACCTCCGTAGCGTCTTCCGCAAGCTCGACATCCGCTCGCGCTCGCAGCTCGCTCGCGCCATCTAGCGGCGTCCGAGCGGCCCGCCTCTCACGGAAAACCCCACCGATGCTCCGTGAGGCGGCTGCCCCCACTCGGGCCGATCCTGCCACGAAGCAGTACCGCGGCCTCGCGTCGAGCGGGGCCTGTCCCTCTTCCGGATCAGCGAGGACGCCAATGCACCCCTGGATCCGCATCGAGCTCGGCCGCATCAGGCAACAGGAACTGATCGCCACGGCAAGGCGTTCTCACGCCGCACCCGTGCGCCTCGATCTGGGTCCCCTCGACGAGCCGGGCTGCGGCGCCGTGGAACTCTCGATTGCCCTTCCTGCACCCGTTTGCCCGACGAGGCGCCCGGCTCGGGTTGGCGGTCTCGAAAGTCGTCTACGGAGCCGTTCGATGCCCGGAAGTAGCGAGATCGTCACAAGCGAGCCGGCAACAGACGCGGACTCCAACATCCTTCGCTGGCTGGGCGTCGCGCTCGCAACCTTCGCCGCGACGATCGCGATGAGTGCGGTGGAGCTCCCGACCCCAGCGCTGTTCGCTGCGCTGCTCATCGGGATCACCTACGCGCTAGTCGCGGTTCGGCGACCACTCGACATCCCCTCGAAGGGCCTGACGATCGGCCAGGCGCTCATCGGCGTCGCCATCGGGACCGCGCTCGATGCGTCGACACTTGGCGCTGTCGCGTCGAACTGGTTTGCAGTCTCGGCAGTCACCCTCGCAACGCTTGCGCTCTCGCTCGGCGTCGGTATCGCCATTGCGCGTCTCGCCGGGATCAGCCAGGCCACTGGAACGCTGGGGCTCATCGCGGGCGGGGCGAGCGGGATCGTCGCGATGGCGGACGAGCTCGGCGCCGACAGCCGGCTCGTGGCCTTCATGCAGTACGTCCGCGTGCTCGTCGTGGTGCTCGTCGCGCCGTTCGTCGCCACGATCCTCCTGGCACACGGGGAGCGCGGAGCGCCGCCGACCGAGCCGAAGGGAACGAGCCTCGTCGGTGACCTCGCCTTTACCGGGGCATGTGTGCTCGCCGGAGTGCTCGTGGCGCGGAGGCTCCGCGTCACCGCGGGCACGCTGCTGTGTCCGCTTGGCGTCGCTGCCATCCTCTCCACGAGCGGGGTCGCCGGCGACGCCAGCGTTCCGGCTCTCGTGCAGTCGGTCGCATTCGCGCTCATCGGACTCCAGGTCGGCCTCAGGTTCACCATCGCGACCATTCGCGGGGCGCAGGCGCTGCTGCCGTGGGTGCTCGCCGCGATCTTTGTGCTCGTCACCGTGAGCGCAGGGCTGGCCGCGCTGCTCGTCCCCCTTGCGCACGTCAGCTTCGCGGACGCCTACCTGGCAACAACTCCGGGAGGCCTCTACGCAGTCCTCGCGGCATCGGTCGGTATCGGCGCGAACACGACGTTCGTCGTCTCCGTCCAGGTGCTACGCATCTTGGTAATGGTGATAGGCGCGCCACAGCTCGTTCGGATCGTCGCGCGCTGGGACAACGCCCAGAGCGGCTGAGCACGGGCCGCTCACGGAAAACCTCACTGGCGCTCCGTGAGGCAGCCGCACACAGACGTCCCGATCCTGTCGCGGCAGGCACTGGATCTCCCACGCACGGGACGCGAAAGGAGTTGGGATGACATCCCTCCGAACGACGCGGCGAGACACACGGAGGCGAGAAGCCGACGCTCGCGCCTTGGCTACGACGCGCCTGGCCTGGCTCGGCCATGCCGCCTTCCGCCTCGACACGCCGGCCGCCAAGCGCATCTACATCGACCCGTTCCTGACGGGCAATCCCTCGTGTCCCGCGTCCGAGCTCGAGCCCGAGCATGTGGACGCGATCCTCGTCACGCACGGGCACGCAGACCACGTCGGCGACACCGCTCGCCTCGCGCGGGCACATGCGTGCGCCGTGATCGCCCAGGTGGAGCTGCGTCAGCGGCTCGCGGCTGAGATGCACGAGCAGGTCGACCTGGCGACTGCGCTCAACAAGGGTGGCGGCATCGACGTCGCCGGTGTCCACGTGACCATGACCCACGCGAACCACTCGTCCTCCACGGACGACGGCGGCTATGCGGGCGAGTCGTGTGGGTACGTGCTCGAGATCCCCGACGGCCCGACCGTCTACTTCGCGGGCGACACGAACGTCTTCGGCGACATGGCGCTGATCGGCCGGATCTACGCCCCGACCGTGGCGGTACTTCCGGTCGGCGACCACTTCACGATGGGGCCGCGGGAGGCCGCGGTCGCCGCTGAGCTCGTCGGAGCCGCGCGGATCGTCCCGAGCCATTACCGCACATTCCCGCTGCTCACGGGGACGGTCGAGGCTCTGCAGCCTCTGCTGCCCACCGGCATCGAGCTCATGGCGCCCGAGCCTGGGGAGACCATCGGCCTCTGAGCACCTGCGTGCGCGGTCGACGCCACGGGTCGCGACATAGAGGACCGCAGCCGCCCGGGACGCCCGAAAGCCACGCCGCCTCAGGCCTCACGGAAAACCTCACCGGCGTTCCGTGAGGCGGCTGCCGCTGCAGGCCCCGATTCTGGCGCGACAACCCCGAAGCCCTGGCACTCAGGGCTTCAAGACACAAGGAGTCGAGATGTCACGCACCCGAAAGCTGTTCCTGTCCTTCTCCGTTCTCGCCCTCGCGGCCGCTGCCGTGACCGGCGCGACCGCGGCCACCGGCAAGCGCGCAGCGGCCACCGCCGGCCCCGTCAAGGTGCAGGTCTTCGCACCCCGCCCGGGCGACGTCGTCGGCAAGCAGAGCAGAGGCTTCTTCGTCGACCTCGCCCTCCAGTACCCGAGCCTCGCCTCGAGCGGGGCGGACGTCCAGCTGACGGGACCGGGCGCACATCAGAATCAGGCTCCCCTCCCCGGCGCTTTCGCGGCTGGCGTCGACGACAAGCTGCCCGGCCTCATCGTTCTGCTCTCAACGAGTACGGTCGGCGCCCGGAACGCCCAGAACCTGGCGAACCTCTTCAACCTGACCGGGTTCACGAACCAGAAGACGAACGAGATCTGGGACACGTGGATCGTGGGCGCCCCGAGCTTCGGGAGGAACGTCGGCTCGGTGCTGCG
>JBOHAY010000360.1:0-9654 GCA_050697935.1 Gaiellaceae bacterium | reverse complement strand
GGCTACGACCGGGCAGGCTGCTCGCTCGAGCGGTCAGGCTGGTCAAGGAGTTCGACGTTCGGGGAGGAGGCCCGCGGACCGCCGCCGGGTCACTCTCGGGTGGGAACCAGCAGAAGGTCGTCGTCGCACGCGAGGTCGACGGCGATCCGCGCGTCCTGATCGCGGCGCAGCCGACCCGAGGCCTCGATGTCGGGGCGATCGAGTTCGTCCATCGTCGCCTCGTGGAGGAGAGGGACGAGGGACGAGCGGTCTTGCTCGTCTCGCTCGAGCTGGACGAGGTTCTCTCGATGGCCGACCGAATCCTCGTGATGTACGAGGGTCGCATCGTCGGCGAATTCACACCTGACGTAGCCGAAGAAGACCTGGGCTTCGCCATGCTCGGCGGGACTGCCGAGGAGACGGCAGCGTGAGCGCCGGAGCCCAGCTTCCCGAGGAGGACGGCCAGGGAACCGCACAACGACTCGCGGTGCTGCAGCGCGCGGGTGGCCTGGCCACCGCACTCGTCACAACGCTCCTCGCGTTCTTCATCGGCGGTCTCGTCGTGCTGGTCACGACCGGGAACAACCCGCTCTCCACCTACAAAGCGATCTTCAACGGCACCGGTCTCAACTGGCTCTTCCCCTGGGTGCATGGCGACGAACGGGTAGCTGCCGCCTTCGACCTCCAGAGCACACTCATTCTGACAACCGCGCTCATCCTCACCGGCCTCGCAGTCGCGTTCGCGTTTCGCTGCGGGCTCTTCAACATCGGAGGGCAAGGCCAGTACATGGTCGGTGCGATCACCGGTGTCTGGATCGGGGCGTCGCTGCCCGGCCTGCCCGGCTTCGTGCACATCGTGCTGGCGCTCGTGCTCGGCGCGCTGGCGGGGGCGCTTCTCGCAGGGATCGCAGGAATTCTGAAGGCCACTGTCGGCGCGCACGAAGTCATCGTCACGATCATGCTCAACTGGATCGTCTATTGGTCCGGAACCTACTTTTTCGGGCTCGAGGGCCCGCTCCAGAACACCGTCGTGGGTGGCGAGACGAATCCGGTCTCCAACGACATCGTCGGCTCGGCTCACCTGCCGGTGTTCTGGGGGAACCCGGTGCTTCAAGGGCTCCACGTGGGGTTCTTCATCGCGATCGGAGCACTCGTCGCGTACTGGGTCATCCTGAACAGAACGACGCTCGGATACGAGGTACGCGCCGTCGGCTTCAACCCCGAGGCGGCCCGCTACGGGGGTATCAGCGTTGCGCGCAACTACTTCCTCGCAATGGCCATCTCCGGAAGCTTCGCCGGCCTGGCGGGGGCGATCGACATACTCGGCTGGCAGTTCCGGTTAGCCGTCAACGACGTCCAGATATCGACCATCGGGTTCATCGGGATTGCCGTCGCGCTTCTCGGCCGAAATACGGCTGTGGGAGTGGGATTCGCCGCTCTGCTGTTCGGAGCGTTGCTCACGGGGACGTCGACCCGGAATCTCGACGACGAGATCTTCAACCCGAACCTCGCCGACAACCTGACGCTTCTGATCCAGGGCCTCGTGGTGCTGTTCGTCGGAGCGGACGTTCTCGTCCTCTATCTCTGGCAGGCTCGCAAGAAGCTTCAGCGCGGCGATCGAGAGCCGGCGCCGACGTGAGTGTGCGCGCTGAGGCAGCCGCTGGCGTGACCGGCCAGCGAATCTCCGGAGCGAGGGCGGCCGGCATCGCAGGCATCGCGCTCGGAGTCGTCGCCGCCCTCATAGCTCTGCCACCATTCGAGCTCCGGCAGATCTGGTGGCCGGCAGCCGTGGGGATGCTCGGACTGTTCGCTGCTGTCTGGGCGACGACACGAGGTGAACGGCGACTCGGACTGCTGGCGGTGGCCGCCAACCTCTTCGGAATGACACTCGGCATGTTCGCGACGCAGTCGAGTGTCGAGCACCTCAACCTGGTGGTCGTCTGGTCGACTCTGATCGCCGCAACATTGCGCTACGCGACGCCGCTGACGTTCGCTGCGATCGGCGGGATGTTCTCCGAGCGAAGCGGGGTCGTCAACATCGGCCTCGAAGGGCAGATGTTGATGGGGGCGTTCTTTGCAGTCTGGGGAGCGGACGTCACTGACTCGTGGCAGCTCGGGCTCGTGATCGGGATGCTCGCCGGCATGGCATTGGCGCTTCTGCATGCCTACTTCTGCGTCACGCTACGCGCGGACCAGATCGTCATCGGTACTGCAGTCAACTTCCTCGCTCTCGGGCTCACGGGCTACCTCTATGTCGACATCTACGGGGATCAGGGAACGCCGACGACCATCCCCGAGATCCCCGACGTGAACATCCCCTGGCTCCAGGATCAAGGATTCTTCGGCGAGGCGATCGGATCACTCAACTTCATGATCTGGCTGAGCTTCGCCGTTCTCATCGTCTCGTACTTCGTCATGTTCCGGACGCCGATCGGGCTGCGCATCCGGTCTGTCGGAGAGCATCCGCGCGCGGCCGAGACGGTCGGAATCTCCGTCTACGGCGTTCGGTACGCGTGTGTCATGACCTCGGGCGCTCTTGCGGCACTGGGCGGCGCCTACCTCTCGCTCGGCCTCATCCACCTCTTCGACCAGAACGTCACCGGCGGGCGCGGGTTCATTGCGCTTGCGGCGCTCATCTTCGGTAACTGGAGACCATTCGGCGCGTTCGCGGCCGCGCTTCTCTTCGGCTTCTCGAGCGCACTCGCCGACCGCCTGCCCGAGTACTTCGAGCAGGGGAGCTCCGCACCGCTTCTCTTCAACGCGCTCCCGTACGTCCTGACGATCATCGCCGTAGCCGGCGTCGTGGGCCGGTCAACGCCACCGGCTGCGGTCGGACGCCCGTACGTCAAGCAGTAGCGTGCGACGAGCCGGAAGCGGTGCCGGTTGGGGCTCGCTCGTCGCCGGGATCGCGTCGGTCGCAACGCTCCCGGTCGCGATCTACGTGACGCGTTTCAGCGAGAGCTACGACCTGCTGCACGCGGGCGTTGCGATCCCACTCGCGGCCGCGCTCGGCCTGGTTTCTCTGGCGCTCGCGCGCCGAGCTCGCCTCCGAAGTGGGCTGGCGCTCGCTGGACGACGATCCGGGCCCGCGAGCATCGGCCGCGTCCTCGGTGTCGTCGGCCTGTGCATTGCGGCCGCGGCGATCGTCTCGCTCGTCGTCTACGGGCTCTTGGAGTACGTCGGCTCGCGCGATTGACCCGCCTCGCCGAAGCACGGAGTCGGCGCAGAGTGACGTTCGACCCCGACCGTCTACAATGCCCCGCGCATGTTCGACATCGGCTCCAGCCTCCGTGAGGCCCGACTGCGCCAGGATCTCGACTTTCCCGAGCTCGAGGAGCGGACGAAGATCCGGCCGAAGTATCTTCGCGCACTCGAGGACGAGCGGTTCGACATCCTGCCCGCGCCCACGTACATTCGCGGGTTCCTGCGCTCCTACGCCGACGCGCTCGGGCTCGACGGACAGCCGTTTGTCGACGAGTACAACACGCGGTTCGCGGTGGGGGAGGAGGATGCGCCGGTCCGATCTCGCCGAGTACCCGCTCAGCGCCGAGATCGCGGGTCGCGAGAGTCGGGAATCGCGGTCGTCGCGCTCTTCGCGATTGCAGTCGCGACCGCGCTCGTCATTGCGGCCTGGAGATTCGGAGGGCCGGAGGGCCAGAAAGTTCCCGGGCTCGCGTCAGGCGGCAATGTGTCGACAGAGTCCTCGAGCTCCACTCAGAGCACCCGGTTGACCGTTCGTGCGGTGCGCGGCGGATCGTGGATGGAAGTGCGCGCCGGCTCGAGCGCCGGCAAACTGCTGTACAGCGGGACGCTCGAGCGAGGGCAACACAAGGTATTCGAAGGTGGGCGCTTGCAGCTCGCACTAGCCGAGCCGCAGAACGTCGCGGTACGCCTCAACGGCAACCGGGTCGAGCTGCCCGTGGGGACGACGTTCGTCGTCACGCCGCGCCGGATTGCCCGCGCGACCTCTTGACGCGCCCCAGGGCGGCCATCGTCGTGACGGGCAGCGAGCTCGTCCGAGGCGAGCGCGACGACCGCAACGGGCCGTTCCTCGCAGCTGAAGCGGTGCGGCTCGGCCTCGAGCCGGAGCGCATCATGATCGTCGGCGACCGTGCCGAGGATCTCGAGCGCGCGTTTCGCCAGGGGTTCGACGCCGATCTCTGCCTCGTTTCGGGTGGCCTCGGGCCGACGCACGACGACCGAACGATCGAGCTCGTGGCGCGCGTGGCGGGGCGTGTGCTCGCGGTCGACGATGCGCTGGAGCGGGACATCGCGAGCGTATCGCGGATGATCGCCGACCGGCTCGGGCGTCCCTACGCGGACTTCACGACCGGCGTTCGCAAGCAGGCGACCCTTCCCGAGGGAGCCCTCTCGCTCGGGCTCGCCGGAACGGCGCCTGGCGTGGTGCTCGACGCCAACGGGTGTGTCGTCGTGGTCCTCCCGGGCCCACCCCGCGAACTTCGGCGGCTCTGGCCACGAGCCCTCGAGACCGAGCCCGTCCGGCGGGTACTCGAGCGGGCACCGGCCCGTGAGCGTGCGGTGCTGCGCTTCTTCGGGACGCCCGAGTCCGCAGTCGCTGAGGCGCTCGCGGATGCGGGAGGTGACGGGGACGGCGTCGAGGTGACGATCTGTGCTCGCGAGTTCGAGATCCACGTCGATCTCGTCGTCGAGCCTGGGGCGGAGGAACGGGCGGCAGTCGTCGCGGCCTTCTTGCGAGAGCGGCTCGGTAGGTACCTCTTCAGCGAGAGCGACCGTACGATCGCCGAGATCGTTCTCGACCTCGGTCGAGTGCGCGGGTTGACGCTTGCGACGGCCGAGTCCTGCACCGGAGGCATGGTCGCGGCCCGCCTGACCGGCGTGCCGGGCGCCAGCGACGTGTTTCTCGGAAGTGTCGTCGCCTATGCCAACGCCGTGAAGACGGGTGAGCTCGATGTTCCGCAGGATGTGCTGGATCTCCATGGCGCCGTCTCTGCCGAAACGGCGGCTGCGATGGCTCACGGCGTGCGATCGAGGCTCGGTGCGGACATCGGCGTCGCCGTGACCGGCGTTGCAGGCCCAGACGGCGGAACCGAGGAAAAGCCGGTCGGTCTCATCTTCGTCCACGCCGTCGGCCCGGACGGGGAGGAGGCGCGCCGCACCGAGCTGCCCGGAGACCGGGAGATGATCCGCGGACGTGCGACGGCGGCGTCGCTGCACCTTGTTCGTCGATTGTTGGAGAGCCGACACACAGCGACGTGACCGCTGACGGTACCGTCGCTGGAGATGATCGACTCAGGCTCTTCGTCGCTCTCGAGCTCCCGCCAGGCGTCGTGGCCGGACTCGTCTCCTGGGGCAAGCGCCACCTGACAAGTGGCAGGAGCGTGTCGAGCTTTCACGTCACCCTTGCGTTTCTGGGTAACCAACCACGGTCGGCGCTCGACCCGGTCCGACTCATACTGCGCGATGAGGCTGCCGCTACCGAGCCGTTCTGGCTCGGGCCCGTGCGCTACCGGGAGACTCGCTCGGTCGGCATGCTCGTCCTCGCAGATCCAACCGGGGAGGCGGCACGCTTCGCCGGCCGCCTGCAGCGCCGACTCGAGGATGCCGGCGTGTACCGGCGAGAGGCGCGGCCGTGGCTTCCGCACATCACCGTCCTACGATTCCGAGAGCGACCTCACCTCGACCCGCCGCTACCCGAGATCGGTTCGTTCACTCCGTCCGGTGCCGCTGCTTTGCTTTCACGCCTGCACGGCAATGCACAGAGAGCGTCGGGGGCGCGGTACGAGGTATTGGAGTCGTGTTCGCTAGGCAGTCCATAGAGGATGAAGAATCGGGAGGATGAGGAATGAAGCGTGAAGAAGCGCTCGATGTGGCGCTCGGGCAGATCGAGCGCCAGTTTGGCAAAGGGTCCGTGATGCGGATGAGCGATCGTCCCCAGGTCTCAATCGGTGCGATCTCGTCCGGGTCGCTGGCGCTCGACATGGCGCTCGGGATCGGCGGTTTACCACGCGGACGAGTGGTCGAGATCTTCGGGCCCGAGGCATCCGGGAAGACGACGCTCGTGTACCACGTCATGGCGGAGGCACAGCGACGCGGTGGCATTTGCGCGTTCATCGACGCGGAGCATGCGATGGATCCGTCCTATGCCCGCCGAATCGGCGTCGACATCGACCAACTCCTCGTCTCCCAGCCCGACACGGGCGAACAGGCGCTCGAGATCTGCGAGCTCCTCATTCGCTCCGGTGCGCTCGACATCGTCGCCGTCGACTCGGTCGCCGCTCTCGTCCCGAAGGCGGAGATCGAGGGTGAGATGGGCGACTCCCACGTCGGTCTGCAGGCGCGGCTCATGAGCCAGGCGCTACGCAAGCTCGCCGGGACGCTCAATCGCACGGACACGATCTGCATCTTCACGAACCAGCTCCGCGAGAAGATCGGAGTCATGTTCGGCAACCCGGAGACCACCCCAGGTGGCCGGGCGCTCAAGTTCTACTCGTCGGTCCGCCTCGACATTCGTCGGATCGAGACGCTCAAAGACGGTGCCGAGGCGTTCGGCAACCGCGTTCGCGTGAAAGTCGTCAAGAACAAGGTTGCGCCGCCCTTCAAGCAGGCCGAGTTCGACATCATCTACGGTTCCGGCATTCCCTGGGAGGGGACGGTTCTCGACGTCGCTCTCGAGAGGAAGGTCGTCCAGAAAGCGGGTTCGTACTTCA
This sequence comes from Gaiellaceae bacterium, assembly GCA_050697935.1. GTDB lineage: Bacteria > Actinomycetota > Thermoleophilia > Gaiellales > Gaiellaceae > GMQP-bins7. The sequence continues at coordinate 2,986 of JBOHAY010000360.1, read as the reverse complement.
GCTTCGACGAGACCAGGCTCGGACAAGGGCGGCAGAACGCCACGGCCTTCCTCAGCGAGAACCCGGACCTCGTCCAGCAGATCCTCGCCAGGATCCAGGCTGAGGCTGCCGATGACCAAGTCATCTCCGCCCGTCTGCTTCCCTCGCAGCCGCACTCCGAGGAAGCGGTGGAAGTCGAGATCGAGGAGGCCGTTCCCGTCGAGAGCTGATCCGCCTCGAGCATGAGCGCCCGTGTCACTCGACGCGATGTCTGACGACGCGTACGAATGCGCGCTTCGCGCGCTTCACCATCGGGATCGGACCGAGCACGAGATAGAGCAGCATCTCCGAGACCGTGGCTTTTCGGAGGCCGACCGCGCACGGACGCTCGGCGCCCTCCGTCGCACGGGACTCGTCGACGACGAGCGCTTCGCACACGCGCGGGCAGCGTCGCTCGCAGAGCGGGGCGCCGGAAACGCCCTCATCCGCGCGCGTCTGGCGGACGCTGGTGTCCCGGACGAAGTCGTCGCCGCGGCACTCGACACTGTCGGCGACGAAACGACGCGCGCCCGCCACATCGTCGAACGGCGCGGAGGCTCGCCGAAGACAGTCCGCTATCTGTACGGGAAGGGCTTCTCCGACGACGTGATCCGCGCAGTCATTGCGGACCGTGACGACGGCGAGTTAGGATGAGCGAGCTTCACCAGGCATTTTCCTGCTCGCACGCGATTCCTGAATCCATGAACTCGACTCCGACCCTCGATGACCAACCCCACCGGCCGAACCTCGGCCGACAGCGGAGGATGCACCACTACCTGAGGTAACGGTCGTGGGCAGACTCCGGTCGCGGCCGAGCAGGCCGACTGCCGGGTGTGAGCACCGCGGCAACGCCGCGGACAACAGAACCTTCCCGGAGGTCTTCATGCTCACGGCTGTCGCAGCGCTCATCGGAATCCTCGTCGGAGCCATTGCAGCCGCCGCCGTCCTGCTCGTCCGCTCCGGCTCGCGCGTGCGGACAGCCGAAGGGGAGCGGGATCGCCTCCTCGCTGAGACTGGTCGTGAAGCCGACGCGATCAGGCGCGAGGCGCAGGTCGACGCGCGCGAGCAGGCCGTCCAGCTCCGGAGCGAGATCGAGGCGGAGGTACAGGATCGTCGCGTTCAGATTGCGAAGATCGAGGAACGGGTCCTCTCCAAGGAAGCAGAGGTGGACGCGCGATTGGTCGACGTCGAGCGCACGGAACAGGGCCTCGGCGACCGCGAGGTCCATGTGAAGGCACTTCAGGAGGAGCTTCGCGACGCCCAGAAGGACGCGCTCGGAGCGCTCGAGCGCATCTCCGGTCTCACGGTCCACGAGGCGCGGCAACAGCTGCTCGAGCGTTCGAAGGATCTCATCCGACACGAGCTCGCACGGGACGTTCGGCAGATGGAGGAGGAGGCGCGCTCCGACTCGCGGCGCCGGGCACGAGCGCTCATCGCCGACTCGCTTCAGCGCGTCGCCGCCAGCCACACGGCCGAGGCAACCGTGTCGGTCGTCGAGCTCGCCTCGGACGATCTCAAAGGCCGCATCATCGGGCGTGAAGGACGCAACATCCGCGCGCTCGAACACCTGACGGGAGTCGACTTCATCATCGACGACACGCCACATGCGGTTGTCCTCTCGTCGTTCGACCCGCTTCGCCGCGAGATCGCGCGCGTCACTCTCGACAAGTTGATCGAGGATGGCCGGATCCACCCGGCTCGAATCGAGGAGATGTACTACCAGTCGAAGGCGGAACTGGACGAACATGTCCTGCAAGCAGGGGAGCAAGCCGTGTTCGAGGCGAACTGCGGAGAGTTCCACGAGGAGATCGTTCGCATACTCGGGCGACTGCGGTATCGGACGAGCTATGGCCAGAACGTCCTCAAGCACACGCTCGAGGTGGTTCACCTCGGCGGAATCATGGCGGCTGAGCTCCAGGCCGGGGTCAAGACGACCAAGAGGGCCGCGCTGTTGCACGACATCGGCAAGGCGATGAGCCACGAGGTCGAGGGATCGCACGCGCTCATCTCCGCACAACTTGCGAAACGCAACGGTGAGTCAGAGGGTGTCGTGCACGCGATCGAGGCACACCACTACGAGGTGCAGCCGCAGACCGTCGAAGCCGTCCTCCTGATCGCCGCCGATGCAGTGTCGGCGTCGAGACCGGGCGCGCGCGGCGAGAGTCTCGAGAACTACATCCGCAGGCTCGAGGCACTTGAGGAGATCGCGACCGCCAAGGCCGGAGTCGCAAAGGCGTATGCGTTGCAGGCCGGACGCGAGATCCGCGTGATCGTCGAGCCGAGCGAGGTCGACGACGATGCCGCGGTCCTGCTCTCACACGAGATCGCGCGGGAGATCGAAGACCAGCTCGAGTACCCGGGACAGGTCAAGGTGATCGTGATCCGCGAGAGTCGCGCCATCGAGGTCGCGAAATAGACGCCCGCACTGCCGCGCACGCCTGGGTCGAGGCCTGGGCGAGAGGGTGGCCGGCCCGCGATCTCGACGCTGTCGCCGACCTCTACGCGGCCGAAGCCGTCTTCTACTCGCATCCGTTTCGCGATCTGCGAGCGCCGCGCGACTATGTCGCCTGGGCGTTCGCTGACCAAACTCGAGCCGAATGCCGCTTCGGCGAGCCGATCGTCGAGGGAGATCGTGCCGCGGTCGACTGGTGGGCGGTGATCACGTCCACGGACGGCTCGGTCGAGACGATCGCGGGGACGTCCCTGCTTCGCTTCGGTGACGATGGCCTCGTCGTCGAACAGCGCGACGCCTGGGCGTCCGTCCCGGGACGGCGCGATCTCTCCGACTGGGCGCACTCGCTGCGAATCCCTACGATTCCAAGTTCGTGAAGCGCTACCACCTCACGACGTTCGGCTGCCAGATGAACGCTCACGACTCCGAGCGCATCAAGGGCATGCTCGAGTCTCTCGGTCTCGGTGAGGCCGTGACGTCCGAGGAGGCCGATGTCGTGGTCTTCAACACGTGCAC
>JBOHAY010000359.1:0-5433 GCA_050697935.1 Gaiellaceae bacterium | reverse complement strand
GGTCAGCATCGTGAGCGGGAGCACGATGACCGTGAACACGGTCAGGAGCCGCAGCACGTCATTCTGGCGATGCGCGAGGACGGACTCGTTCGTCGACTCGAGCCCGTCGATGACCTCCTTGTAGTTGTCGAGGAGGTCCCAGATCCGCTCCGCGGCGTCGACGATGTCGTCGAAGTAGTCCTCGAGATCCTCGGGGAGGAACCCTTCCACGCGGCGCTCGAGCACGCGAAGGGTCGAGCGCTCGGGCTTGATGATCTTCCGGTAGGAGATGATCTCCTGCTTCACGTTGGAGATGTCGCGGACGACCTCCTGCGAGCGTCCCTCGAACATCTCGTCCTCGATCCCGTCGAGCTTGTGCGCGATCTTGTCGAGGATCGGGAAGCAGTAGTCGAAGAGGTCGTCGAGGATGTCGTACAGCAGGCGCCCGGAGCCGCGCGCGAAGAGCTGCTCGCGATAGGCCTCGTCGTCCTCGCAGCGCGCGAACAGCCGCGTGACCGGGCGCAGCTCGTGATTCGGGATGGTGACGACGTAGTCGTGGCCGACGAAGACGTCCAGCTCGGCCGCGTTCAACCGCTGCACCTGGCTGTCGTAGAAGGGGAAGTGGAGGACGGCGAAGAGGTAGCCCTCGTCCTCGTAGTCGTCGATCTTCGGCCGCTGCCTCTTCGAGACGATGTCCTCGACGTCGAGGGGATGCCAGCCGAAGCGCTCAGCGAGCGTTTGCGCCGTCTCGACATCCGGCGCGACGACATTGAGCCAGGTGAGGTCGCTAGCCGAGAGCTCGTGAACGAGGGGCGCCGGACGTACGACGATCGGACCCGTGCCACGGGCTCGCAAACGCCTGATGCGGGGCAGGTTCGGCATGGGTACTGAGGGGATCGTCCTTCGTCACAGCCATGTTCGGGATTCTACCCGCCGTGCCTGCTTCGTCAGGCCGACGCCGCGACCGGCGCGGGTGTACGGCGAGCCCGATCCGGGAGGGTTCCTTCGATCACGAGCGCGACTCCGCTCCCGACTGCGCAGAGAGCTGCGGCCCCCAGCCAGACACCGTTCGGCGAGAGCTCGAGCCCGATCCCTCCGATCGCCGGGCCGAGCGCGAACCCCACCTGCCACGAGAGCGCCGAAAGCGCCATGTAGCGACCCAGGAGCCTTGGCTCCGCAAGATCGGCCACGAGCGGCGCCTGCACGGCGCCGTGCACGCATAGCCCGAAGGCGAAAACGATCATCGCCGCGACGAGCAACCAGACCGCCGCCTTGGGCGTGGCTGAGCCTGCCATCGGCACGATCACCCATGCAGCAGCCCAGAGTGCCCCGAGGAGCGCGAGCGCGGGCATCCGTCTGCGGCCACGCGCGAGCCGCGCGATCGGGAGCTGGGCGAGCACGATCACGACGGTGTTGACGAAGAAGAGGAGGCCGATCTGCGTCTCGCTGAGCCCGGCCTCGTTCTTCGCGTACACGGGCAGGACGTCGAGGGCGGAGAAGCCGGCGAGAATGAAGAGTGCGTTGAGCCCGATCACGGCGACGAATGCGCGGTGGCGGAGGACGTCGCGATATGAGCCGGACCTACCCGGCCCGTGCGCCCCTCCTGCCTGAGCCGGCTCCGGCACGAGCGCGAGCATGACGCCGCCGTACACGAGAAAGGTGGCCGCGTCGAGCAGGAACAGGACCGTGAAGGAGGTCGGCGAGTCCGTTGCGGCAATGAGGCCGCCCGTGAGAGCGCCGAGGCCGATGCCGAGGTTCATGACCACACGTTGCATCGCGAAGGCCGCAGGGCGCTGCTCAGGCGGTGTGAGCCCCGCGATCAGCGTCGATTGCGAGGGCCAGAAGCCGCCGACGCCGATCCCACTGATCGCTGCGACGACGAAGCCTTGCCAGGGCTCGTGCACGAGGGCGTACGCGGCATAGCCGATCGTGAGGATCCCAAGGGAGAGCGCCAGCATGTTCTTACCGCCGAAGCGGTCGATCTGCGAGCCGAAGATCGGGCCGGCGACGATGCTGACGACCGCGTGCGTTGCAACGATCAACCCGACGACGGCGAGCCCGATCCCGCGCACGTTGTGCAGGTAGATGAACATGAACGGTAGGACGATCCCGTTTCCGAAGGCGTTCACGAGCCCGCCGACCTGAAGCGTTGCCACCGACCGCGGGAGGGGTGGAAAATACGTGCGGACGAGGCCGTGCACCGTGAGACACTAGCCACGCGTGCGCGACGGCTTTCTCCTCGACCCGGATGTCGTCTACCTGAACCACGGCGGCTACGGTGCGTGCCCTGTCGACGTCTTCGACGAATACCAGCGCTGGCAGCGCGAGCTCGAGCGGCAGCCGACCGACTTCTTCGCGAGACGCCTCAGCACCTGGTTCTGGGAGGGGCGAGCGGGATCGAGCGTCCTCGACGATGCTCGTGCGGCCCTCGCCGGCTTCGTCGGCGCGCGCGCTGACGACCTCGTCTTCGTGCCGAACGCGACATCGGGGCTGAACGCTGTCCTCCGCTCGCTCCGGATCCGGCCCGAGGAGGAGATCCTCACGACGAAGCACGAGTACGGCGCGATCGAGCGAGCGCTCTCGTTCATCCGCGCGAACGTCGTGCACTGCGAGCCTGAGGAGCTGATCGCGAACATCGGCGTCAGGACACGCGCAATCCTCGTCTCACACATCACGTCACCGACCGCGCTCGTGCTCTCGGTGGAGGAGATCTGTGCCGCTGCTCGCAGGGCTGGCGTTCTCTCGATCGTGGACGGTGCGCACGCTCTCGGTCAGATTGGGCTCGATCTCGAGACCCTGGGCGCCGACATCTACTCGGGCAACTGCCACAAGTGGCTCTGCGCGCCGAAAGGCTCGGGCTTCCTCTGGGCACGGACCGAGCACCAGGAGTGGATCGAGCCACTGGTCGTCAGCTGGGGCTACCACGAGGACGCAGACTTCGGCGAGCGCCACGGCTGGCAGGGGACGAACGACCCGGCTGCGTACCTCACCGTTCCCAAGGCGATCGAAGCGCATGCGACTTTCGATCTCGGTGCCATGGCCGCACTCGCTCAGGAGACCGAGCGTCGACTGGCCGAGCGCCGCCTGAAGACCGTGAGCGGAATACCCGCGCCATTCATGCGCGCGGTGCAGCTCCCACCCGGCGATCCCTTCGCGCTGTGGCGGCGCCTGATCGAGGAGCACCGAATCGAGGTGCCCGTCTACGAGCGCGACGGTCGGCGGATCCTGCGGGTCTCGATCGGCCCGTACAACGACGAATCGGACGTCGAGCGCCTCGTTCGTGCGCTCGAGCGCACGCTGTGAACTGCTGTTACCGCAAGCGCGTTCCAGCGGGCGCGAGAATGCGCCGAATCGTTCCACGGCGCTGTTTCTCGGTGGCCTCGGTCACGTGCTCGACGACCTCGGCAACTTGACCTGCGGTGTGCTCGACGACCTCCGTGGCCTGCTCGACCGTTCGGCGAGTCTCGTCTATGTCGCTCTTGGCCGCTCGTTGCTCCTGCTGGATCTCGAATTGGAGGGCATGCACCTCTTCGGCGAGTTCCTTCGTCTCCTGCATCAGACCCCCGAGCTCGCTCTGGATCAGGCGGAGGTCCTTCGCGTCCCGAACGCTACGCAAAGCGAGATATACAAGTAGGAAGGTTGCGACAACGCCGAACGTGCCGCTAGCGAGGACAAAGACTTCGATGACGGACCTCCTCTGCAGTTGCGGGCTAGCGCCCACCGTAGCGAGGCAGGCTTGCGCACGGCAAGGTCGTGCCGATCGGCGCGTTTCACGTGTCACCGAACGGGCCGCAGGAAGGTCGTGTCGCACGGTAAGACTTCGCGCGTGATCCAGCAGGCGATCCAGCAGCTTCTCGACGGTCGCGATCTCGACCTCGCCTCCGCGCGCGAGGTCATGGGCGAGATCATGCGTGGGGAGGCGACCCCTGCGCAGATCGCAGGCTTTCTCATTGCCCTCCGCGCGAAGGGCGAGACAGTCGACGAGATTGCCGGCTGCGCCGAGGCCATGCACGAGCACGTCCTTCCCATTCACCCGACGCGCGAGGACGTCGTGGACGTCGTCGGCACGGGTGGAGATGGAGCCGCGACGTTCAACATCTCGACGACCGCCGCGATCGTGGCTGCGTCTGCAGGTGCCGCGGTCGCAAAGCACGGAAATCGGGCCGTGAGCTCTGTTTCCGGCTCGGCGGACGTGCTCGAAGCGTTGGGATTCACGCTCGAGCTGCCGCCGGAGCGAATCGCCGAGTCGATCGACCGGCTCGGGTTCGGCTTCATGTTCGCCCCGGTGCATCATCCGGCGATGCGTCATGCTGCGCCGGTTCGGCGAGAGCTGGGGACGCGCACGATCTTCAACGTCCTCGGCCCGCTGACGAACCCGGCCGGGGCGCGGAGCGGCATCTTCGGCGTCTACTCACTCGACCTGGTGCGGACGATTGCCGATGTCCTGGTCACGCTCGGATCACGGCGTGCGTATGTCGTGCACGGTGCGTTCGGGATCGACGAGCTCTCGCCCGCCGGGCCGAACTCCGTGTGCGAGGTGCTCGACGGGAAGGTACGAGAGCGAACGATCGACGCGCTCGAGCTGGGCATGGAGAGATGTGATCCGGGCGAGCTCGTGGGCGGTTCACCGGACGAGAACGCCCGTGCGGCTCGCGACGTGCTCGCCGGAGCGCGAGGTGGGAAGCGCGATGCGGTGCTCCTGAACGCGGCGGGAGCGATCGCTGCGTCCGGCCACGCGGCAGACTTGCGCGAAGGGCTCGCGCGTGCGGCGGAAGAGATCGACAGTGGCCGGGCAGGCGAGCGACTGGACGAGCTCGTGAGGTTTTCGCAGGGAGAATCTCGCTGATGGGACGTTTTCGAGATGCCCTTTCCGCTCCCGGTCTCGGTGCGATCGCCGAGGTCAAGCGCCGCTCGCCCTCGGCAGGCGATCTGAGACCGCACGCGGATCCCGCGGCGCTCGCAGCTGCCTACGAGCGCGAGGGTGCAGCTGCTGTCTCGATTCTCGTGGACGAGCGCTTCGGAGGAACGTGGGACGACCTCCGAGCCGCGCGTGGGGCGGCCGCCCTGCCGTTGCTCGCGAAGGGCTTCTTCTCGACCACGGACGATCTGAGGACTGCCCGGGAGATGGGCGCCGACGCTGCGCTGCTCTTGCTGCGAGACCTCGACGACGCGACCGTGCGCGCCCTCATGGCGACGGCCGCCGAGCTCGGCCTCGACACGCTCGTCGAGGCGCACGACGCAGACGAGCTTGCACGCGCGACCGCTCTCGACGCGCCCGTGATCGGGATCAATGCGCGCGATCTCATGACGTTTCACATCGACCGGCCGGCCCAGCTCGAGCTCGTGGCGGGCGCTCCGCGCGAACGTGTGATCGTTGCAGAGAGCGGGATCGAGTCACGAGCGCAGGGTGCCGCCGCGGAGCTGGCAGGTGCGAGCGCGATCCTCGTCGGATCG
>JBOHAY010000358.1:0-19801 GCA_050697935.1 Gaiellaceae bacterium | reverse complement strand
GGTCCTCTGCGTAGTGGCAGCGCGGCGCGAAGAAGCAGCCCGCGGGCCGGTGCCCGGGCCGAGGGGCCGTGCCGGGTATCCCGACGAGCGCGTGTGTTCCAGACAGCTCGGGGATAGCCTCGACCAGGCGCCGGGTGTACGGGTGGCCCGCCTGGCGGAAGAGCGTTCCCGTGGGCCCGACCTCCACGAGCCGTCCGCCGTACATCACTGCGACGCGACTCGCGAGGGTCGCGACGACCGCGAGGTCGTGACTGACGTAGACGGCGGCGACACCGTGAGCCGCGCACAGGTCGCGCACGGTCTCGAGCACGTGCGCCTGCGTCGTCACGTCGAGACCCGTCGTAGGCTCGTCGAGCACGATCACGCGCGGTCTGTTGGCGAAGGCCATGGCGAGCGCGACGCGCTGCTGCTGTCCACCCGAGAGCTGGTGCGGGTAGCGCTTGAGGAACGTCTCGTCGGTCGGCAGCAGAACCTCCTCGAGAACTTCGCCGATACGCGCTCGCCGCTCCCCCTCGGACGCGCCGAAACCGTGCTCTGTGAGCGTCTCCTCGAGCTGCGTGCCGATCCGGATCGCCGGGTTGAGCGCCGAGGCCGGATCCTGCGGGACGTACGACACGAGGCGGCCGCGCAGCCGCTGACGCTCGAGTGGCGGGAGTGGGAGGATGTCGCGGCCCTCGATGCGTACCTCGCCGCGGGCGATGCGCGCGCCACGTCGAGTGTGCCCCAGAATCGCGAGCCCTACTGTCGTCTTGCCCGAGCCGGATTCGCCGACGAGGCCGAGCACCTCGCCCGCTGAGACACCGAACGTGATCTCGTCGACGATGTCCTCGCGGTTTCCGTAGTCGACCTCGACACGGAGGTCGACGAGCTCCAACGCTGGCGACGGCATGCTCATTCGCCACCCGTGCGGCCGCGCTCGATGCCGATCGCGGCACGGGAGATGCCGTCGCCGATCAGGCTCGTGCCGATCGTCAGCAGCGCGATCGCGATCACCGGCAGCAGCACCGGCCACGGTTGGAGCGTGAGGCCGTTCTGGTTCTCGTTGATCATCAGGCCCCAGTCGGCCGCGGGGGGCTGCAGGCCGAAGCCGAGGAAGCTGAGACCCGCCACGACCGCGACGTTGAAGGCCATGCGCAGCGTCGTCTCGACGATGAGCGGGCTCGAGATGTTGGGGAGGACCTCGGACAGCAGGATCCGGCGCCGTGGAACCCCGATCGCCTCGGCCGCGCGCACGAAGTCTCGCTGAACCACCTCCACGGCAGCGCCGCGAGTGACTCGAGCCGCCCTTGGCATCGTGGTGAACCCGACGGCCAGCACGAGCAGCCAGAGCTCGGGTCCGACGGTGGCCGCGAGGACGAGTGCGAAGACGATCTGCGGCAGCGAGAGGAAGACATCCATGGTCCGCATGAGCAGGTCGTCGAGCTTGCCGGGCGAGTAGGCGGCCACGAGGCCGACCGTGACGCCGAGCGTCATGCCGAGAGCGGTCGAGAGCCCGGAGAGCAGGAGTACGGAAAGCCCGCCGTGGAGGAAGCGGCTCAAGACGTCGCGACCGATTGCGTCCGTTCCGAGCCAGGCCTCGCTCGACGGCGGTGCGAAGGGCAGCTGGCCCACGACTCCCTGGTCCGGCGCGTACGGGGCCACGAGTCGGCCGAAGACCGCGATGCCGACGAGCAGCAGCGTGATGCCGAGCCCGATCTTGGTGCGGTGCTGCGCCCAGGCGGTCGCGAGGAGCAGCCGCCACGGGCGGACCTGCTTCTCACTGAGGTCGAGCGCCACACCGTCGGTAAGGGCGACGTCGCTCATTGGAGAGAGGTTCGAAGGCGCGGGCTGACGAGGATGGTGGCGACGTCGGCGAGGAGGTTGAGCACGACGTACAGCGCCGCGATCAAGAGTGCGATCGCCTGCACCGTCGGCATGTCTCGGCCCCGAACCGACTCCACCAGGAGCAGGCCGATGCCCGGATAGTTGAAGACTGCCTCGACGACGACGATCCCACCGGCCAGATAGGCGAGGTTGAGCGCGGTGACCTGGAATGTGGGTGCGAGCGCGTTCGGGACGGCATGGCGCCAGAGGACGCGCCGCTCGCCGAGTCCCTTGAGCCTCGCCATCTCGACGAAGTCGCTTTCCAGGATCTCGACCGTCGACGCCCGCATGATCCGGGCCGTATACGGGACCACGGCGATGACGAGCGTCACCACCGGCAGGATCAGCTCCCTCGGGTAGTCCCACGGCCTGGCGCCGGGCTGGGTCACGATCACGCCCGGGAGGACGTGGAAGACGGTGGTCGAGAAGATCACTACGAGCGTGATCCCGACGACGAACTCCGGCAATGCTGCGAGGCCGAGGGTCGCGACCGAGGTCGTCTGGTCGAACGTACTGTCGCGGCGGCGAGCGCTGATGGCGCCGAGGGCGATCCCGAGCGGAACGCTGATGAGGCCGGCGATCAGCATGAGGAAGAGCGAGTAGACGAGCCGCTCGCCGATCACCTCCGTGACGGGGAGGCTGTTCGAGAGCGATGTGCCGAGGTCGCCGGTGACGAACCCCGTTATCCAGTTCCAGTACTGGGTGAGGATCGGCTGGTCGAGCCCGAGCTGCCGCCGCAGCTCGGCGAGCGATTCCGGAGTCGCACTCCGTCCGAGGATGGACCGGGCGGCATCGCCCGGGAGGACCTGCGTCGCGGCGAAGATGACCAACGACGTGATCCATAGCGTCACCAGGCCGAGCAGCAGTCGGCGAATGATGAAGCCGGTCAGGCCGTGCCTAAGGCTCATCCTCGTGACGAGGCTAACTCCGCAGCACGTGATCGTCCAGGCTCTTCTCGAAGAAGACGCGTCGATAGCCGTCCTCGACGCGCCGTTCCGTCTCGGCGAAGCCGAGCCGCGGATAGAGACGCAGGTTCTCGACCATCGCCTCGTTCGTGTACAGCGTCACCGTCCCCAGCCCGAGCTCACGCGCCTGTTGCTCTGCGAATGCGATCAGCGCGCGGCCGTAGCCTCGTCGCTGGCAGGCCGGATCGACCGCGACGTTCTCGAGCTCGAGTGCATCGCCGGCCTGCCGGATCACGAGAACGCCAACCACGCGCCCGTCCGAAATGCACACCCACGCATCGCCCGCCGCGACGAGCGCCGGATAGTCGGCCACGACGGGGGCCGGCACACGCCCGATACGCGGCTCGTACGGCGCGTAGGCGACCTCGACGATCGCTCTGATCGCCGCCACGTCTCCGCTCTCTGCTCGCCGGATCTCCATGTGGGCTTGGACCTCAGCCTTCATCTGCGCGCTCAGGCGGCGGACCGGGTGCCGCGCCGAGAGGCGCGGCACCCGTCGTCGTTCAGACGAAGTAGATGGTGCGGAAGCCGTTGCCGTACTTGTTGAGGTTGAGGGTGCCGCGGTCGACCTTGTAGCCGCTGACCCTGGTCGAGTAGCCGTCCGTCAGGTTCTTGAAGCCCCAGATGATGAGCCCGCCGTCGTTGTACTCCATGCGCTGCATGTCCTTGATGATCTGGGCGCGCTTCTTGTCGTCCACGGTTCCCAGTGCTTGGCGGTACAACGCCTCGAACCGGGCGTAGCCCGAATACTGGTCCCAGTGCGTCTCGTTGAAGGGCGCCGTCTTGAGCACCCCGGAGGCCGCCTGCAGCAGGTAGTTCCGCGTCCCCCAGTAGTCGGCGGAGAACGGCCACTTCAGGTACTGGTCGTTGAACGCGGTACCGTCGAGGACCCTGAGGTTGACGTTGACGCCTCCTGCCTTCGCGTTCTGCGCGAAGATCGTGGCGCCCTCGTTCATCCCGGTGTCCCACGCGGTCGAGGCGAGCTCGACCGTCAGCCCTTCCTGGCCGGCCTGCTTGAGCAGAGACTTCGCCTGTTCCGGATCGTATGCCCGCTGCGGGAACTCGTCGCCCGCATAGGCCGGATCGAAGGGCGAGTAGATGTCGTTGCCGATCCGTCCGGCGCCGGACAGGCCCTGCTGCACGGCCTGCGGACGGTTGATGAGCAGGCGGAACGCCCGCCGCACACGCACGTCGTTGAAGGGGGCGACGTCGACGCGCATACAGAGCGGCGTCCACGCTCCGGTCGGTGAGACCAAGATGCGCAGGTTCTTGCGGCCCCTCACGACTGGCACTTGCGCGAACGGGACGTCGGACATGGCTTCGATCTGCCCCGAGAGAAGCGCATTCACCTTGGCCGCATCGGACGGGAAGTTGATGATGCGCACCTGGTCGAAGTACGGCTGGCCGGAGCGCCAGTAGTTCTCGTTCTTCTCGTGCACGCTCTCGCGCCCGGGCGTGAAGCTCTTCACCTTGAACGGGCCGGTCCCGATGTGCTTCAGGGGGCCTTTGATGAATGAGTTCGGCGCGTACCCGACGGGGACGACGCCCTGGTAGTACTGCGCGAAGGCCTCCATCAACGTCACGTCGGGCCGCGAGAGGAAGAGCCGGCAAGTGCGCTTGTCGAGCTTCCTGATCCGCTTCAGGTCGATCGCGCCGAAGGCGGCGTTGCCGAACAGTTTCAGCTTCGGGTTCTTCGTCCGCTTGATCGAGTAGATGACGTCGTCGATGGTGAGCGTCTTACCGTTGTGGAACTCGATGCCGTCGCGGACCCGGATGAGGTACTGGTTGGCCTTCTCGGCCCTCAGCTCCTCGGCCAGGCTCAGCTTGATCACGCCTTTCTCGTCGAAGTACGCGAGGCCCTCGAAGCCCACGACGTTGCGGACGATGTCCGACTTCGCGACGATGTGCTGCCCGTCGATGAAGTCCGACGCACCGCCGAAGACGGCCTGGCGGAAGGTGCCTCCCCGCTTGATCTGGGTCCTTGCGAACGCTGCCTCCGTCAGCGGGCCTAACGTGCCGCCCGCGACGACGATCCCGAGCGCGGCCGCTCGTCGGAGGATGTCCTGCCGGGTCATGCCGCGTTCGACCTCGCGGCTCAGTGCTTCGTCGACGGTCTGCATCGGCGCCTCCTCGTGCCTGCCATCGTCCGCGACCTCGCTCCGAGGTCGTCCGCGAGCAATTCAACTGCAGTACGAGGTGAAAGACAAGCGCGGCGATCGTCTTAACACTGGACGTCCGAAGCCGTCGCTGCGCGTGGGCCGCGGAGCGGCCGTAGAGTTGGACGCCCGTGACGGACTGGCACACGATCGTCGTCCCGGCGGTGCGCGAGCTTCCGCTGTTCCCTGTCGCAGAGACGATCGCGGAAGTCGACGGGCTCGCGACGCACGTGGACGGGGCCAAGCTCAACTGGAACGAGAACCTCTTCGGCCCGCTGCCGGGCGTGTTGGACGCCGTTACCGCCGGGCTCGCGAACGTGTGGCTCTACCCGGTCGCGCCGTATGACGCCTTTCGCGCCGAGGTCGCGGAGCATGTCGGCATCGAGCCGGGCTGCATCTTCCCTGGCCACGGGACGCAGGCACTCATAGGGACGGTCGCCTCCGCGCTGCTGCAGCCGGGCGATGCGGTTGTGCAGCCCGAGCGGACCTTCTACCTCTACGCAGGCGTCAGCGCTGCTCGCGGGGCCGACGTGCACCGGGTTCCGATGCGCGGCGACCTCTCGTTGGATCTGCCGGGGCTCGCCGCCCGAGCCCGCGCTGCCGAGGCACGGCTCGTCTGGGTCTGCGACCCCAACAACCCGACCGGGCTGACGCTCGACCGTGACGAGTGGGAGGTCTTTCTCGACGACCTCCCCGACCGCTGCGTCGTCGTCGCCGACGAGGCGTACGTCGACTACCTCTCGCCCGAGCGGAGGCTCGAGCGCGAGCGCGATGTGGCCGCGGGGCGGCCGGTCGTCGTGTTGCGCACGTTCTCGAAGTTCTACGGGCTCGCCGGGCTCCGGCTCGGGTACGCGATTGCGGACGCGGCCCTCGTCGACCGCCTCGGCGTCGTCGAGGAGCCCTTCAACGTGAACTGCGCCGCGCTCGCAGCCGGGCGGGCTTCGCTTCGGGCCGCCGAGGCCGCCGTGCGCCGACGCAAGGAGATCGCCGGCGCTCGCGCCTTGCTCTGCGAGGGCCTGCGAGACTCCGGTGCCGAGCCGTACCCGTCGCAGGCGAACTTCGTCCTCGCGCGCGTCGGCGTCGATGACGTCAAACTCGCCGGCGAGCTCGCCCGCGACGGGATCCTCGTGCGCGCGTGCTCCGAGCTCGGGCTGCCGGGTCACGTCCGCATCGCGGTGGGCCCGACGCCGGTCATGGAGCGCGCGACAGCCGCATTCGCCCGGGCCAGCGCCGCCGTCGGGAGCTGACGTGGCACGCATCCTCTGCGACGCCTCGGTTCCGCTCCGTCACGTTCGCGACGTCTTCGGGGACGACGCGATCGAGATCGAGAGCGGGAGCCCGCCGTGGGCCGGCGACGACGTGCTCGGCCTCGTCTCGTTCGAGCCGGTGAGCGGCGACGACATCGCGTGTCTCGCGAGCCTGCGTGTCATCGCGACACCGAGCGTCGGCTTCGAGCACGTCGACGTCCAAGCCGCGACGGAGCGCGGGGTCTGGGTGTGCAACGTCCCCGACTACTGCGTGGAGGAGATGGCCGATCACACGCTGTCGCTGCTGCTCGCTCTCGTCCGCGGTGTCGTCGAGCTCGATCGGTCGGTGCGTGCGGGCGGCTGGAGCCACGACGCCGCCGGCGAGCTCCGCCGGCTCTCGGACGTGCGGCTCGGCATCGTCGGCTTCGGCCGGATCGGACGGGAGCTGGCTGCACGTGGCCGTGCTCTCGGGATGGAGGTGCTCGCGTACGACCCGGTCGTCTCGGACGAGGCGATCTCCGAGGCGGGAGTGCGCCCACTGCCGCTCGACGACCTGCTACGCACCTGCACCGCGCTCTCGCTGCACATTCCCCTGGTCGAGGAGACGCGAGGGCTCATCGGCGAACGCGAGCTCGCGCTCCTTCCGCACGGGGCATTCGTCGTGAACGTCTCTCGTGGTGGAATCGTGGACACGAGCGCCCTCCTCGAGGCGCTGGATGACGGCCGGCTCGGCGGTGTCGCGCTGGACGTGCTCGACGTCGAGCCGCCTTCGGCTGGGGCGCCCGCACCCTCCGCGCCTCGACTCGTCGTCACGCCACACGCGGGGTGGTACAGCGAGGCCGCCGAAGAGGCGGCACACCGTCGCGCGGCCGAGTCGGTACGCGACGCGGTTGCGGGTCGACGACCGCGTGACGCTGTCAACGAGCCGCTCGGGTGAGCGCAGGACGGGTGGTAGCGTCAGCGCGGCGATGAGCGACCGGCCGCACATCCTGCTCGTCGTCGTCGACCAGCTCTCGGCGCTCTTCCTCCGCGCGTACGGCCACACCGTCACGAGGACGCCGGTCGTCGACCGGCTGGCCGAGGAGGGCGTCGTGTTCGAGAACGCCTACTCTCCGAGCCCGCTGTGCGCGCCTGCGCGCGCGGCGCTGATGACGGGCGCGCTGCCGACGCGGACGGGTGTGTACGACAACGCGGCCGAGCTCCCCGCCTCGATTCCGACCTTCGCCCACGTCCTGCGGCTCCAGGGGTACCGAACCTGTCTCTCCGGGAAGATGCATTTCGTCGGCCCCGATCAGCTGCACGGCTTCGAGGAGCGCCCGACGACCGACGTGTATCCCGGCGACTTCGGCTGGACGCCCGACTGGAGCCGCCCCGGCGAGCGAATCGACTGGTGGTACCACAACATGAGCTCGGTCCTCGAGGCCGGGGTCGCGGAGATCACGAACCAGCTGGAGTACGACGACGAGGTTGCCTTCCACGCCGTGCGCCGTCTCTACGACTACGCGCGCTACGAGGGCGACGAGCCGCTCTTTCTCTGCGTCTCGTTCAGTCACCCGCACGATCCGTACGTGGCGCGCAGGCGCTACTGGGATCTCTTCGACGACGGCGAGATCGACCTACCTGCCGCGCCCCGTAAGCCGTACGCCGAGCTCGACCCTCACGAGCGCCGGCTCTGGCAAGCGTCAGCGATGGACGAGGTCGACATCACCGACGACGACGTACGGGCCTCGCGACACGGCTACTACGCGAGCCTCGCGTACGTCGACGAGCGGATCGGTGAGGTTCTCGAGGCGCTCGCGAACTGCGGCCTCGCCGACGAGACGGTCGTGATCTTCGTCTCCGACCACGGCGACTTCCTGGGCGAGCACGGCCTGTTCTACAAGATGTCGTTCCGTGAGCATGCGGCGCGCGTTCCGCTCGTGGTGCACGCGCCCTCGCGGTATCGGGCTCGCCGCGTGCGTGAGCCGGTCTCGCTAGTCGATCTCCACCCGACACTCGCGGATCTGGCGCGGCCCGGACTCTCCGGTGAGCTCCCTCGCGCAGTCGACGGACGGAGCCTCGTTCCGCTCCTCGAGGGGAGCGCCGAGGATCCGGAGGCGACCGTGCTCGGGGAGTACCTCGCGGAGGGCGTCGAGGGCCCGATGGTGATGATCCGGCGCGGTCGCTGGAAGTTCGTCCATACGGCGAGCGACCCCGATCAGCTCTTCGACCTCGAGAGCGACCCGCTCGAGCTTCGGAACCTCGAGGCGGATCCCGAGCACGCGACGCTGCTCGGCGACTTTCGTGACGAGGTCGCCCGCAGATGGGACCTTCCGGCGATCGATCACGCTGTTCGCGAGAGCCAGCGGGCGCGGCTCGCCGTGTTCAGTGCGCTGCAGCGCGGAAAGGTCCAGCCGTGGGACTACCAACCGCTGCGTACGTCGGCGGAGCAGTACACGCGGAACACGATGGACGTCGCAGAGCGCGACCAGAAGTCGCGCTTCCCGCCTGCGCGGGCGACGTGACAGCGGCCGTCTGCCGCGCCTTCGGTGCGCGGCTCGAGGTCGACGATTCCGGCCAGGTGTCGCGGAATGCCGTCGTCCTCGACGACGAATGAGGATCGTCGCGATCGAAAGTTTCGGCAACCGCGACGTCGCGCTCGTACGGGTATCCACTGACGACGGCGCCGAAGGATGGGGCCAGGTCGCTCCCTACCACGCCGACGTCACCACTCACGTCCTCCACGGCCAGATCGCGCCGCACGCGCTCGGGCGTGACCCGCTGGACGTCGATTCCTTGGTGGACGAGATCCCGGAACGCGAGTTCAAGTTCCGCGGCTCGCACCTGTATCGCGCCCTCGCGGGCTTGGACACGGCGCTCTGGGACCTGCGCGGGAAGCTCGAAGGCAAGGGAGTCTGCGAGATCGTCGGCGCGCGTCCGCGAAGCCTGCGCGCGTACGCGTCCAGCATGCGCCGCAACATCTCGCCCGAGGACGAGGCGGAGCGCCTCGTTGCTCTCCGAGAGCGCCACGGCTTCGACGCGTACAAGGTGCGCATCGGAAAGGAGTGCGGCCACGACGAGGACGAGTGGCCCGGTCGCACGGAGGCGGTGGTGTCGCAGGTGCGCCGCGCGCTCGGAGACGACGTCGACCTGCTCGTCGACGCCAACAGCAGCTACGCGCCCAGGAGGGCGATCGAGGTCGGCAGGATGCTCGAGCAGTACGGGGTCTCGCACTTCGAGGAGCCCTGTCCGTACTGGGAGCTCGACTGGACGCGCGAGGTGACGCAGGCGCTCGCGCTCGACGTCGCGGGCGGCGAGCAGGACTGGGACGACGTCGTCTGGCGGCGGATGATCGAGACCAAGGTCGTCGACGTCGTGCAGCCGGACGTCTGCTACGCCGGGGGCTTCACGCGAGCCCTTCGCATCGCGTCGTCCGCGGCGGCGACGGGCTTGCCGTGCACGCCGCACGCGGCGAACCACTCGCTCGTGCTCGTCTTCACACTGCACCTGCTGGCCGCGATCGAGAACCAAGGCCCATACCTCGAATTCTCGATCGAGCCTGACGCTGACTACCCGTGGCAGACAGGCATGTACGAGCCGCGACCGCACGTCGCAGACGGCAAGGTCAGCGTGCCGGAGGGCCCGGGATGGGGAGTCGAGATCTCACCCGACTGGCTCGCGAGGTCGGAGCATCGCGCGACGCGGCTCGACTGAGCCCGCGAGCGCGGCTGTCGTCGTAGAGTCCACGCAGGTGAACACCGAGGTCTTCATCACCTGTGCCGTAACCGGCGTCGGGGCGACGACGGATCGCTCGGAGCTCGTCCCGGTGACACCTGCCGAGATCGCGGATGCTGCGCTCGACGCCGCGCGTGCCGGGGCGGCGATCGTGCACATCCACGTTCGCGATCCCGCGACGGGCGGCCCGTCGCGCGACCCGGAGCTCTACGCGGACGTCGTCGAGCGGATCCGCTTGTCCGACGTCGACGTCCTTCTCAACCTCACGGCTGGAATGGGGGGAGATCTCGTGCTCGGCGGCGTGGAGTCGCCGCTCCCCCCTCGCGAGGACGGGACCGACATGGCCGGCGCTACGGAGCGGCTCGAGCACGTCGCCGAGCTGCGGCCCGAGATCTGCACCCTCGACTGCGGGACGATGAACTTCGCCGAGGGCGACTACGTCATGACGAACACACCCTCGATGCTGCGAGAGATGGCGCGGCAGATACGCGAGCTCGGCGTTCGGCCCGAGATCGAGATCTTCGACACGGGTCATCTCGTGTTCGCGAAGCAGTTGGTCGAGGAGGGGCTCGTCGACGAGCCGGTGATGCTCCAGCTCTGCATGGGCATTCCCTACGGCGCACCCGACGACCCCGGCACGCTGCTCGCGCTCGTGAACCAGCTGCCTCCACGGCGCGTGTTCTCGGCATTTGCCATCGGTCGCATGCAGCTTCCGTACGTCGCGCTTGCGCCGATCGTCGGCGGCAACGTCCGGGTCGGACTCGAGGACAACATCTGGCTCGAACG
Source organism: Gaiellaceae bacterium (assembly GCA_050697935.1). Classification (GTDB taxonomy): domain Bacteria; phylum Actinomycetota; class Thermoleophilia; order Gaiellales; family Gaiellaceae; genus GMQP-bins7. Next base: position 9,070 of record JBOHAY010000358.1, on the reverse strand, counting down.
AGGAGTGAAGGCGACGAACCGACAGCTCGTCGAGAGGGCCGTCGCGATCCTCCGGGCGATGAACGTCCGAGTGCTCGGCCCGGTGGAGACGCGCGAGAAGCTGCAGTTGACGGCCCGTACCTGATGCACGTCGCTCTCGTCGGCGGGGGTGTGATCGGAGGCGGTTGGGCGGGCCGGCTCGTCGAGAACGGCGTCGACGTCGTCGTCTACGACCCCCATCCCGAGGCCGAGCTGCACGTTCGGGAGGTGCTTGCGAATGCCGAGCGTGCATGGAAGCAGCTGACGCTCGCGCCGCGTGCCCGGGGTTCGGTCTCGTTTGCCTCCTCGCTCGATGAAGCCGTTCGGGGGGCCGACGTGGTGCAGGAAAGCGCCCCGGAGGACGAGTCGCTCAAGCGACGGCTGCTTGCGGAGATCGGCGCACACGTGGATCCGGGGGCACTCGTGTGCTCCTCCACCTCGGGGCTGCTGCCTTCCCGGCTGCAGGCGGGAATGCCGTACCCCGAGCGCTTTGTCGTCGGGCATCCATTCAACCCCGTGTACCTGCTGCCGCTGGTCGAGGTCGTGGCTGGCGAGCGCACGTCGGAGGAGGCAGTCTTGCGGGCGCTCCGCTTCTACGAGTCGCTCGGCATGAGGCCGCTGCACGTACGCAAAGAGATCGACGGCTTCCTCGCCGACCGGCTGCTCGAGGCGCTCTGGCGCGAGGCGCTCTGGCTCGTCCATGACGACGTCGCCACGGTCGAGGAGATCGACGACGCCGTCCGCTTCGGGCCGGGTCTGCGCTGGGCGCAGATGGGCACTTTCCTGACGTACCGGATCGCCGGCGGCGACGAGGGCATGCGCCACTTCCTCGAGCAGTTTGGCCCTGCGCTCCGGTGGCCCTGGACGAAGCTGACGGACGTGCCGGAGCTCACGTCCGAGCTGATCGACAAGGTCGCCTCACAGTCCGACGCCCAGGCGGGAGAGCTGTCTGTTCGCGAGCTCGAGCGCGTGCGCGACGACAACCTCGTGGCGCTCCTGCAGGCCTTGCGTGCGCGCGGGTACGGCGCCGGCGAGGTCGTGCGCGAGCACGAGGCGCGACTATTTGCAGCGGGTGCGACTCTCGACGTCGATCCTGATCCGAGCCAGCCTCTGAGCCTCCACGAGACGACGGTCGATCCTTCGTGGGTGGACTACAACGGCCACATGACCGAAGCCCGCTACGGCGAAGTGTTCGGCCACGCGACCGACGCCTTCCTGCGCTACGTCGGCCTCGATGCGGCATATCTCGACAGCGGTCACAGCGCGTACACCGTCGAGAGTCACATCCGCTACCTTCGCGAGGTCGCGGCGCTCGAGCCGCTCGCCGTTCAAACCCACGTGCTCGGCGCGGACGAGAAGCGGTTGCACGTCTTCCACACGATGATGCTCGGTCGAGGCGGAGACACTCTCGCGACCGGCGAGCAGATGCTCTTGCACGTAGACACGGTGGCGAGCCGTGGGAGCGCGTGGCGGGAGCCAGTCGCCGGTCGGGTGGCCGCGGCCGCGGCCGCGCATGCTCCGCTGTCTCCTCCCGCAGGCTCGGGTCGAGCGATCTCCATGTCCGGAACGCGCTAGACGCCGATCAACACGACACCGACGACGACGAGTACGGCGCCTGCGATCCGAGCAGCTCCGACGCGCTCGTGGAGGAGCGGAACTGCGAGGGCAGTCGCGATGACGACGCTCGTCTCCCGAACGGCCGCCACCGGCGCCGCAGGCGCCCGCGCGAGCGCGGCCAGCACGAGGACGTAGGCGCCGAAGGTCGCCAGCCCGGCGGCGATCGAAGCCGGACCGACCGCGCCGCGCACGGCCGCTCGTCCACTACGCCGAAGCGTCAGGAGGAGGAAGCCGAGCGCCGCGGGGATCATCGACAGCTCCTCGTACACGATCGGGGAGGCGTACCGGATGCCGCGCGAGTCCACGAGCGTGTAGGCGGCGATGCAGGTGCCGACCGCGAGGGCGAGCGCGAGATCGCCTGCCCTCGCGCGTCCGCGGACACCGCGAACGAGGAGCACTCCGGCCGCGACGAGGAGGATCCCGCCGACCTGAGTCTCGGACGCCGTCTCCCCGAGCACAACGGCTCCGGCCGCGAGCACGATCACCGGGGCCGACCCGCGCGCGATGGGGTAGACGAACGACAGGTCGGCGCGGGTGTACGCGGCGGTCAGCAGAACGAAGTACGTGAGCTGCAAGAGCGATGTGACGGCGAGGAACGGCCAGACCTGGGAGTCGGCCTCCCACGCGACCGCGGCCAGAGGAGCGAACGCCACAATGCCGACGAGGAGCGCGACTGCGGTGGCCGCCTGGACGTCGGGCGCCCGCGCCAGGAGGAGATTCCAGAACGCGTGGAGGAAGGCTGCGCCGAGAGCGAGCGCCATGGCCGAGGCGGGCATGCGGCGCAATCCAACCAGGCCGCCGCGCTTGCGGCACCATCCTCGGGGTGGCGTACGCGGCGGCGGAGGAAGCCAAAGGAGATCTCGCTCCGGCTGACAAACGCGGGAGGACCATCGAGATGCTCGCCGAGCGCAGCTTCGACCTGCTCGTGATCGGAGGCGGGATCATCGGAGCGGGAATCGCCGCGCATGCAGCTCGAGCCGGGCTCGCGGTGGCTCTGGTCGAGGCTCGCGACTACGGGAGCGGGACGTCGGGCGCGTCCTCGAAGCTCATCCACGGCGGCCTCCGCTACCTGAGGCTGGGCGATGTACGCCTGGTTCGCGAGGCCCATCGGGAGCGGCGCCTGCTGTCCACTGTCGTCGCGCCCCACCTCGTACGCCGGATCCAGTTCCTCTTCCCCCTGTACGAGGGCGGCCCTTTCCGGCCGGCGTTCGTCCAGGGAGGGATCGTCCTCTACTCGGCGCTCGCGCGATCGCGCCTGCACTGGCTCGTCGACCAGGATCGAGCGCAGGAGCTCGTCCCGCAGCTGCGCCTCTCCGGGCTTCGCTCGTGCGCGCTGTATGCCGACGCGACGACGAACGACGCCCGCCTCTGTCTCGCGAACGTACGCGCCGCCGCGATCGCGGGCGCCTGCGTGTTGAGTGGTGCCGAGGTCGTCGCATTCCGTTCCACCGGGGGTCGCATCGTGGGAGCGGAGGTGCGCGTGGACGGTGCGGTCGTGCCGGTCCAGGCGCGCGTCGTGGTGAACGCCGCCGGTCCCTGGGTCGACCGCGTCCGTTGGCTCGAGGATCCGCGCGCCGGTTCGTCGGTGCGGCTCAGCCGAGGCTCGCACGCGCTCGTTCCGGCAGTCGGCCGCTGGAGCGCCGCCATGACGATCGCCCAGGACGACGTGCGGGTGACATTCGCAGTCCCTTGGCACGACATGCTCCTGCTTGGCACGACGGACACCCCGTTCGACGGCGACCCCGACGATCTCACGGTGGAGTCCTCCGAGGTCGGCCAGATCCTCGACGAGGCTCGCGTCGCCCTCGACTCGCCGTACCTCGTGCCCGAGCATGTTCGAGCCGCCTTCGCAGGACTGCGAGTTCTCCCGATTGGTGACGGACGAACCGCGACTGCGCGCCGCGAGACCGTTTTCACGCGGAGCTCCGGGGGCATGCTGAACGTCGCCGGCGGAAAGCTCACGACGTATCGGCGTATCGCTCTCGAGGCACTCGAGCGACTTCGACCGGACATCGGTCTCCACCGACTGGACACGCGCGTCTGGCCGCTCCCTGGCTCGTCGAGCCTCGAGCGCGTCGCGTTGCCGAGCGATCTCGAGCCGGACGTCCGCATGCACCTCCTGCATCTGTATGGCAGCCTGGCCCCCGACGTCGTCGCCCCTGCTCGAGACGATCCCGCATTGCTCGAGCGGCTGAACCCGGGCGGGCCCGACATCGCCGCCCAGGTTCGGTATGCAGTGACGCACGAGTGGGCGCGGACGGCCGAGGACGTCCTCCGGCGCCGAACGACGTTGTTCTATCGCGGCCTTGCCGACGACGCGACGGCCGCACGTGTCGCTGCGCTCCTCGCGGAGCGCTCGCCGCGCGGTGTCTAACTCGCCACCCGATCGAGCCAGCGCTCGAACAGCTCTCGGCCAACGGTCCGCATCTCTGCGGCCCGATCCTCGATTGCGGCGAGAAACGCTGGTGCTTCGGTTGCGCCCAGCGTGCGTTCGAGCGACGTGACGTACTCGGGTACCTCGGCCCATTCCCGCGCCATCTCGGGCGACACCTCGAGGTGGAACTGCACGCCGTACGCACGCTGGAAGCGGAACGCCTGGTTCGGATACACGGGAGAGCTCGCGAGTCGCACGCCGCCCTCTGGGAGATCGAACGTATCTCCGTGCCACTGGAGCGTCACGAGCTCGTGCGGGGCTTCGCCGAAGACCGGATCCGAGCGGGCCTCGCCCGTCAGGCTGACGGGCAGTAGCCCGACTTCAGGCTCAGGGCCAGGGTAGACGCGAGCTCCGAGGGACGCTGCGAGAAGCTGGACGCCGAGGCAGACGCCCCAGTACGGCTTCCCGGCGCGCACAGCTTCCGAGATCACCCGCTTCTCCTCCGCGAGCCACGGCAGCTCGGCATCGTCGTTCGCGGACATCGGCCCGCCCATGGCGACGATCGCGTCGAACGTGCGCCAATCGGGGAGGGGCTCGCCCTCGTCGAGCTCGATGCGGTGCAGCACCGCGCCGCGCTCTCGGAGTACGTCCTCGAACACCCCCGGCGGCTCGCACGCGCTGTGTTGAAGGACGAGCACTCGCACGTCGGCGAGACTAACGGCGGACCCAGGTCCGCGGAGGTGTGCCGAGCTCGGGCCATATCAGTGTGAGTGCCAGGGGACGTGTCAGCCACGGTTCTGGCCGGACGCGATCATCTCAGCCAGCTGGTCCGCGCCTTTGGTGCACAGGTCGTTCATGGTGCTTCCTCTCGGTTCTCGGCGGCGACGTTCGACGCCGACGGTCTCGGCGCGGGTTGCGCCTTGTGCGGCGGATCGGCATCGGGCGAACGCCTTCTCCTCTCCGTCAGTCTCCAACGAACGAAACCCCCGCAATTGAGGGGGTTTCGACACTCGTTGCAGCGCCTTCGGCATCAGCCGCCGGTGTGACCTGCCGGGATCACGCTGGGCGGGGCTACGACCAGAACTCGTCCCAATTGCTGAGGTCGAAGAAGTGCTCCCGCCCGGAGACCATGCGGCCGTTCGCGACCTCGAAGACGATGCAGCAGTCGGTATCGAGCTGCTTGCCGTTCCGCTCCCCGCTGTTGTGGTGCAGGCCGACCACCCGACCGTCGTCGCTCGTGAACACCTGCTTCAGCTCGGCTCTGAACGTGCCGCCCGTGTCACCCCCGTAGCGGCTGAACTGACCGAAGACTGCGTCGCGACCCTGGTAGTCGCCGGCGATTGGGCCACGCCCCGGTGTGTGCCACGAAACGTTCTCGTCCATGAGCGCGGTGAGTGTCTCGATGTCGGCCGTGTTGAACGCTTCGTACCCGCGTCGGACGAGTGCGGCGTTCGGGTGCTCTGTCATGACGGTGCTCATCGCTCCTCCTTAGCTTGTTGACCGAACGTCGTGGGACGACGCGACTATGCGTCGTACGTGCCGCCGAGCTCCAGGACTTGAGGCCTTCCCTTGTGCCCGGCCTCCTGCATGATCCCCGGGACCTCGGGATCGGAGGCGAAGCTCTGCCAGCCCTCCGCGTCCCAGTCGAAGATCGCCCAGACGCGATCGTCCTGGTTGGGATCGCGAAAGACGCGCGAGCCTTTAGATCCGTGCTGCTTGCGCTTCTCGGCGCCTTTCGTCGAGAAGATGTTCACGAAGCGGTCGTAATCCTCGACCGTTGTCGTTGCCAGGAGCATGTTTCCTCCTTCGTGGCTCTCGGCACCGTCACTCGACGCCGATGGTGCGGCCAGTGTGCGCCGGGGGCGGCCCCGCCGGCATCGGGCGAACGCCCTATGCGCTGCGAACGAGGTCGTTCTCGAAGGCCCAGAGCGTCGCCGCCGCCCGGCTGCGCACGCCGGCCTTCTCGTAGACGTGCTGGACGTGATGCCCGACAGTCTTGGCCGAGATTCCGAGGTCCTCGGCAATCTCCTGGTTGGACCGACCATGCACGAGCACGAGGAGGACTTCCAGCTCGCGCTCGGTCAACCCGGCGGGCAACTCGGGAGGTCGCCGCCGTACGGGATGGCCTGCGGCAGCGAGTACCGCGTCGACGGCGTCCCGGTCGAGCCGCCCCTCGTCAGCCTCCCGCAGCAACTCCGCCTCTGCAGCCGGCGAGTCCAGCGCCGGCCTGTACGGTCGGGCCTCGCGCATCGCCCCGTAGCAGTCGGCTGCAGCGAGGATGCGGGCTGCCTGATCGAGTGCCGGCCCGCGCGTGCCGCGGTGGTAGCCGGAGCCGTCGAGCCGTTCATGGTGTGAGCCGGCCAGGAGCCCGATCGGAGCGAGCGCCGGCGACTGGGCGAAGGCGCGTTCCGTGTAGTGAGGGTGAAGTCGCACCCGCTCCCACTCGCCGAACCCGAGGGGCCCCGGCTTCTCCCAGATCGCGTTCGACACGCCGATTCGGCCGAGATCGTGCGCGAGCGCGGCGCGGCGCACGAGCGTGACGGACGCGTCCGGGAGCCCCATGCGCCAGGCGGCGGCCTCGGCGAGCTCGGCGACGCCCGTCGAGTGCTCGCGCAGCCACGGTGACTTGAGACCGGTGAGCGCGGCGATGGCCATGAAGGCTGCGTCGACCCGTTCGCCTGCAATCCAGATCTTCGGAAACGGCTCGGTCTCCAGCGCCTGCTCCCACATCCGCGTCTCGTCCAGGTCGGCGGAGAGGTCAGCGAAGTTCTGCAGGGCGATCCCGGCGAGCCGAGGCTCGTACGCGGCACCTGTTCGACGCTCGACGACGGCCCGTGCCTCGTCGGGGCCTGCGGCGGAGAGGAAGAGGGAGATGTCTCTCGCCACGTGCAGGAGACGCATCGGCAACGGGATCGCGTCGCCGCGGGCGTCCGGGAATCCTCGGCCGTCCCAGCGCGCGAAGACATACTCGAGCGCTGCCTGGATGCTCGAGCCGAGGTCGAGCCACCCTGCGAACCGCTGCGCAACCTCGCACATCGTCGCAAACGCGTCACGCGCCCTCGGGCCGGCGTTGGCGATGGCCTCCTCGATCATCGCGGCGCGGACTTCGGGGCTGCGGCCTGCTCCGACGTGGGCGCGGTAGAAGGCGAGCACCTCCGCGGGGTTGGTCGTGTCGATGAGGAAGAACGCGGCTCTGTGCGCGATGTCGTCGCCGAACAGCTGTGCTGCCTCGTGCCCGTTCGACGTGCACCCGGAAGCGTGCAGGAGCGCGATGTAGTACGTGTCCGCGAGCTCCTGCGCCGATGCTCCGGCGAGCTCGCCCAGACGGACCGCGAGCACGGCCGTTCGCAACGCGTGCTCGAGGGGCTGCCCCGTGCCGAGGTCGGTCGCGAGCGACAGGGCACCGACAACCTCGGCAGCGCGGATCGGCCGCTCGCCTGAAGGCAGCACGGCTGCGACTGCTCGGGGATCCTCCGCCGCCACGTCGAGGATCCTACGCGCGCCTCCTCAGTGACCTGCGGGCTTCTCCCACCCCTCGAGGACGGGCGCGTTCCAGTCTGTCCCGACCGTCTGCGAGCCCTCGACCCAGGACCCGAGCTCGGGCTGCGGGAACTTGCAGTGAATCGCCTTGAGCTGGATGCCGTACGAGCCACCGCTCGTCAGGTGCTTCATCAGCACCTTTCGGGCGATCTCGTCCTCGCGTCCCTCAGGGATCGGGAAGTAGATCTTGAGGAACGAGTTCGAGTAGCGGTCGAAGACGGCGGGAACACCGTCCTCCTCCAGGAGCGCGATGTCCTCGAGCCAGTTGATGTCGTCGCCGGGCGTTAGTGCGTCGAGATCGATGTCCTCGACCAGTGAGATGTCCTCCTGGTAGGCGAACCGTTTCCCCGCGAGGAACTCGGCGTCGAGTGACTTGATCTTTTCCGGCTCGGCGTACGCGAGCTCGTGTGAGTGGGGCTGATCCGTCACGACTCGACCGTCCGCAGGTCTGTGATCTGCGCGGTCTGATTCGCGGTGAGCTCCTCCTCGGCCTTGATCGCGAGGAGCCGCTTCACCTCGGCGAGGATCTCGTGCTCGGTCTGGCCGACCGTGTAGTTGGTGCCGGCGAGCGGCACGCGCGCCATCGCGGAGGCCTCGATCGTGAGCGCGGCGAGGTCCTCGGGCTCGAGCGAGTGGACGTTCGTCTTGCCGCAGGCTCGCGCGAGCATCTGCAGCTCCAGGGTCATCGTCGTCAGGAAGTTGTAGACCCGCAGGGATGCGTCCTCGACGACCAGACGCTTGCGCAGCTCCGGATCCTGGGTCGTGATACCGACAGGACAACGGCCCGTGTGGCAGTGGTAGCACTGGCCGGCCGGCACGCCGACGGTCCCCTCGTAGTCCGTAACGCCGGGGATCTCCTTGTTGCAGTTGAGCGCCATGAGGGCCGAGTGCCCGATGGCCACGGCCGTCGCGCCAAGCGCGAGTGCCTTCGCCACGTCCGCGCCGTTCCGGATGCCGCCGGCGACGACGAGGTCGATCTCGTCCGCGAGCCCGACGTCCTCGAGCGCGCGTCGCGCCTCGGGAATGGCTGCCATGAGCGGGATGCCCGTCTCCTCGGTCGCGATGTGCGGTCCCGCGCCCGTGCCGCCCTCGGCGCCGTCCAGATAAATGATGTCCGGGCCGCACTTGGCAGCCATCCGCACGTCGTCGTAGACGCGCGCCGCGCCAAGCTTGAGCTGGATCGGCACCTGGTAGTCGGTCGCCTCGCGGATCTCTTGCACCTTCAGCGAGAGGTCGTCCGGGCCGAGCCAGTCGGGATGGCGCGCTGGCGAGCGCTGGTCGATCCCCGCGGGGAGCGAGCGCATCTCGGCGACCTGCTCGGTCACCTTCTGTCCCATCAGGTGTCCACCGAGGCCGACCTTGCAGCCCTGGCCGATGAAGAACTCGATCCCGTCGGCGAGCATCAGGTGGTGCGGGTTGAACCCGTACCGCGACTGGATGACCTGGTAGTACCACTTGGTCGAGTAGTCGCGCTCCGGCGGGATCATCCCACCCTCGCCGGAGCAGGTCGCTGTACCCGCC
>JBOHAY010000357.1:0-8955 GCA_050697935.1 Gaiellaceae bacterium | reverse complement strand
GCCACGGTCATCCCGAGCGGGACCTGGTCGATCGATCCCGTCTGGTCGGCCCTCGAGTTCGAGGTCAAGAAGCTCGGGCTCGTGACCGTGAAGGGTCGCGTACCAGGCTTCTCCGGGACGATTCAGGGTGGCGAGACGCCGTCGATCTCCGGCACCGTCGACGCGTCCACCATCACGACCTTCGACGAGACCCGAGATGGGCACCTGCAGTCCCCCGAGTTCTTCGACACGCAGAGGTACCCGGAGCTTCACTTCAAGTCGAGCGCCGTCGAGGCGTACGGCGAGGAGCTCGTCGTCGAAGGCGAGCTGACGGTCAAGAACGTCACCAAGCCTGTCGAGCTGAGGGGCAGCTATGTCGGCGCGGGAGTCGATCCGTACGGGAACGATCGAATCGGCATCGAGCTCGCCGGCACGATCGACCGAACCGAATTCGGGCTCAACTGGAACGCGCCACTTCCGGGTGGCGGCTTCCTCCTGCCGAACGAGGTCACTCTCAGAGCGACGTTCGCGGCGGTCAAGGCGGCCTGACGTGAAGATCCTCGCCATCTCCGGAAGCCTGCGGGCCGACTCCTACAACACCGCGTTGGCGCGCGCTGCCGCGGAGCGCGCGCCCGAGGGCACTGAGATCGAGGTGTACGAGCGGCTGGCTGACATCCCGCCGTACGACGCAGACGGTGATGGTGAGGACGCTCCTGAGGCGGTACGTGACTTCCGCGAGCGGATCGCCCGAGCGGACGCATTGCTCTTCGTCACCCCGGAGTACAACGGCTCGATCTCCGGTGTGCTCAAGAACGCGATCGACTGGGCGTCGCGGCCGCCTCGTGGAGGTGCTTCGATCTGGGGCAAAACTGCCGCAGTCGCGGGTGTGACGACCGGACAGTTCGGTGCGATCTGGGCACAGCAGGATCTGCGGCGCATCCTCGGGATCGCGGGGGTTCGGGTGATCGAGGGGGAGCTTCCGGTCGCACAGGCGCAGAACGTCTTCGACGAGGACCGGCACCTGCGGGACCCGCTTCTGGCTCAGCGCCTGAGGGCTCACCTCGAGAACCTGGCGCATGAGGCCGCCGCGCTTCAGCTGGCGGCCTGACGATGGAACGTCGAGGGGCCGCGTGAGCGGCCCCTCGTAACGGATACCAGCGTTGGATTTGTAGAGGCGCTTCCGGCACTCGGCTCGCGAAGAGACGAGTGCGGCGCGAAACGCGAGCCCCCTACGCTGGCTAAGCGCTTCCCGGTGGTCCCGGGGGCACGCCTCTACCCGCTGGTACCTCCACTGCCCGTACTGTCATCGCTCAAGCCGGACCACCTCCTTTCCGCGGTAGTGTCAGCATACGCATTGCGAGCGGATGGAGAAAGCGCCGTCGCATTTTCGACGAGGCTCGAGGCGGCCACGTCCGGCGCATACTCGGCCTCGACTACCTGTTCGAGAGCACGACGGAGAGCTCGAGACCTCGATCGAGTGGCACAGTGACGCTCGAGAGTGTCGGGTCGGCCTGTCGCGCGGCCGTGTACGCAGCGAGCGTCTCAGGATGCGAGAGAACGTTGTCGGCGACCACCACACCGCCGGGCTCGAGAAGAGGTCGCGCAAGCGCGAACAGCTCCTCGTAGTCGTCCTTCTCGGCGTCGAGGAAGACGAGGTCGAACGTGTCCTCGGTCGCTCCGAGGGTGGTGAGCGCGTCGCCCTCGATCAACTCGGCCCACTCCTCGAGTCCGGCGGCCGTGACATTCTCCCGCCACGACGCGCATCTCACCGGATCGTGCTCGAGCGACAGCAGTCGCCCTCCCAGGAGCCGAGCTCCGGCCGCGAGCCAGATCGACGAATAGCCACGTGACCCGCCGATCTCCAGCACCTCGATGCCCGCCTGCGAGGCCGCAAGGGCAAAGAGAAAGCGTCCCGTCGTAGGGGCTACCTGGCGTGAGCGCTGCGCGGCCGGCACTCCGGCATCGCGCTCGGCTCGATCTTCCTCCTCCAGACGCTCGAGAACAGACAGCACGCGTTCGTCAATCATCTGGTTGCGCAAGAGGATCCCTGAAGGCGGCGGCTTCGCGGCCGCTGCGCTGGTCGGTCACATCAGATCCCCGTCGGGAACCTCGACGACGACGAAGCCGTCATCCCGCACGGCAACCGGATACGTCGGAACCGCTTCGAACGCCGGAAGGCTCATAGGGATGCCGGTCTGCAGATCGAAACGCGATCCGTGCCGCGGGCACACGACCATGCACAGCTCGGGCTCCCAGTCACCCTCACAGAGCGGTCCGTCGTCGTGCGAACAGCGATCCTCGATCGCATAGAACGTGCCGGCGCAGTTGTAGATGCCGATCGTGAGCTGACCGGACGGAACGAGCCGCATCGACCCCGGCGGCAGCTCCTCAGCCGGAGCGACCTCGATCTCGGCCACTACTCGTTCCTTGCGCAAGACCGGAATCCGCGATCGCGGACTCCGGTCGCGCACACATCCCTGAAGGAGGCCGCTGCACGGCCGTGATGCTTGCGTCTTACCGAATGCAATGGGTCACTCCAGCACGAGGTCGCGATTCGAAGTGCCCCATTCCTCGGGCAGTGGCGTTCCCTTCGACTTGTGCAACGCGAGCTTCAGGACACCGAGGCCGAGGATCGCGCACTTGAGCCGAACCGGGGTCAGCGGAATCCCGAGCTCGTCGAGCAGCTCCTGTGTCGGCATCGTCGCGACGTCCCCTGCGGTTCGGCCCTTGACGAGATCGCTCAACATCGACGTCGCCGCCTGGCTGATCGCACAACCGCGGCCGTCGAACCCGACTTCCTCGATCACGTCGTTCTCCCCCAGCCTCACCGACACGGCGATCTCGTCTCCGCACAGCGGGTTCTGGCCCACCGCGTGGGCATCGGCAGGGTCGAGAAGCCCGTGGTTTCGCGGGCTCTTGTAATGGTCCAGGATGACCTCGCGATAGAGCTGGTCGAACTCGTTCATCGCTACCCGAGGCTCTTCTTGGCCTTGCGCAGACCTTCGACGAAACGGTCGACCTCGTCCTGGATGGAGTAGAGGTAGAAGCTCGCCCGGATCGTCGCAGCAACACCCAACTTCGCCATGAGCGGCTGCGTGCAGTGATGGCCGGCTCGCACGGCGACGCCCTCCCAGTCGAGCACCTGAGCCACGTCGTGCGGGTGCACCCCTTCGACGTTCAGCGAGACGATCCCGGCGCGTCGCTCCGGCGGAGGTCCGTACGTGTCGACCCAGGGAAGCTCGCCGAGCCGTCCCAGCGTGTACTCGACGAGCTCGAGCTCGTGCCGCTCGATCGCGTCGAGCCCAACCCCTGACACGTAGTCGATCGCCGCACCGAAACCAACCGCCTCCGCAATCGCGGGCGTCCCGGCCTCGAACTTGTACGGAAGCTCGTTCCAGGTCGTGCGCTCGGCGGAGACCGAGCGGATCATCTCGCCTCCGAGGTTGAAGGGCGACATGGTCTCGAGCAGCTCGCGGCGCCCCCACAGCGCGCCGATGCCGCTCGGGCCGCACATCTTGTGGGACGAGAGCGCGAGGAACTCGCAGTCGAGCGCCTGCACGTCGAGATGGCGATGAGGAGCGGCCTGCGCGGCGTCCACGACCATGATCGCGCCTCGCTCGTGCGCCCAGGTCGCAAGGTCCTGCACGGGGTTGACCGTGCCGAGCGTGTTCGACACGAGGTTCGACGCGACGATCTTCACCTTCCCCTCGCGGTCGATCTCGTTGAGCGCGTCGAGACGAAGCTCGCCGGCTTCGTCGATCGGGATCATGCGGAATGTCGCTCCCGTTCGACCCGCGACGTACTGCCACGGGACGAAGCTCGAGTGGTGCTCGAGATCGGTGACGACAACCACATCGCCCTCTCCCAGGTTGTCGAGCCCCCAGGCGTAGGCGACGAGATTGAGAGCCTCCGTCGCGCTTCGGGTGAAGATCACCTCACGCTCGGACGACGCATTGACGTAGGCCGCGACCTTGCGGCGCGCAGTCTCGTAACCCGTCGTCGCGCGCTCGGCGAGGCGATAAACGCCGCGATGAACGTTTGCGTACGAGTGCTCGTAGAAGTCGCGCATGACATCGAGAACCTGGCGTGGCTTCTGCGTCGAGGCGGCGGAGTCGAGATAGGCGACGGGCTTCCCGTTGACGAGCTCCTCGAAGACCGCAAAGTCCGCGCGGAGACGCTCCGCGTCGAGCTTTGGGTGTGTCGTCACGGCCACGAGCGCATGGTACCCCTGCGTGCCTGAGGCTTGATGTGAGTTACGAGCACGTCTGGATGAGGGCCTGGACCAGCCGCACTCCTAACTCACATCAAGCCTCTAGGTCACTTCAGGTGGACGCGGCCGTTCGTCGCGGCCCTCTCCGCAGCACCGCGAACGTGTTGAGCCGTGGACGCCGCGTCCTCGAGGAGGTCGCACACGCGATCCATCCGGCTGCGCTCGGACACGTCCCTCAGGAGTAGGAGCTTGTCGTCGGACGGTAGCTCGACGCGGCCGGCGAGAACGAACGAGAGCTGCGCAGTGTCGGCGTCGGGCACATCGACGTCGCTGCCCGTGAGCTCTCGAAGGCGGTCGAAGAGCTCGAGCGCTCGCTCGATCGATTCCGATCCGGCGGGATCCTCCTCGTCCTGGACGGAGGCCACGTCGCCCGTGTGGAAGCTCCGCCCCGTCGTGAGCTGGAGAAGCCTGAATCGATCCCCGCCCTCGACGAGGATGTCCATCCGCCCGTCCGCCATGCGAGCCAGCACCTCCGTGACGCGCGCGCGTGTGCCGATGTCCCGGACTCCGTCATCGTCGGCGTAGACGAGCCCGAAGTCGTCACCGGAGTCGAGGCACTCGCCGATGAGCTCCCGATATCGCTCCTCGAAGATATGCAGCGGCACGCGTTCCGTCGGAAGCAGGACCAGAGGCAGCGGGAACAGTCCGAGCTCGCTCATTCGCGTCTGGTCACCTAGCCCGAGCGTTCGAGGTCGAGCGCACACGAGTTGATGCAGTAGCGCTTCCCCGTCGGGTGCGGCCCGTCGTCGAACACGTGGCCGAGATGCCCCCCGCACGTCGCACACATCACCTCGGTGCGGGTCATTCCGTAGGTCGTGTCGGTCTCCGTGACGACACTGTCGAGTGTTGACGGCTCGAAGAAGCTCGGCCAGCCGCTGCCGGACTCGAACTTCGTGTCCGAACGAAAGAGCTCCGCACCGCAACCGGCACAGCGATAGATGCCCGGAGCGTGCTCGTCCCAGTACGCGCCGGTGAACGCACGCTCGGTGCTTTTGCGTCGCAGGATCTCGTACTGCTCGGGGGAGAGACGTGAGCGCCACTCCTCCTCCGTGAGTTGCACGTTTGTGTCCATGACCCGAGGGTACCGAGGTCAGAGCACGACGAGCGAGAGAGCGATGAACTGAGTCGCGGCTGCGGCCACAACGAGGAGGTGGAAGACCTCGTGGAAGCCCAGCGTGGACGGGAACGGGTTCGGCCACGTCATGGCGTACGCGAGCGCCCCGACGCTGTAGAGCGCCCCGCCCACGATCACGAGTACGGCTGCGGCGACGCCAAGTGCGGGGAAGAGTTGCGGGATCAGAATGAGCCCGACCCACCCGACGCCCATATACGCGACCGCCGAGAGCCAGCGCGGAGCATCGATCCAGACGAGGTTCAAGACGATGCCGAGCGTCGCGCCCACCCACACCGTTACGAGACCGATCACTCTGGACGCGCCGCCGAACGCGACGAGCGCGAACGCCGTGTACGTGCCGGCGATGAAGACGAAGATCATCGCGTGGTCGAGCCGACGGGCGCGAAGCCGAGCCGACGGGCTCCGCCACGGAAACCGGTGGTACAGCGCGCTCGCCCCGAACATCGCCGCGAGCGCCACCGCATAGACCCAAGCTGCAAACCGCTCTAAGTAGCCGTCCGCGAGCGCGACCAGAACCGTTCCTGCGATGACCGCCGCGACGAACGCGTACTGATGGAAGACGCCGCGCAGCCGCGGCACCACGAGGTGCGTCATCGCCCGATCATGCCCGACCGAGGCTACGCCTGCGGGATGCGAGCCTCGAGTGCAGCCGCGAGCGCGTCGCGCACTGGCTCGAGCTCGACGCGGTCGAGGACGTCCTGGAAGAAGCCGCGCACGATCAGCCGCTCGGCCTCCGAGCGTGAGAGCCCACGCGCCATCAGGTAGAAGAGCTGTTCCCGATCGACCTGCCCGAGCGTCGCCCCATGCGTACAGCGAACGTCGTTCGCCATGATCTCGAGGCCTGGGATCGAGTCCGCGTGGGCGGCCTTCGAGAGCAAGAGGTTGCGGTTCTCCTGGTACGCGTTGGTCTTCTGCGCACCTTCCTCGACCCGGATCATCCCGCGCCAGACGGTGCGAGCGGTGTCGCGCAACGCCCCTTTGAAGGCGAAGTCGGAGGTCGTGTTGGGCGCGATGTGCTCCTGGAAGGTGTCGTAGTCGAGATGCTGCGTCCCGTCGGCGAAGTACGCGCCCGTAACGCGAGACGTGGCGCCCGGCCCCGCCAGGTCGTTCTGGATTCGCACCTTGCCCTTGGCGGACCCGAAACCGCCGGCGACCCAGTCGAGCTCGGCGTCGCGATCGACGCGCGCGTGATGGGAAGCGAAGTGCCACGTCCCGCGGGAGAGGTTCTGCACCGAGACGTACTCGACCTTCGCAGCGTCCTTCACGACGATCTCGACCGCTGTGTTCGAGTAGGCCGAGAGCTCCTGGCTCGCCGACGTGTATTCCTCGACAAGCGTGAAGCGGCTCTCGGGCTCGGCGACGACGAGCAGCCGCCAGAAGAGCGATCCACCTTCTGCAGAGTTCGCGATGCGAACATAAAGGGGCTTCTCGAGCACGACACCGCGCGGCACGTGAACCAGCAGCCCGTTCTGCCACATGGCGGCGTTGTGCGCTGCGAACTTCTCGTCCCAGCCCACGAGCGAATAGAGGAGCTCGTGATCCTCGGGAAGAGGCGCAAAGTCGATCCCCTCGGGCGCCTCGGCGATCTCGATCCCACTTTCGCTGACGTGAACGACACCCGCAACGTCGAGCTCGAGCATTGACGGCGGCGAGGCCGTCTCCGTTGCACCGTTCCTCGTCCAGACGTCCGGGTCGAAGCCCTTGAGGTCCGTGAAGCGCCAGTGCTCGTCCTTCGTCGTCGGAAGCGGAAGAGCGGCGTAGCGCTCTTGAATCTCGGCTCTCGTCGCCATCACAGCGTCGTCCCGTCCGTGTACGGCGCGTAGCGGTGGTGCAGGAGGATGCGGTTGCCGGAAGGATCGCTCACTCCCGCGCCGTGGCAGACGCCGGAGTCCCACATCTCGCTGACCTGGACACCCGCGGCCTCGAGCGTCGCCTTCGCCTCCGCGACGTCGGGGACGCGCAACGCGATCGTCGCGGGCGGCAACGGCGTGAACTCGTAGTCGTGCGTATGCGGCGTCATGACCGCGAGCGTGACATTGCCGGCCTCGTACTCGACCCAGTCCTCGCCGGGTGAGTTCGGATTTCGCTCGAGACCCAGCACCTCGCCGTAGAAACGGTTGGCCTGCTCCATGTCCGTCACCGGGATGCGGACGTAGTCGACGCGCTCGACGTCAATCACGTGGCGCGTACCTGCGGTGGAGCATGAAGACGTTGCCGTCGGGATCCGAGAAGTGCGCCATGTGACAGACGCCGCTGTCGAACGTCTCGCCGTGGAAGCGGACGTCCTTGCCCTCCAATTCGTGCCTGGCGTCCTCGACGTCGGCCACGCGCAGGGCGATCGGCGCGCTGTGCGGCCCCCGGAACTCCTGGCCGATGTTCGTCGGGTCGAGGAGGTAGAGGAAAACGTTCTCGCCGAGCCGGAACTCGGGCCACGCGCCCTGACCAGTCTGCTCGAGCCCGAGCACGTCCCGGTAGAAGGCCGTCGAGCGCTCGAGATCCGTGACCGGCACCGAGACGAAGTCGGTGCGCTCCGCGATCAACCCACGGACCCTTCCATCTGCAGCTGGATGAGGCGGTTCATCTCGACCGCGTACTCGAGCGGAAGCTCCTTCGTGATCGGCTCGACGAAGCCGGACACGATCATCGCGCTGGCCTCTCCTTCCGAGAGTCCGCGGCTCATGAGATAGAAGAGCTGCTCCTCGCCGATCTTCGAGACCGTTGCCTCATGGCCGAGGTCGACGTCGTTCTCGTCGACCTGGATGTACGGGTACGTGTCCGAACGCGACTCCTCGTCGAGGATGAGTGCGTCACACACGACCTTCGACTTCGAGCCCACTGCGCCCTTCGCGACCTGCAACAGCCCGCGGTAGCCGGCGCGACCGCCGTCCTTCGAGATCGACTTGGAGGTGATGACCGAGGTCGTCCGTGGCGCGACGTGGACCACCTTGCCACCTGCGTCCTGGTGCTGGCCCTTGCCCCCGAACGCGATCGACAACACCTCGCCGTGTGCGCGCTCGCCCATGAGCCAGATCGCCGGGTACTTCATCGTCACCTTCGAGCCTAGGTTCCCGTCGACCCACTCCATGGTCGCATCCTCGTACGCCACGGCCCGCTTGGTCACGAGGTTGTAGACGTTGTTCGACCAGTTCTGGATCGTCGTGTACCGGCAGCGCCCACCCCGCTTGACGATGATCTCGACCACGGCCGAGTGCAGTGAGTCGGAAGAGTAGATCGGGGCAGTGCAACCCTCGACGTAGTG
Organism: Gaiellaceae bacterium; assembly: GCA_050697935.1. Taxonomy (GTDB): domain Bacteria; phylum Actinomycetota; class Thermoleophilia; order Gaiellales; family Gaiellaceae; genus GMQP-bins7. Next base: position 312 of record JBOHAY010000357.1, on the reverse strand, counting down.
CACGTAGGCGTCCTCGTCGACGATGATCAGCGTGCGCTCGAACTGGCCCATGTTCTCCGCGTTGATACGGAAGTAGGCCTGGAGCGGCATCTCGATCCTGACGCCAGGCGGGACGTAGATGAAGGAGCCGCCGGACCACACGGCCGAATTGAGCGCGGCGAACTTGTTGTCGTTCTGCGGGATGATCGTCCCGATGTACTGCTTGACAATGTCCTCGTGCTCGCGCAGGCCCGAGTCCATGTCGAGGAAGAGCACGCCCTTCGCCTCGAGATCGGCCTGGAGCTTGTGGTACACGACCTCGGACTCGTACTG
>JBOHAY010000356.1:0-20470 GCA_050697935.1 Gaiellaceae bacterium | reverse complement strand
GGTCTCGGACGTTCCTTCAGCGCAGGAGCTCCGTGCCGTGTATCGCGCCGTCCGTGACGGCGGAGAGACCGTCGACCCGGACGAGCTCGCGGCCGCCGCTTCCGATCGCGATGCGCGGGTACTCATCGGAATGCTCGAGCAAGCAGGACTCCTCCATCGCGGATTCGACAACGGTCGCCGGATGCGGGTCGAGCTTGCAGCCGCGCCGAGCGATGCAACCGAGCGGGTCGAGCTCCTGCTCGAACGCGCCCGACAAGCCGCGGAGTCCCGCGCCGACCGGATCATCGCGTTTGCCGAGAGCCACTCGTGTCGGCACGGGCAAGTCGCCGAGCACTTCGGGGAGGAGTTCAGCGCCCCGTGCGGCGCCTGCGACGTCTGCTCCCCGCGTCCTTCCTCCCCGCGCGGGCCTGCCTTCGTCCCACCGCTTCCCGACGACGTCGCCGACGCGATCGTGTCGGCGGTCGGAGCGCTCCAGTGGCCCCTCGGACGACGCAGCCTCATCGCGACGCTGCGTGGTTCGCTCAAGGCACCGTCCTCGGCACGTCGCTCCGCGGCGTACGGGATCCTCGCCGCCGCCTCCGAGGCCGACGTTCGACGCTGGGTGCAGGCCCTCGAAGGTTCGGGAGCGCTGGTCGAGACGACGACCCAGGACGGGTACCGCGTCCTCCTCGCGAGAGCGAACGCACCGCGCCCATCGATCGGTCCCGTGAGCGTCGCGGACGCGGACGCTGATCTCGTCGAGCGCCTGCGACAGTGGCGCCTGGAGCGCTCGCGCGAGGACGGCGTGCCTGCCTTCGTGGTGTTCCACGATTCGACGCTGCGAGAGCTTGCTGTCGCGCAGCCGCAGTCGCACGGCGAGCTCGCGGTGATCAAGGGGCTGGGCCCGGCGAAGCTCGAGCGATACGGGGACGACCTGCTCGCGGTTCTTTCGACGTCGCCTTGACGATCCGGCCGGGGTGCCCGGGCTACGGCTGTCGGCGGCTGGAGCCCGTTAGCCGCTCGGGTCGCCCACGTCGAGCACCGCCTGCGCCTGTTCCTTCCGGAAACGTCGCAGGCGGCTCAGGAGCTCCTCGTCCGAGCGAGCGAGGATCGCGGCCGCCAGGAGCGCGGCGTTGACAGCGCCGGCGCGGCCGATCGCCAACGTTGCGACGGGGATCCCGGCGGGCATCTGGACGGTCGAGAGGAGCGAGTCGAGCCCGCCGAGCTGCGTTCCCATCGGCACTCCGAGCACGGGCAGGAGCGTCCTCGAGGCAACCACGCCCGCAAGGTGTGCGGCGCCGCCGGCCGCCGCGATGAAGACCTGGGCACCGCGGGCTTCGACAGCGGCGACGAACTCCTCGAGCGCATCAGGCGTGCGATGTGCGGACAGCACGCGCACCTCGTGCGTGACCTCGAGCTTCTTCAGCGTCGCGACAGCGTGCTCCATGGTCTCCCAGTCGGAGCGCGAGCCCATGACCACCGCTACGGACGGGCTCACTTCGCGATCGCCTTCTTCTTGAGAGCCGACTGCACGACGCGTGCCGTCTTCCGAAGCTCCGGATCCGCTTCTTCCGATTCCGCGATCCCCTCGAGGAGCTGGATGGTGTCGCGCTGAGGCGTGCCGTTCTTCAGGCAGATGACGGCGAGTCTCTGCACGGCGGCGTTCGGATCGCGTGCGGCGAGCTCGTGGAGTAGCGGCCGGAACGAGTTCACGTCACCGGGGTGGGTGCGCGACAAGCCCTCGAGCGCGATCAGCGCCGAGCCGCGCGCCGCGGGGCTCTCGTCCTCGAGCCCGCGACGCAGGAGCTCGAGCTTCTGACGGAACCGGAACTGAGCGATCGCCCGATATGCCTGAGCTCGAATGCGGTAGTCGGGGTTCCGGGCATCGGACTCGATCTCCTCATCCCACTGGGCGCGTAAGACGGCGAGCTCGCGCTCGTCACCGGCTTGCGCCAGCGCATCCGCTCTAACCGCAGCCTCGGCGAGGCTCACTGAAGAGAGGCGAGGGGGCGCGGTCCCGGGCCTGTGTAGCGGGCCGACGGCCTAATGAGACGTGCTACTTGCTTCTGCTCGATGATGTGTGCCGACCAGCCGGCAACACGGGCGCACGCGAACATCGCAGGCGTCAGCTTCGAGGAGATGTCGGCGACGTCGAGGACGACCGCGGCCCAGTACTCGACGTTGGTGGCGAGGACCCGCTCGGGATGGCGCTTCTGGAGCCCGTCGAGCGCTGCCCGCTCGAGCGCCTTCGCCGTTTCGACGCGTGGAGAGCCAAGCTGCTCGGCCGTGCGGCGCAGGAGCCGCGCGCGGGGGTCCTCAGCCCGGTAGACGCGGTGACCGAAGCCCATGATCCGATCGCCGCGTTCGATGAGCTGCGCGACGTAGCGCTCGGCATCGCCCATCTCCGCAACCTCGTCGATCATCGGGATGACGTGCGCGGGCGCACCGCCGTGGAGCGGGCCTGAAAGTGTCCCCACGGCGGCGGACATGGCCGCACCCGCATCGGCGCCGGTCGAGGCGGCAATTCGCGCCGTGAAGGTGGACGCGTTCAGGCCGTGCTCGGCTGTGCAGATCCAGTACGTGTCAATCGCGGTGACGTGCGCGGGATCGGCTTCGCCGCGCCAGCGAAGGAGGAACTTCTCGGCTGCGGTCGCCCCTGCCGCGACGACATCGTCGGGCACCGAATCGTGGTTCCCGTCGGCCACCCGTGCCGAGCGCGCGACGATGGACATCATCTCCGCAGAAAGGCGCCCGAGGTCGTCCCGCGCCTGCCTGTCCGAGATGTCGACCACTTTTCCCAGACCCCATGCAGCCGACAAGCGGGCTGTCTCCGCCTGCAGGTCGGAGGGTGCGTTGCCGGTCAGCCGGCTCGGCTCGTAGGCCTCCGGCTCGGGCATTCCGGGTTCGAGGCTCCCGTCGACGAGCAAGCCCCACACCTTCTCGTACGGGACATGACCGACGAGCTCCTCGATGTCGACGCCGCGATAGCGGAGCGCGCCACCCTCGCGATCAGGCTCCGCAATCTCGGTCTCAACCGCGACGACGCCCTCGAGGCCCGGCTTGAAGTCGATCGTCTCGCTCATCCTCACAGGACGCTACCTGACCGGGATTCGACAGGAGACGCCCAAGCTACGGAGACGCGGCGACGGCGACAGCGGTCGCCTTCAAGGTTCCGCGATCGAGATTGTGCGAGCGAATCTCGATCTGCGAAGACGCCGGGCGCAGGTACGATCGGCCGCGCGAATGGGCCATAGCGTTACTCTCATCCCCGGCGACGGGACAGGCCCAGAGCTCACCGAAGCAACGCGGCGCGTGCTCGAGGCGACCGGTGTCGTGTTCGACTGGGACGTCCGCCAGGCCGGCGTCGACGTCATGGAGGAGGCAGGCACGCCGCTCCCCGAGGAGACGCTTGCTTCGGTGAAAGCGAATCGGGTGGCGCTGAAGGGGCCGATCACCACGCCGATCGGCACGGGATTTCGCTCGGTCAACGTCGCCCTTCGCCACGAGCTCGAGCTCTACGCGTGCCTACGCCCATGCAAGACGTATGCCGGGGTGCGCACGCGCTATCAGGACGTCGACCTCGTGATCGTGCGCGAGAACACAGAGGACCTCTACGCCGGGATCGAGTACGAGGCGGGCAGCGCCGACGCAGCGCGAGTCATAGCGATGCTGAACGAGCTGCAGCCGCGACAGATTGCGGCCGGGTCGGGGATCTCGGTGAAGTCGATTAGCGAAGCGGCCTCCGAGCGAATCATCCGCTTCGCATTCGAGTACGCCCGCGCACACGGGCGCCGGCAGGTCGCCGGAGTGATGAAAGCGAACATCATGAAGTTCACCGACGGCCTCTTCCTCTCCGTCTTTCGCGAGGTGGCGAAGGACTTCCCGGACATCGAGCCGCGCGAGGTGCTCGTCGACGCGCTCTGCATGCAGCTCGTCCAGCGCCCGGAGGAGTTCGACGTCCTCGTCCTCCCGAACCTTTACGGCGACATCGTCAGCGATCTCACCGCGGGTCTGGTGGGTGGGCTCGGCGTGGCACCCGGAGCGAACATCGGCACGCGGGCAGCCGTGTTCGAGGCGACGCACGGCTCTGCGCCCAAGTACAAAGGGTTGAACAAGGTGAACCCGACGGCAATGATCCTCTCCGGAAAGCTCATGCTCGAGCACCTCGGCGAAGTCGCGGCCGCAGCGCAGCTGGAGAGCGCAGTCGCATCCGTCATCGCAGAAGGTGCATACGTGACGTATGACCTGAAGCCGTCGCGGGACGACCCGAGCGCGGTCGGAACCTCGGAGTTCGCGGATGCGATCATTGCCAAACTCGCTGACCGCGTGTTCGGCTAGGAAACTGGAGAGACGGGCAAATGCGAAAGAAGATCACAGTCGTCGGGGCCGGGAACGTGGGGGCAACCTGCGCGCAGGAGCTCGCGCGACTGGACTACGCGGAGGTCGTGCTCGTCGACATCATCCCGAACTATCCGCAGGGCAAGGCGCTCGACATGAACCAGGCGGGCGCGGTGCTCGGATACGAGCCGACGATCACGGGCTCGAACGCCTACGAGGAGTCGGCCGACTCGGACGTGATCGTGATCACCGCCGGGAAGCCTCGGTCGCCAGGAATGAGCCGCGACGACCTCGTGACGACGAACGAGGCGATCGTCTCGGCGGTGACGAAGGAGGCCGTGCGTCACTCTCCGAAAGCGATCCTCGTCGTCGTCTCGAATCCTCTCGACGCAATGTGCCACGTTGCGAAGGCTGTCTCGCGGTTTCGGAAAAACCGAGTCGTCGGCATGGCCGGCATCCTCGACACGGCCCGCTTCGCAACGTTCATCTCGCAGGAGCTCGACGTCTCGGTCAAGGATGTCACCGCAGTCGTTCTCGGAGGCCACGGTGACCAGATGGTTCCCGTCGTCTCGGCCACGAACGTCGGCGGAATCCCGCTCGGCGAGCTCATGTCGAAGAGCCGCATCGGCAAGCTCGTGAACCGCACGAGGTTCGGCGGAGGCGAGCTCGTGAGCCTCCTCGGCACATCGGCCTGGTACGCGCCGGGCGCGGCAGCCGCTCAGATGGTCGACTCGATCTGCCTCGACGAGAAGCGCGTGCTTCCCTGCACCGTGTACCTCGAGGGCGAGTACGGGATCGACGGGCTGTACATGGGCGTCCCGGCGAAGCTGGGCGCCGCGGGCGTCGAGGAGGTCGTCTTACTTAGGCTCGCCGCCGAGGAGAAGAGGATGTTGCGCGCGTCCGCAGCCGCGGTGCGTGAGGTCGTCGGCGTGTTGAAGAGGAGGTAGCGATGGATCTCGGGCTTGCCGGCAGGACGGCGATCGTCTGCGGAGCGTCCTCGGGGATGGGCCTGGGCATCGCGGAGTCCCTCAGGGAGGAAGGCGCGAACGTCGTGATGTTTGCCCGGCGCGGAGAGCTGCTCGAGCGCGAGGCGCAACGGATCGGCGGAATCGCAGTCACCGGCGACGTCACCAGTGTGGGCGACGCCGAGCGGCTGGTCGAGAGAGCCGTGGAGACCTACCGCGGCGTCGACATCCTGGTGAACAACTCCGGTGGGCCACCTCGAGCGACGGCGCGAGGGCTCGACGCCGAGCAGGTCGAGGGGGCCGTCGAGCTCCTCTTGGTCTCGATCGTTCGCTTGACGGGCCTCTGCCTGCCGTACCTCGAGAAGAGCGGGCGCGGACGGATCGTGAACATCACGTCGAGCACGGTGCGCGAGCCGATCGACAACCTGGTGCTCTCGAACGTCGTCCGCCCTGGAGTCATCGGCTGGGCCAAGTCGCTCGCGCGCGAGGTCGGCCCGCAGGGCATCACCGTCAACTCGATCGCACCCGGAAGCATCGACACGGACCGCATTCGTGAGCTGCATCCCGATGGCCCGTCAGACGATGACCTTCAAGAGATCCCGCTGCGCAGGCTCGGCACGAGTCGCGAGATCGGCGACGTCGTCGCCTTCCTCTGCTCGGAACAGGCGTCCTACGTCAGCGGCACGGTCATCTTCGTCGACGGCGGAGCCGCGCGCGGGCTCTGAGCCGGACTCGCGTGAAGCGCTTATCGATCGTCGCCGTCGTGCTCGGCGCGCTCGGCCTCGCGGCGGCACTCGTGCTCTGGACGGTCCCGGGGGACGAGTTCATTCTCACGCCGGACAAGGCCAAGCCGCTTGCCGGTCGCGTCGTGGTCGAAGGGAGCCGACCCAGCGGAAGCGGCGACGTCTACTACGTGGATCTGTACGTTCGAAGGGCCCGCGTGCTCGAGCAGCTGCTGCCGTTTACGCGCCCGGAGGGCTCGACTGTCCTTCCGGAACAGGCGCTTCTGGCGCCGGGTACGACCGACGAGGAGCGAGACAGGCAGAACGCCGCCGACATGGCGCGATCCGAGCAGATCGCATCCGTGGTGGCGCTGCGTGCACTCGGATACGACGTCCAAGCCACACCGCGTGGAGCGCTCGTGATCGGCGTCGCGTCCGACGTTCCCGCCGCCGCGAAGGTCGACACTGGCGACGTCATCGTCGCGGTGGACGGCGCCCCCGTGCGCACTCCCGCAGAGTTGCGCCGCGAGATAGGGCGGCGAGCACCCGGCGACGACGTCCGACTGACCGTCCGCCGCGACGGGAAAGCAGTCGAGGTGACCGTGCGCACGGTTGCGAGCCCGACCGAGCCGGACCGGCCAATCGTCGGAATCACGGTGGACCAGCAAGCCGATGTCGAGCTCCCGTTCGATGTGGACATCGACCTCGGTCGCATCGGCGGCCCATCTGCCGGGCTCCCATTTGCGCTCGAGATCGCCCGCAAGCTGGGACGCAACGTCACCCATGGATGCAAGGTCGCAGCCACAGGCGAGCTCGCGCTCGACGGCACGGTCCTCCCGATAGGAGGGATCAAGCAGAAGACGATCGGAGCGCGTCGCGCGGATGTGGATTTCTTCGTCGTTCCCGCGGGTAGGAACGCCGATGGAGCGCGCGAGAATGCGGAAGGACTCACGGTCATCCCTGTTGAGAGTTTTCAACAGGCGTTGCGGACCCTGACAACGTCCGACCTAAAGTGCTGATTTTGCAGGCACTTCGCCGCGTCTGACAACAGGCGCAAATTGCGGGTGTTTCATCCTGAGGGGGGTTGTCTCCCCCCGACCGGAGCGCAAGAATGCTGGCTGGTCGGCGAGGGGCGGCCTCCAAATTAGATGGCGGCAAAGAAGAGAACAGAGGTCACCTGCGACGATTGCTTCTTCCGGCGCGAGGGGTTGTGCGCGCTCGCGGGCAACGTTCCGTGCCCGACGTTTCGGGCCGCGACCGCCGGGTCTCTGTCACCACCTCGCCAGCCACGGCTAGTCCCGCGACCGCTGTCGCCGGTCGCGGTCGGCCACGCGGCCTAATATCCCGGCGTGCAAGGGACGCCGGAGAAGGACACGCCCTGGAAGCTGATCGTGTTCAGCGTCGTCGCCGTCTACGCGATTCTCATCGTCTTGTTCAATCGCGACGAGGTCGAGGTCAGCTTCGTCTTTTTCTCGGCCAGGATCTCGCTCCTCGTGCTCATCCTTCTGTGCGTCGGGCTCGGCTTCGCGGCCGGCTACCTCTTCGATCAGCTGCGCGACCGGCGCAAGCGGCGCGCGTCAGCGACGTAGGGGGCGGGCACGGCCTGCCCGTTACTGGGCCCGGCCTCACCCCTCCAGGAGCCCGGCGAGACGCTCGATCCCCTCGGTGATCCGCTCCGGGGTCTCGTAGCTGTAGGCGAGCCGAGCCTCGCCGAGCCCACGGCCAGAGCCGCGCGTGAAGAAGTCCTCCCCGCGCACGAACACGACTCCCGCGGGCTCAGCCCGTCCGACGAGGTCGTCCGTCGCCACGCCGTCCGGCAGCTCGAGCCAGAGGAAATAGCCGCCTTCGGGTCGACTCCATGACGAACCGGGCGGGAAGCTCCGCTCGAGAGCGCCGATCATCGCGTCGCGCCGGGCGCGCAACTCGGCGCAGACGCGCACGAGGTTCGGTTCGAACTGGCCGCGCTCGATGAACTCCGAGATCGTCGCCTGCGCCAGGAACGGTGGCGAGATGTAGGTCGAGACAGCGCGCTCCTCGAACGCCGCGGCGGTGCCGACCGGGAGCACGAAGTACCCGACGCGGAGACCAGGAGCCGCGGTCTTCGAGAACGACGACGTATACGTGACGAGCTCGCCCCCTTCGAGATCGTGCATGCTCGGGGGAGCCTCGCCCTCGTAGCGGACAAGCCCATACGGGTCGTCCTCGAGCACCGCGAGCCCGTGAGCGCGCGCGATCTCCACGATGCGCCACCGGCGTTCGGTCGAGAGCGATCGGCCGCTCGGATTCTGGAACGTCGGAATGGTGTACAGGAACGACGGCGGCTCCGAACGGCCGCGCAGCTCCGCCTCGAGCGCGTCCGGGTCGAGCCCCTCCTCATCCATGCGGAGCGCCACTATCTCGGCGCCGTCGCGGGCGAGGATCTTCAACGGCCGGTCGTAGCTCGGCGCCTCCACGAGTACCCGGCCGGGCCGACGGGCAAGCTGCTCCGCGGCGTAGAACGCGAATCCCTGGAGCCCGCCGACCGTGAGAACGACCCTGCTCGACGAGACGCCATGACGCGCGGCGACCCACTCACGAAGCGGTGCGTATCCCGCACCCGAACCGTAGGCGAAGATCTTCGCGCCCTCGCGCTGTGCGATCGCATACGCGCACTCGGCGAGCTCCGCAGCCGGAATCAACTCGGGCGCCGGAGCGCCGCGCGCAAACGAGATCGGCTGCGCGGACATTGACCGAGCGTATCGGTAGACGCAAAAGGCGAGTCGAGCTACGCGGCGGCGATCTCGGCGACCAACTGCGCCGTCTCGGTCGGCGTCGTGCCGACGCGGATGCCCTTGGCCTCGAGTGCTTCCTTCTTCGCCTGTGCCGTTCCGGCCGAGCCCGAGATGATCGCGCCCGCGTGCCCCATCGTCTTCCCGGGCGGAGCGGTGAACCCCGCGATGTAAGCGACGACCGGCTTCGTCATCTCCGATTCGATGAAAGCGGCGGCCTTCTCCTCCTCGTCGCCGCCGATCTCGCCGACGATCACGACCTGCTCGGTCTGTGAGTCGGCTTCGAACAGCGCCAGGATCTCGAGGAACGACGATCCAACGACCGGGTCTCCGCCGATCCCGACGATCGTCGAATTCCCGAGCCCGAGCTGGGTCAGCTCGTGGCCGATCTGGTACGTGAGCGTTCCCGAGCGCGAGACCAGCCCGACGGCGCCGTCGCGGAAGATCTCCGCCGGGATGATCCCGACGTTCGCCTTCCCCGGAGAGAGTACGCCGGGACAGTTGGGGCCGATGAGGGTCACGTCGAGACCCTGGATGTGGGCGTGGATCCGCAGCATCTCGTGCGCCGGAACACCCTCGGTGATGCAGATGACGGTCCGTATGCCACCCGCGATCGCCTCGTACATCGCATCCGCGGCGAACGGCGCCGGCACGAAGACCATGGCGGTGTTCGCATCCGTCTCCGCGACCGCTGAGGCCACCGTGTCGAAGATGGGAATCCCCTCGACGTCCTGGCCGCCCTTGCCCGGCGTGACACCGGCAACGACGCTGGTTCCGTGCGATCGATTGCGCAAGCCGTGGAAACGGCCCTCCGAGCCGGTGAGCCCCTGAACAACCAGGCGAGTGTCGGTGTCGACCAAGACCGCCATCAGCCCGCCAGCTCCACTGCCCGCCGCGCGCCGTCGAGCATGGTCGCCTCGGCGTGAAGGCTCGGAAGTGCTGCCTCGCGCAGGATCGCGCGACCCTCCTCGGCATTCGTCCCGTCGAGTCGGACGACGATCGGGTATGCGATCCCCATCTGCTCGACGGCCTGCAAGATGCCGCGCGCGACCTCGTCGCAGCGCGTGATGCCGCCGAAGATGTTGAAGAAGATCGCGCGAACCTGGGGATCGCTCGTGATCACCTCCAGCGCATCCACTACGCCCTGAGCGTCTCCCCCTCCACCGAGATCGCAGAAGTTCGCCGGTCGCCCGCCCACGAACGTGACGACATCCACGGAGGACATCGTGAGACCCGCGCCGTTTCCGATGACGCCGACGTCGCCGTCGAGCTTTACGTACGTCACGCCTTTCTCGCGCGCGAGCGCCTCGAGCGGATCCGCGGCACCGACGTCCCGCATCTCGGCGATGTCCGCGTGGCGGAAGAGCGCGTTGTCGTCGACGGTGAACTTGGAGTCGAGCGCGCGAACCTCTCCCTCGGGAGTGACGATCAACGGATTGATCTCGCACAGCATCGCCTCGCAGCCCAGGAAGGCGTCGTAGAGCTTCCCGACGATGGCCGCGATCTGCTTCTGCTCGCCTGGATCGGCGACAGCGCCGTCGTAGACGATCCGACGCCCATGCCACGGATGGCAGCCCTCGAGCGGATCGACGTGGAGACGCACGAGCGCCTTGGGGTTCGTTGCTGCGACCTCTTCGATGTCGATGCCGCCCTGTGTCGTGAACATGAACAGGGGCTTCTTCGCACTCCGATCGAACGTGAGCGAGAGGTAGTACTCGCGCTCGATGTCCGACGCGCGCTCGATCCACACTTTCGTGACCGTGTGGCCTCGGATGTCCATGCCGAGAATGTCCGCAGCCCGAGCCTCGGCATCGTCAGCGCTCTCGGCGAGCTTGATGCCTCCGGCTTTGCCACGACCACCCGTGAGCACCTGCGCCTTGACGACCACAGGAAGCCCCAGCTCCTCCGCCGCGGCGCGCGCCTCCTCGGGCGTCGTCGCCAGCCGGCCGTCCGAAGTCGGGATCCCGTACCGGCGAAAGAGCGCTTTTCCCTGGTACTCGTAAAGGTCCAAAGCGCGGGCGAGTCTATCCGGCCAGCGCGTCCAGGGGTCGGCAGCGACGTATGCGAGCATGCCGCAACGTGAGTCGGACCACGATCATCGTCCTCGTCGCTCTCGGCGCAACCCTGGCAGGCTTCGCGCTCGCTTCGAACGCGACGAGGCGGACTGGCGCCGAGGACGTGCCCGTCGCGAGCGTCGCCGCCGGCCCCCAGAAGGTCGAGCTCGAGTGGCGCGAGGTGTACGGGTCCTCCAGCGAGCAAGTCGTGTTCACGGTGGGCTCGCTGGAGGTCACGCAAACGGGGTGGCGAGCGAGAGTCGGGGTCGAGAACGCGTCGTCGATCGCCTGGGAGCTCGATCCCGGCGCGACCCCGGACGGTACCTTCGGGCTACAGCTGTTCAAGACGGGCGAGCCGGACGAGCTCGAGAAGCGAAACAAGGATCAGACGCTCCCCGCAGCGCGCGCAGCGACGCTGTTCGAACCGGAGCTGCCGTCGATCCTCGAGCCTGGCGCGTCGTGGAAAGGCGTGATGTCGGCGCGCGGCGCACTGGTCGCCGACAGCTGGGTGCATGTGGTCTTCGGAACGCTCATCGCAGTCGGCAAGCCACCGGACGAGTTGGACGAAGTCCTCGTGTGGATCACCGACAACACGTACCGACTACGTCCCTAGGGCACGCCCGGGAGCGTCAGACGATCCGTGCGCTGAAGCCCTTCTGCGGCTCCGGTTCGACTCCGCAACTGGCCGGCACACTCGGCCCTACGATCTCGTCGACCGCCACGTCGTACTCGGAGCCGTCCTGGCTGTGGAGCCGAACCGCCGCCGTCTCGATCCCCACGAGCTGAAGATCCGCTACGCGTTCCAGTCCCCGTTTCTCGCGGACGACCCGCTCGGCCGCCTGCGCCGCCGACGGGTAGCACGTGCGCCCACGGTAGCGATCGAGCTCGATGCGGCCCGACAGCGCATCGCGCACAACGAACGCCGCCTCGCCGGGCTCGATCCGGCCGAACTGAAGCCCCGCAGGAAGAACGAGCACGTTCGCTGCAAAGCGATGTCCGCCCTGGTGGGACGAGACCCAGAGTTCCGTGTCGCCATCCAGAACCTCGGCCAGCGCGCCGTAGACCGCCACGCCTCGGAGTGCGCAGCACGTATCTCGAGATCCGTGGCCACAAACGAGCACGAGCTGCCGGTCGACCCGGTCGCCATCGCGCTCGAGGTCCACGTCGGCGAGATCAGCCGGGGCAGCGAGCTCGATTCGCCGTACGTCGGTCGTCGTCTCCGACGCGTGGATCATGAAAGCGAGCGAACGACCGGCCGCCCGTCCAGGGCGGCGGATGAAGAGGAGCCTCGAGCTCGGCGTCCGCTCCTGCCACCGGGTCACTGCTTCGTGCGCCGGCGCGGGGAGCACTCCGTCCGCGGACACTTCTCGCGGCCAGCTCCCGGGCACCTCGACGAGCAGCCAGTGTTCCGCGGTCGTCGCAGTCGCCGCCAGGGATTCGCCGGCCTCCAACGACATCTCGGAGCAGCGCCCGCTGGTCACGGGCTCGTCACGACGCAGATGAGCTCCCCGCTGGTGATCTGCTGGCCCGCAGCCACGCCCAGTCCCGAGACGATGCCGTCGCGGTGAGAGACGATCTCGTTCTCCATCTTCATGGCTTCGACAACGCAGATAAGGCCGCCAGCCTGGATCGCGTCGCCGTCCGCGACAGTTACGGCGAGCACCGTTCCTTGCATAGGACTGACGACCGCTCCGGTCTCAGAGCCAGCGAGCCCCTTGCTTCGCTCTTTGTGACGACGCGCGAGCTCTGCCCACGGTGGTGCTGCCGTATGCAAGCGAACCTCGTGCCGTCGTCCGTCGAGCTCGACGGCGACGAGCTGCTGCCGCATTCTGACGGAAGCACCGTCCGTGGTCGACGCTACGCTTGTTCTCTCATGAGACAACTGATCGAGCTCTTGTGCGCGCTTCGCAAGCTCCTCGGACTCGACGATGCCGTCGCACGTCTCGGCCTCGATGAAGCATGCGGTTCCGAGGAGCGCCCGGTGGAAGCCGAGAAGCGTCGAGGGCCCTTCGATCACGAATTCGCCGAGGGCGCGCAACATCCGGTGCCGCGCGCGTTCGCGATCGACGTCGTGAACGATCAGCTTGGCGATCATCGGGTCGTAGAGATCCGAGATCTCGTCACCGACCACCACACCCGAGTCGACACGCACACCGATTCCTGCCGGCTCCCGATAGGCCGTGATCCGCCCCGGCGACGGCAGGAACCCGCGCGTGACGTCTTCGGCGTTGATCCTGCACTCGATCGCGTGCCCTCGCAGAACGACGTCGTCCTGGCCGACCGAGATCGGTTGCCCAGCGGCGATCATGATCTGCTCGCGGACGATGTCGATCCCCGTGACGGCTTCGGTCACCGTGTGCTCGACCTGCACGCGGGTGTTCATCTCGAGGAAGTAGTACGACCCGTCCGGGGCGAGCAGACCCTCGATCGTCCCCGCCGAGCGGTATCCGACCGCGCGCGCCGCAGCGACCGCGATCTCACCGATTCTCGCCCGAAGCGCGTTGTCGACAGCGGGCGACGGGGTCTCCTCGACCAGCTTCTGATGCCGCCGTTGGATCGTGCAGTCCCGTTCGCCGAGATGAATGACGTTGCCGTGATGGTCGGCGAGAACCTGCACCTCGACGTGCCGCGGATCGTCGAGGTACTGCTCGAGGTAGACCGCGGAGTCGGCGAAGTACGCCTCTCCCTCGCGGCGAGCTGAGTCGTAGGCACGCTCGATCTCCTCTTCGGCTCGGGCGATTCGCAACCCTTTGCCGCCGCCGCCCGCGGACGCCTTGATCGCGACCGGGAAGCCGATCTCGAGTGCGGCAGCGAGGGCATCGTGCATGGTCTCGGCTGGCGTGGTCGTCCCGGGAATAATCGGCACGCCGGCCGACCGCATGCGCTCACGCGCGGCGATCTTCGACCCCATGGCCTCGATCGCTTCAGGCGGCGGGCCGATCCAGACGAGCCCGGCCCTCTCGACCTGGCGTGCGAAGTCGGCGTTCTCCGCAAGAAAGCCGTAGCCGGGATGAATCGCCTCTGCCCCCGAACGCAGCGCCACCTCGACGATGCGATCGCCGCGAAGATAGGACTCGGCCGCCGGGCCGGCACCGATGAGGTACGCCTCGTCTGCTCGAAGGACATGGAGCCTCGAGCGGTCAACTTCCGAATAGACGGCGACCGTGCCGATCCCGAGCTCGCGCAGCGTGCGGAAGATCCGCACGGCGATCTCGCCGCGGTTGGCAACGAGGACTTTGGTGAAGACCGGCACGGGACGCGTATTCTCCCCAACGGTGAGCCTCCCAGATCAGCTCACGGTCGCGCGGGTCGCCGCTGTCCCGCTGGTCGTGCTCCTCTTCGCCTGGGACTTCCCCAATCACGCGTACTGGGCGACCGCAGTGTTCGTCGTCGCGATGGCCACCGACCAGATCGATGGATGGCTCGCCCGCCGCCGCGGAATCAGCTCCTCGCTGGGGAAGCTCCTCGACCCCGTCGCGGACAAGGTGCTCATCCTCGCCGCGCTCGTGATGCTGATCGGCGAGGGCGTAGCCCCGGCGTGGATGGTCGCGCTCATCGTCGTTCGCGAGATCCTCGTATCCGGTCTCCGCCTTGCCGCGGTCGAACGCGGTGTCGTGCTCGGCGCACGCGATCTGGGGCGCCTGAAGACGTGGGCGCAGGCGCTCGCAGCCACGGTTGCGGGTCTCGCGGCGGCGGGAGCATGGAACGACGACGTGGCCTGGTGGGCGCTCTTCGCTGCGTTCGTCGCGACATGGGTCTCGGGCCTCGACTACGCGCGCGTCGCACCACGGGTTCTGCGCGGCGAGGGCGCGTAGGACGAGCGGAGGGGCAGAGGCTCGACCGCCTCGCACGCGGCCGTCTTCCTCCAAGCCGACCCGTACGCTGCCGGAGCCGATTCGAGCCGGACTCCGGCGGTCGCCATGGCTCGCTGCAACGCCAGCAAGGCCGACTCGGGAAGCGGCGGCGAGACCTCGAGCTCCATCGGGCCAGACTACGCGACTGGGAGAAGCCTGGTACCGGTCGCCTTGAACGAAGCGACGACGACCTTTCCCTCGCGAAGCCCGAGCCTCTCCGCCGACTGGGCGGTGACTTCGGCGGTGAGTGGCCCGATCCGGACGCGGACGCGATTTCCGAGCGGTGCCAGCGATGCGATCGGCGCCCGGACGTGGTTCTGCGCAGAGTCATCGGGCGTCTCCACCGAGAGCGACACCTCCCACGGGTAGACGGCAACCGCGACGTGCCCGGAGCCCGAGTCGGTCGTCCAGACGGTGCCTCCATCATCGAGTACGACCTCCGTCAAGCCGTTGGCTGCGGCACGAGCGACGCCGACCAGGAGATTCGCACCCGCGAAGCTCGCCACGAAGGGATCGGCGGGCACCGCGACGAGCTCGTCGGGCGTTCCGATCTGCAGCACCCTTCCGTCGACGAGCACACCGACGCGCTGCGCAAGGGTCGCCGCGTCATCGAAGTCGTGAGTGACGAGGAGCGTCGGCATCCGGAGAGCTCGAAGCACCTCATGAAGCTCCGAGCGCACGGTTGCCCTCGTGTGGGCATCGAGCGCCGACAGCGGCTCGTCGAGAAGGAGAACGTCGGGCGCCCGGGCAAGTGCGCGGGCCAGGGCGACGCGCTGTCGCTCCCCACCGGAGATCTCGGCCGGCCGAGCACGAGCGACGTGTGCGATCCGGAGGCGCTCCAGGAGCTCCGGTACCGCTCGTCGGTCGCGCGCCCCGTACTCGACGTTGGCGCGGACGTCGAGATGGGGAAAGAGCGCGTACTCCTGAAACACGTAGCCGACCCGCCGACGCTCGGGTGGCAGATCGAGACCCCGAGACGTGTCGAGCCACGTCTGGCCAGCGAACGCCACGAGCCCGGTATCGGGACGGAGCAGCCCCGCGATGCAGCGAAGAACGCTCGACTTCCCCGCGCCCGACGGCCCGACCAGAGCAACCGTCTCGGCTCCGATGTCGAGGTCTACCGAGAGGCGAAAGGAGCGGAGGCCGTGGTCGATCTCGAGGCGAAGACTCTCCACGGGCGAACCACCTTTGCGAGGAAGAGGACGAGTGCGCTGACGACCACGAGCAGCGCGCCGATCGCGAGGGCGTTGTCGAAGTCGACGTCGAACTCCTGATACACGGCGAGCGAGAGCGTCTGAGTCACTCCCTGAAGCGAGCCGGCGAACATGATCGTCGCGCCGAACTCGCCGAGACCGCGGGCAAACGCGAGCGCCGCTCCAGCGCCCAGACCTGCGGCAGCGAGCGGCAGCGCGACCCGGAGGAATGTTCGTCCAGGTCCCGCGCCGAGCGTGCGGGACGCCGCCACCAGATCGGCATCGACGCCCTCGAACGCCGCGATTGCAGTCCGCACGTAGAACGGACTCGCGACGAACGTCACGGCGAGGACGACGGCGATCTTGGTGAACGCGATCTCGATGCCGAGCGCCTCGAGCGTTCCTCCGAGGAGACCGAGTCGCCCGAAAGCGGCGAGTAGACCGATGCCTGCGACAGCCGGTGGCAAGACGAGCGGCAGCTCCACGAGCGTGACGAGCGCGGCGCGCCCGCGAAACCGTCGGGACGCGAGCAGGTACGCAGTCGGCGTGCCGAAGAGGAGGATGAGCGCCATGGCGATGAGATTGGTCTCGGCGGTGACGCGCAACGCGTCGCGGGCGACGTCGCTCGTCAGCCCTTCGACGAGCTCCTTGAACGAAAGCTCGGCGAAGATCGCCACGATCGGGATCGCAAGGAACGTGAGCGAAACGACCGTCGCCGCGACCAGCACTGCGACGAACGGAGAGCGCCTCACGGAATCCCGAAGCGGGCGGTTTTCAGCGCTCGTCGTCCATCAGGCCCCAGGACCGCGATCACGAAGTCCTGCGACGCCTCGAGGCTCACAGGCTTTTCCGCGATCGCGAGCTCGTAGACCACGGTCGGCTGCGCTCGTGCCGGAATCGAGATGGCGCGCGCTCGTGAGGCAACGGGTGCGATGTCGGTCCGGTACACGAAGCCCGCGTCGGCTTGGCCGAGCGCGACCTTCCCGACAATGCCCTTCACGTCGGGCTCGAGGCTCACAATCTTCTTCAACACCCTGAGCAGCCCGAGACGCTTGAGCACATCGCGCGTGTAGAGACCGATCGGGACCTTCGGCCCGGCTACGACGAGCCGTAGCGTCGGACGCTTCGCGAGGTCGAAGATCGTCTTGATCCTCGCCGGGTTCGAGCGGGGCACGATGACGACGAGCGAGTTCGTCGCGAAAGCTACGGGCTTGCGCACCAGGCCCTCCTGCTTCAGCGCCTGTGTGTAGATCGGACTGGCCGAGAGGTAGACGTCGAACGGCGCACCCCGGCGAATCTGCTCGGCGAGCGAGTTCGAGCTCCCGAACGAGTAGCTCGCTTCGGGCACGATCCGAGGCAGCACTTCGGTGAGTGACGCTGCCGCGAGTACGACTGGGCGCGCAGTGGCAGCGTCATCTCTAGCGGGAACCGCGAGCGCCAGTGCCGACGCGACGGCCGCGAGGGCTGCCGCGACGAAGCCCGCGACCACGAGGCGCCCGGTCACCGTTCCACCATCACCGAGGTGGCCTTCACGACGCCCGCCGCGCTCATGCCCGGCTTCAAGCCGAGCTGTTCGGCCGACTCACGCGTGATGATCGCGACGACGCGGGAAGGCTCGGTGACGTCGATCTCGATCTGCGCCAGGAGCCCCTCGACGGTCACCACACGGACGACTCCACGAAACCGGTTGCGCGCAGAGAACTGCTCCGACGCCTCGCCTCCCTTGAGCCGCTCGACCTCGGCAGCGGGTACGACCCGTCGGTTCGCGGAGTCTCGCTCGACGCGAATCTTCCCTGCTCGGTCCCAACGTCGCAGCGTGTCGAGCGAGATCCCGAGAGCTCGAGCCGCTTCGGCAGCTGAGAGATTCTGCTTAGGCATTGCCTAAGAAATATAGGATCGTACCGCGGTCGTCAAGCAGCTCCAGTCGTGGCACTCGGCGACGGCCGCAAGGATCGTGATGGTCCCGTAGTCCTCGTGGCCGCGTACGCTCCGGCGGGATACCGACGTGGACGATCGCCTCCGACCACTCTGGGATTTCGACGACCTCGACGCCTCCAAGGCACGATTTGAAGCTGAGCTGGCACGGGAAACGTCCGTCGAGGCTCGCGCCGAAGTGCTGACCCAGCTCGCTCGCGTCGAGGGCCTGCGCGGCGACTTCGACGCCGGCGAGCGGCTCATCGAGGCAGCAGAGAATCTCGCCGGCGCTAGCGAGCTCGCCCGAACGCGAATCGACCTCGAGCGTGGGCGACTCCGCCGCTCGAGCGGGAAGGTCGAGGCGGCATTGCCGTTGTTCGAGTCAGCGTTTGCCGTTGCACTCGAAGCCGGCGAGCACTTCATCGCCGTCGATGCGGCACACATGGCGGCGCTCGCCGCACCGGACCGCGACGGCTTCGTCGCCTGGACCCAGCGCGGGATCGATCTCGCCGAAGAGCACGACGAAGCCGCGTACTGGCTCGGGCCGCTGCTCAACAACCTCGGCTGGGAGCTGTACGAGGCGGGGGAGTTCGCAGGCGCTCTCGATGCATTCGAACGCGCTCTGCGGGCCCGAGAACAGGATCGAGCGAACGCCTCGGCGATCGAGATCGCGCGGTACGCGGTCGGGAAGACCCTGCGGGCACTCGACCGGCCCGGCGAGGCCGTGCCGCTGCTCGAACAGGCAATTGTGTGGGCCGAGCGCGAGGGCGCTCCCGATGGCTGGTTCCACGAGGAGCTCGCCGAGGAGTACGCGGCGCTTGGTCGCGACGACGACGCGCGCGTCCAGGCGCGACTCGCGCTACCACTGCTGCTCGCTGCGGACTCGTCTCTTGTGGACGACGCAGAGCGGGTGGCGCGACTGCGCTTATTCGCGGGCTCGGATGGTTGAAGCCGCACTTCGTAGCGCACTCATCGTCGCCGCTCCTGAGGTCGCCGCCGCAATTGACGAGTGGCGCGAGCGCACATGCTCCTCAAAGCCGTCGAACGGAGTCCACCGCACGTCACCCTCGTCATCCCCTTCGTGCCACCATCGAGCATCGACAGCTCGCTCGTCCAGGAGCTGACGTCACTGTTCGATTCGTTCGGGAGCTTCGCGTTCGTCCTCCGGACCACGGCCCGGTTCCCAGACGTGCTCTACCTCGCACCAGACCCGGCGGATCCCCTCGTGCGCCTCATCGAGGCCGTCATTGAGGCGAGGGAGCATTCGACGTGATCGTTCCCCACATCACCACCGCAGAAGGCGCAGCCGAGATCCTCGACGAGGCCGAGGCCGATGTCCTGCCTCGACTGCCGATCGCCGCAGAAGCACGCGAGGTGTTACTCGTCGAGGAAGTCGAGCCGGACGCGGCCCGCTGGCGAATTCACACGCGGCTGCCACTTCGCGCGGTCCAGTAGGCGTCAGAGCGGAATGTTCCCGTGCTTGCGCTTCGGCTTCGGCTCGCGCTTCGTGAGCGCGGTCTCGAGCGCCGAGATCAGCACCGGTCGCGTGCGCCGCGGCTGGATGACGTCGTCGACGTAGCCGCGCTCGGCGGCCGTGTACGGGTTCGCGAAGCGTTCCTTGTAGTCGGCGATGAGCTCGTCGCGGCGGGCCTCGGCGTCGTCGGCTTCGGCCAGCTCCTGGCGGAAGACGATGTTCACCGCGCCTTCCGGCCCCATCACCGCCACCTCGGCGGTCGGCCAGGTGACGTTGAAGTCGGCGCGGATGTGCTTGGACGACATGACGTCGTACGCGCCGCCGTACGCCTTGCGTGTGATCACGGTGAGCTTCGGCACCGTCGCTTCCGCGTAGGCGTAGAGCAACTTGGCGCCGTGGCGGATGATCCCGCCCCACTCCTGCGCCGTCCCCGGCAGGAATCCCGGAACATCGACGAAGGTCAGGAGCGGGATGTTGAAGGCGTCGCACGTGCGAACGAAGCGCGCGGCTTTCACCGAGGCGTCGATGTCGAGCACGCCCGCGAGCGCGCCGGGCTGATTGCCCACGACACCGATTGCGTGCCCGCCCAGTCGTGCGAAGCCGCAGACGATGTTCTCGGCCCAGTGCGCGTGCACCTCGAGGAACTCTCCGTCGTCGACGACGCGCTCGATGACGCCCTTCATGTCGTAGGGATTGTTCGGGAGGTCCGGGATGATCGTATCGAGCGAGGCTTCCTCTCGATCGATCGGATCAGCGGGCGGCGCATAGGGCGGCGGGTCGAGGTTGTTCTGCGGGAGGAACGAGAGCAGATAGCGCGCCTCTTCGAGACACGTCTCTTCGTCGGGAGCGGTGAAGTGCGCGACGCCCGACTTCGTCGCGTGCGTGCCTGCCCCGCCTAGCTCCTCGAACGAGACGTCCTCGCCGGTCACCGTCTTCACGACGTCGGGGCCGGTGATGAACATGTACGAGGTCTCCTCCACCATCAGCACGAAGTCGGTGATGGCCGGCGAGTACACCGCACCGCCGGCGCACGGGCCCATGATGAGGCTGATCTGGGGGATCACGCCCGAGGCCTGGACGTTGCGCCAGAAGATCTCCGCGTAGCCGCCGAGCGAGACGACGCCCTCTTGGATCCGCGCCCCGCCCGAGTCGTTGATCCCGATGAGCGGGCAGCCGAACCTGAGCGCGAGGTCCATCACCTTGCAGACC